>JBEIUK010000147.1:0-7574 GCA_040374415.1 Gemmatimonadaceae bacterium | reverse complement strand
GACATCAAAGCCGCGGCCCTGCCACGGGGCCACCAAGGCACCGAGTTCCGCCGTCGTGAGCTCGATCGATGCGACAATGCGATTGGCGCCCAGCTCAAAGAGCAAAGCCGCCGTGTGGGGATTGAACACATTGGTGGCGTAGTCCGCAATCACGTCCCGTCCCACGGCCCCTTCCTCGGCGACCAACCCCAGGTGGCCACTCAACAACGGCAGACCGCTGTCCATCCACTTCGCGAGCGCGCGGCGTTCTGCGGGCCGAATGATGGTGGGCGTACGCAACCGCAGGCTGATCCCCTGCTCCGCCAACTCGGTGCGCAACGCCTGCACCCGTGACACCGGAGGGGCGGGATGCCGGAGAAACGGATCGAGCACGATCTCGGTGGCACCGCCGGCCGCTGCGGCGCGGGCGTCATCCACTCCGTAGACCACGGCCCGGAGGGCAAAGGGCGCGCCGTCTGGCGCGGGTGCCTCCGACGCCGCCGCCTGCCTTGGGAGGGCGGCCAGCGCATCGGCAATGACAGCGTCGCGAATCGCCTCCTGCGTGGACGCAGCCCACCCCACCTGTTCCAGGAGCTGGACCGTGGCCTCCTGCCGCAGGCGATTGAGCTCGCTCACTGGCACAAAGAGCCCGTCCGCCAGTCCCGTCCCGTCGATATGCCCGAGGACCAACATCGTGTCACCGAGTCGCCCAAACTGCTCACGCAACTGCGTCACATCGAGCGCCCGCTTACTGGCCGGAACCAGTGGAACCTCGCCGCGGACCGTGACCTCAAGCTCGCCACACTGCCAGATCGCCTTGAGCGGGCTGCCGGCCTGTCCGAAAACCCGCACATCGACCCGCTGACGTCCCACACGCTCCGGCACCTGCACCGCCGCATACGTGGCCTGTGCATCACGCAGCAGCGTCGCATTGCTGGAGCGTACCACCTGCCAGCCCGCCACCGCAGCATGACGCCCGATGGCCACGCGCAGGGTGATGGCCTGTCGGTACCGCCCACCGCGGTCCCCAAGGGTGCGCACGGTCTCGACCGTACCACCGACCGATGCCCCCGATGTTTCCGCCGGCGGCTCCAGCCCAATGCCATCGCCAACGGCCAACGGTCGGTTCACCTCAACGACCAACGCCGAGCCATCGCGGCTGACGATGGTACCCACCGGAAGCCCGCGGTTGTCTGGCTGGGTGCGCGTGATGTAGTCACGCCCCTGGCGCCCGCCGTACATCCCGCCCGTGTTGCCCCGGCTAAAGATCTGCACCAGCGACTCGACCTGCTCTGGCTGCGGCGCGTGGCCGCGTTCACCGCGCGCGAGCGCATCAAGCCACCCGCGATAGGCCTTCGTCACGGTGGCAACATACTCCGGCTTCTTCTTTCGCCCTTCCACTTTCAGACAGCCGACGCCGAGCTCCGCGATAGCTTCCAAATGCTCATGGGCGGCCAGATCTTTGGCGGAGATCAGGAAGCCACGATCCAGCTCGGCGCCCGTATCGTCATCCGTCAGCGTGTAATCCTTCCGGCATGACTGCGCACACGAACCACGGTTCGCCGAGCGCTCCGAGATCATCCCGGACATGAAGCATTGGCCAGAGTAGGAGATGCACAGCGCACCATGCACGAACGTCTCCAGCCCAAGCTCGGCCACGCCTTCACGGATGGCCCGGATATCCTCGAGGGTATTCTCACGTGCCAACACGACGCGCTCGATCCCGAGCTGTTGCATGACCCGTGCGCCACTGACATCGTGCACCGTCATTTGCGTGCTGCCGTGGACTTCCAGCTGCGGATACACCTGCTGGATCAATCGCACCACCCCGAGGTCTTGCACGATCGCCGCATCAATGCCGCGATCAATGCACGCACCGAGATAGCGTAGCGCGTCCGGCAACTCCGCCGCTTTGATCAGGACATTGAACGTGAGGTAGACCCGGGCCCCGCGGGCATGCGCGATCGCGCACGCCTGTCCAAGTTCGTCCAGCGACAGCTGCGCCCCTTCATCACGCGCATTGAACTGAGAGGCGCCAAGGTACACCGCGTTGGCGCCATTGGCGACGGCGGCACGCACCGCGTCGAGGGTGCCGGCCGGCGCCAACAATTCGGGAACGCGGGAACGCATCAGGACCCGCGTGGGGCGAAGCGCAGCAGCAGGGCCGCCGCGACGCTCGCAATCCCGATCCAGCGCAGCACTTCATTGCCGGAACGCAGGGCCAGCCCAAACAGGATGACCCCGACACACAGGAACACAATGCGCGCCCGAAGAATCACGCCATCACCGGGAGCTGCAGCGCACGGACGTCGCTGGATGGAACCTCAATCACCATGCGCAGCAGGGCGGTGGAGTACACCTTGCCCTGCGCGTCGGTCTTGAGCGACAGGGTCCCCCCACCATCGAGGGCACCGTGCAACAAAAAATTTAGCGCCCCCAGATTCGGCAGCGTGAAGCGGACTACCGCACCGGTGATCTGCCCAGCAAAATGGGCGGCGACACGGTCCTGGGTCACATACTGATCGAGCACGGGGTACCACTCCGGGCGGAGGGCGATGAGCCCCACATTGGCGGTATCACCCTTATCACCACTGCGCGCGTGCGCGATGTCCAACAGGCGGACGGACTGTGTTGTCATGAGAGACCCGGGACTCAGGTAAGCAGGTGCACAGCGGTGGACACCGCCCGCTTGTCCAGCAGGGCGGGCCAATAGGCGACAATCTCTTCCACCTTCGGCCGTCCCCCGGCGAACCCGGTGACACTCGGCGGCCCGTTCAGCACGAGCGGCGCGATCTCTCGGGTAAAGCGTTCCACGGCGGCCCGATCACTGCCACGGACCCCGATACGGAACTGCACCTCTGGCGCCTCGCGACCATCGCCGGCGAGTGGACCGTGCGTGGCCGTGGCACCGACATATTCGGTGAGCACCTGATCGAAGTGCAGGCCCAAGCGGTCCAACCGCTCGCGTAGCACGCGATTCGCCAGCTCCGCCTTCTCCATGGCATCCGGCCACGCATACACCAACGAGCCCACCGCCTTGTAACCGGCCCGATAGGCGATCGAGACCTTGAGGAAGGGGGTTGGCGGCCCGCCGGTGATGCCAAAGACGCGCACCCGGTTTTCGCCCGCGTCTTCCAGTCGAATGCTCGTGAAATCGGCGACGACATCCGGCGTGATGTAGGCATGCGGATCGCCCATTTCATACACCAACTGTTCCGTCACGCTGGGGACGGAAATCCGTCCACCCGTGCCCGGGTGCTTCGTAATGATGAACGACCCGTCAGCGGACGCGTCGGCCAACGGATAGCCGACGTTCGCGAGATCTGGAATCGAGCGCCAGTCGTGCAGGCAATTGCCGCCGGAGGACTGGGCACCACATTCGAGGATGTGTCCCGCCACAATGCCGGCCGCGAGGCGATCCCAGTCATCCGCCGCCCAGCCGAACTCGTGGCGCAACGGCGCCATGGTGAGCGCGGTGTCGGTGCTGCGACCGGTCACCACCACGTTCGCGCCCTGCCGCAGCGCTTCGACAATGGGCGTGGAGCCGATGTACGCGTTGGCGGAAAGGACGCGGTCCCGGATGGTCGCCAGCGGTTCGCCGGTGTCCATATTGGCCAGCGCATGCCCCTCGGCCAGCAGCGTATCGAGGCGATCGAGGATGTCATCCCCGGTCACGACGCCGACACGAATGGCACCGCGCACGCCGTGGGCCGTCGCGGCCTGCAGCACCGCTTCGGCGCACGCCTGCGGGTTCACGCCCCCCGCGTTCGCAATCACCTTGACGCCGCGTTCTGCCACGGCCGGGAAGACGCTCTCCATCGCGCCAATGAAGTCGCGCGCATAGCCCATCCGCGGGTCCCGTTCCTTCTGCTTTTGCAGAATGGACATGGTGACCTCCGCGAGATAGTCGAGCATCAGGTAGTCCGTCGGACCACCCTCCACCTGCCGACGAGGCGCTTCAAGCCAGTCACCCCAGAAGCCCTGTCCGCTGGCCACCCGCACCACCCGCGAGGGGTGGCTCGGAGTTCCTTGTTCCTGGTCGCTCATGTTCCGCTAGCTCCGTGATCCCGGCGAATGGACGGCCTCAGGCCGACGCATCCGGCATCGGTGGAAGAACGAAGGCCCCGAGGTGCGGGCCACGATTATGGCTGCTCGCGCGCAACGCGAGCGCCAGCATGCTGCGAGTGTCTTCGGGATACACAATGGCATCGACGAACCCACGGGCCGCGGCGTAGCGCGCATCGAGCTGCGCCTCGTAATCCGCCCGCATGGCATCCACGGCCTGCGTGACCTCGGGGGCCGGCGGGGTACCCGCTTTCCGCGCGGCTTCCAACGCAGGGCCGTGCACCGCCTGAATCGCCGCTTCCCCCCTCCATCACCGCCATCCGGCCTGTCGGCCAGCTGAGGAGAAAGTCCGGATCGAAGCCCTGCCCCGCCATGGCGTAGTAGCCAGCGCCACTCGCATGGTTCACCGTCAGCACCACCTTCGGCACCCGCGCGCAGGCCATGGCTTCAACGAAGTGTGCACCCGCGCGAATGATCCCCTCGTGTTCGGCCTCCGGTCCCACCATGAACCCGGAGACATCCTGCACAAAGAGCAGCGGGATCCCCTGCCGGTCACACCGTTCGATGAAAAACGCGACCTTCTCGGCACTTTCCGCGTAGATGATCCCGCCAAAGCGTGGCTTCTCACCGGCGCGTCCCTTGATGAGCCCCCGCTGATTCGCGATGACGCCGACGGGCATCCCCTCGATACGGGCATCCCCGCACATCATCTCCTTCGCGAGATTCGGCTGGAACTCATCGAGCGCGCCATCGTCGAGCACCGCGCGCAACACCGCATGCATATCGTACGACATGCGATGGTCTGCGGGCAGCACGTCGTAGAGCGTCTGCGGGGGTTCCGCGGGGGGGCGATGAACCCCTGCGGACGGGCCCTGGCTCCGTGGGAGACGGGCGATCAACTCCCGCAATTTGGCGAGACAGGCTGCGTCATCGTCGACGGCGTAATGTGCGACCGCGGACAGCTCCGTATGCGTGATGGCCCCGCCGAGTGTTTCCCCGTCGATGGTCTGGCCCGTGGCGCCCTTCACCAGATTGGGGCCACCGAGCCCCATGAAGGAGGTGCCCTTCACCATCAAAATGACGTCACTCAGCGCCGGCAAATAGGCGCCGCCCGCAACGCACTGCCCCATCACAGCCGCGAACTGCGGAATCCGCAGATACCGGCGCATGATCGAGTTGTAGTAGAAAATGCGCGCCGCGCCGTACTGCCCGGGGAACACGCCTCCCTGATACGGGAGGTTCACACCGGCGGAATCGACGAGATACACAATCGGGATCCGGCAGCGCATCGCGACTTCCTGCGCCCGAAGAATCTTGGTGATCGTTTCCGGCCACCAGGAGCCCGCCTTCACGGTGGCATCATTCGCCACCACCACGACCTCGCGTCCATCGACCACGGCCACCCCGGTGACCACCCCCGCCGCGGGCGCCTGCCCGTCATAGCGGTCGTGGGCCACGAGGAGGCCAATCTCCAGAAACGGCGTATCGGCATCACGCAGCTGTTCGACGCGCTCGCGCGCCGTGAGCTTCCCCTGCGCATGCTGCTTGGCGCTACGCTCCGGCCCACCACCGAGGCGGAGCTCCGCCTCCAGCGTGCGGAGTTCGTCGGCCAGCTGTCGGAGTCGGGTGGTCACGCGTCCTGCTGGACCCGGGCCGCAAACCACGCCCGAATGTAGTCCACCAGCTCCTGCGTGCTGGTCCCGGGGCCAAAGAGCCGGGCAACCCCGCTGGCCTGCAGCGCGTCCATGTCTTCCTTGGGAATGATGCCGCCGCCCGTCAGGAGAATGTCGTCGCGGCCGGCATCACGCAGGAGGTCGCGCACGCGCGGGAAGAGTGTCATGTGGGCACCGCTCAGGATCGACAGCCCCACCACGTCCACATCTTCCTGGATAGCAGCGGTGGCGATCATCTCCGGCGTCTGATGCAGGCCGGTGTAAATCACTTCCATGCCAGCGTCGCGGAGCGCCGCGGCCACCACTTTGGCGCCACGGTCGTGGCCATCGAGGCCGGGCTTGGCCACCAGGACGCGAATTGGTCGGGTCATCAGGGTGCAGGCTGAAGGAATGCGTAAGGTATCAGGATGTCACAGTTCCCGGCGCGCCACGAGCAACATCTCCCCAGAGCGGCGGGTGAGCGCGCGCGGGTTCCATCCATCGAAAGCTTCTTCCACGACCAGGCCGACTTCTCGCATGCGTTCCGCGAGTTCCGAGGCCGAGTAGAGTCGGATACGGTGCGTCCGCTCGCCATCACCGGTTGGCCCGCGCCAGGTGCTGGTGATCTCCAGAAACCCACTGAGCGGATCAAATCGGCGCTCCTGTCCAAAGACCGTCCCGTCGGCGGTAGACCACCAATCCCGGTGCAGGAATTTGGCCATCACGCCGTCACGACTGCCCCCGTGCCAGATCAGGACCCCGCCAGGCTTGAGCACCCGGGCGAACTCCGCCAGCACGGCCCGATCGTCGGCGGGGCGATCAAAGAAGCCAAAGGAGGTGAACAGATTGAGCACCGCATCGAACCGCCCGGTCCACCGGGCCGGGAGCCGACGCATATCGCCTTGCGTGTAATGCAAGGCAGGGCCCGTGCCACGGGCCCGCGCGACATCCAACAGTGCGGACGAATAATCGAGCCCCTCCACCCGGAACCCGGCTTCCGCCAGCAGGTGCGCGTGGCGCCCTTGTCCACAGGGACAATCCAGCACCTTCGCGCCCGCGGACAAGCCGAGCAGCTCCACGAGCCGCGAGACCTCCCGCCGGTCCTGGGTCAGGTCGAAGAGCGGCTCATATTCATGCAGATAGCGCGCATCAAAATGCGTCGCCCACCACGGCTCGTTCGGCGACGGTGCCGCCCCCGTCGCCGCTGGACGCGGTGACGCTGGACGCGGTGACGCGCGCTTCCGCGTTACCGGCTTAGAAGAAGATGGGCTCACGATACGCGCCAAAGACGTCTTCCAGCGCCGCCCGGATCTCGAACAGCGTGCAGTAGGCCCGGGCGCAATCGAGAATGAATGGGACGACGTTTGTCTCGCCCCGCGCCGCCGTCCGCAGTGCGTCGAGCCGCGCTGCCACCAAGGCGTTGTCACGCGTGGCACGCAACGTGGCCATCCGCTGCCGTTGTTCGCGATCGGCCTCGTCACCAATCCGCAGGATGGGAATGCCGAGTTCCGGCTCATCGGTGATGAACTCATTGACCCCGACCACCACCTTCCGATGCTGCTCGATTTCCCACTGCTGTCGCGCGGCACTTTCGGCGATCCGCTTCTGAAACCAGCCGTCTTCGAGCCCCTTCACGACGCCACCCTGATCGGCGATCTGGGCGAAGAGCCCCTCCGCTTCGGCCTCCAATTGATCCGTCAGCGCCTCGACATAGTACGAGCCACCAAGCGGATCCATGACGTTCGGTACACCCGTTTCATAGGCGAGGATCTGCTGCGTGCGCAGCGCCACTTGCACCGCGCCCTCCGTGGGCAGCGAGAGCGTTTCGTCCATCGAGTTGGTGTGCAGCGACTGCGTGCCCCCCAGCACCGCGGCGAG
>JBEIUK010000208.1:0-5116 GCA_040374415.1 Gemmatimonadaceae bacterium | reverse complement strand
CATTATGAGCGGTGAGCTGGAGCAGTACTACCAGATCTATACTAAGAAATCGTGGATGATGGCTGCGGCACAGAAGAACATGCCGATCATAGTGCCAGGCTGTGAAGACTCCACTACTGGCAATATCTTCGCGTAGCATGTGATCGACGGCAACATCAAGAATGTGCACACGGTGTGCTCGGGCATTGAGTACATGATGTATCTGGCCGAGCATTACACGGAGGTCACGAAGACGGCGTCGCTGGGCTTCTTCCAGATCGGTGGTGGGATCGCCGGCGACTTCCCGATCTGCGTGGTGCCGATGCTGCACCAGGATCTGCAGCGCACCGACGTGCCGCTCTGGGGCTATTTCTGCCAGATCAGCGATTCCACCACGAGCTACGGGTCGTATTCCGGCGCCGTCCCCAATGAGAAGATCACGTGGGGCAAGCTCGGCATCGAAACGCCGAAGTACATCATTGAGTCGGACGCGTCGATCGTGGCGCCGCTCGTCTTCGCGATCGTCCTCGGCCAGTAACGGCATGGCGCCGGCGGTCGTGACCACCGATGCGGCCCCGCGAGGCGCATCCGGTCGCACCGCGCTGCGCCTGCTGCTGGTCGGCGTCAGCGGCGTAGCGTTGGCCTATGTCAGCGCCTTCACCTCGGGGCTGATCGCCCACGGCGGCAGCTGGCTGATGGCGCTGGCAATGCCACTCGTGTTGGTGAGCACGATGGCGCTTGGTGCACAACGTGCCGGTCAACGGCATCGCGGGCTGGTGTTGGCGCTCACGCTGACGTACGGCGTTGTGGCCGGCGGCTTCCTGCTGGGGCTCGCGCTCCCGGCCGACGCGCCGGATGCGCCCCTCTGGTGGGGGCTGCCGCGGCGGGCGTTTCTGGTGCTGGCGGGTGCCGGTGCCATCCCGTTGCTGATGCTGCCGCTCGTCTATGCGCGACTCTTCTCAGCGGTCACGCTGCGGGAGGTTGACCTCCAACGGGTCCGCGACGCGGCGAAACCGCAGCACCAATGAGTTCACCGATCATTGTGGGCGTTGGGGTGGCCTACTTCGCCGTGGTCGCCGCGATTGGGTGGTGGGCCTCCCGACGGGTGCGTTCCGCCCGTGACTTTTTCGTGGCCGGTCAGCGACTCAGTTTGCTGACGCTTGGGATTTCCTCCATGGCCGCGACGCTCTCCGGGTTCGCGTTCATTGGGGGGCCGGGGCTGATCTACACGATCGGGCTGGGGGCGGTGTACATCGTGCTGCCGGCCTCGGTGACCAATACGATGAGCGCCTGGGTGCTTGCCAAACGGCTGCGGCTGCTCGCGGAAATTCGCCCAATGCTCACCATTCCCGACGCGATTGGCGCCCGATTTGCTTCCCCGGCGGCGCAAGGACTGGCCGGTTTGGCGATCGTGATCGCCGTGGTGGGATATATGGCCACCAATCTGCTGGCACTGGGTGTGATCGTGGACGCGGTCTTTGCGGTGGGGCGTGCCCCGGCGATCTGGATCGGCGCGCTGGTCGTGCTGGCCTACAGCGTCTCCGGCGGGATTCTCGCCGGCATTTACAACGACGTCTTTCAAGGTGCGCTGATGGCGATCGCCTCGACGTTGGTGTTTGGCTATGCGCTGCAGGCCGGTGGCGGAATGGCCGGCATCTCCCACACCATTTTGCAGCACGATCCCGTGTTGTTGTCGCCTTGGGGACGGCTCTCGCCGCTCGCCGCGATGTCCTTCTTTTTCGTCTTTGGGCTCGGGACCCTCGGGCAGCCGCATGTCGTCCACAAATTTTTCATGCTCCGGGACCCACGGCGGTTGCAGTGGTTCCCCTTGGTCATGACGGTGGCGATGACCATGACGCTGCTCCTTTTCGTGGGCGTGGGGCTCGTGATGAAGGCGCTGGTGCTTGCCGGCGCGGCGCCGCCGCTCCGGTCTCCCGACGATGCCACCCCGCGGTTCCTGCTCGCCTTCACCCCGCAACCGCTCGCCGCGCTGGTCTTTGCCGCGGTCGCGGCGGCGATCATGAGCACGGTGAATTCCTTTCTCAGTGTGGGCGCCGCGGCGCTGACGCACGATCTGCCGGTCGCTCTTGGGTGGCGGGTGGGGGAGGAATTGCGGTGGGGACGCATCTGGACGGTGGTGCTCACACTGGCCGCCGCGGCGGTGGCGCAGGGATCGACCGGACTGGTGGCCTTCCTCGGTATTTTCGGCTTCGGCCTCTTTGCCTCCACACTGGTGCCGGCGTTGGCGCTGGGGCTGAATTGGCATGGGGCCACACGGGCCGGCGCGATCGCCTCCATCGCAACCGGGTTGATCGGCACGCTGCTGCTGGAGACGATGGCGTATGCGAAGTGGTTCACCTTTCCCGCCGGGGTGACGGCCGCCGCGGTATCACTGGTGGCCTCGCTCCTCATGTTTGTGGTGGTCTCCTGGCTCACGCGCCACACCGCTGCCGAAGCGCTGGCGCCGGATGTGCGGGCGGTGCTCGACGCGTAGCCGCGCGGCCCCCACTGTCTGTGGGCGCCGGCCATGCTAACTTCGACGCCAGCACCTTTTCTCGTCGTTGACCGACTCTGTCGTGCCCCGATCACGCCGCTCGCCCGCTTCTGACGCCTTGTCCCCGCTGGCGTCCCAGATGGATCTGTTTCCGGTGGTCCCCGTGATCGATGTGCTCGATCCCCGGGCCGTCGTCGGCGCGCGGACTGGCGTGGACCATCTTGTGCGTGTGCGTCCGCGGCCGAATGATGCCCCGCATCTGATCTTTCATGATCGCCATGGCTGGTATTGTGAGACGCACGGTCCGCAATGTCCGGCGGTGAAGCTCGCGCAACAGGCGGTGGCCTCGTGACCAGCGGGGCGGAGCGTCCCCTCTGGCGTCCTTCACCGGCGCAGGAGGCCGGTGCTCGCCTCACCGCCTTTCGCGTGGCCTTGCAGGCCGGAGGCGTGATCCCGGCCACCGTCGCCGACAGTCATGCATTACAACGCTGGTCGGTGGAACATCCCGCGCGCTTTTGGGAGGCGCTCTGGCATGCCGCCGATCTCCAGGCAGATGGTCCCGGACCTGCCGGCGCCCCGTGGCGCGAGGTACTGGTGGGGGGCGATCGCATGGCCCCGCCAGACCCGGTGCTGGGGCCCGCGTGGTTCACGGGCACGCAACTGAATTTCGCGGAGCATCTGCTGCGGCGTCGCGATGACGCGCCAGCGATTGTCTCCTGGAACGAGTCGGGGTGTGTGCGCCGTATCAGCTTCTCGGAGCTGTCACAGCGGGTCGCACAGACCGCATCCGCCATGCGGGCCCTCGGGGTCACCGTGGGGGATCGGGTGGCGGGCTATCTCCCCAATGTGGCCGAGGCCGTCATCGCTATGCTGGCGGCTTCGTCACTCGGGGCAATTTGGTCTTCCTGCTCTCCGGACTTCGGGACGAAAGGGGTGCTCGATCGTTTCGGGCAGATTGAGCCGGTCCTGCTGATTGCCGCCGATGGCTATCGCTATGCGGGGAAGCGCATCGATTGCCGCCCCCGTATCGCCGAGGTGATGGCGGCGATTCCGTCGCTCCGCGCCACGTGGGTGGTGCCGTGGCTGGAGGCTGATCCGGAGCTGTCGATGCTCCCGGGGGCGAACCGCATGGATGTCGTCCTGGCTGAACAGGCCCACGCCACGACGCCAACGTTTACGCGGCTGCCGTTCGATCATCCGCTGTACATCCTGTATTCGTCGGGGACCACCGGGTTGCCGAAGTGCATGGTGCATGGTGCCGGCGGGACGCTGCTCCAACACTGGAAAGAGCATGCGTTGCACACCGATCTACGGGCAGATGACGTGCTCTTCTACTTCACCACCTGCGGGTGGATGATGTGGAATTGGCTGGTCTCGGCGCTGCAGCTTGGGACCACGATCGTCCTCTACGATGGGGCGCCGTTGCCCGCCGAGGACCCGGCACTGCTCTGGCGCATGGCGGCGAATGAGCGGGTGACGGTGTTCGGCACGAGTGCACGCTATCTCGCGGCGCTGGAGAAAGAGGGCGTGCGGCCGGGGGCGCTGGTCGATTTGACACCGTTGCAGGCGATTCTCTCCACGGGAAGTCCCCTCGCGGCGGCCAGCTACGATTTTGTCTATCGGGAGATCAAGAGCGATCTGCGCCTCGCGAGTATCAGCGGTGGCACGGACATTGTGAGTTGCTTTGCGCTGGGTGACCCCACCAGTCCGGTGTACCGCGGCGAGTTACAGATGCGTGGCTTGGGGATGGCGGTCGACGTGCTGGGAAGCGATGGGCGCTCGCTGGTGGAGGAAGCCGGCGAACTCGTGTGCACGGTGCCATTCCCCAGCATGCCGGTGCGCTTCTGGAATGATCCCGACGGCAGGCTCTACCGGGCTGCGTACTTTGACCAGCGCCCCGGGGTGTGGCGGCATGGGGACTGGGCCGAGATCACGGCGCATGATGGGCTCGTGATCCATGGGCGCAGCGATGCGACGCTCAATCCCGGTGGCGTACGGATCGGCACCGCGGAGATCTACCGCCAGGTGGAGCAGGTCCCCGAGGTGCTCGAGGCGGTGGTGATTGAGCAGCAATCGGCCAAGTCGCCGGGGGAGAGTCGGATCGTGCTCTTCGTCCGGCTGCGCCCCGGGACCACCATGGACGCCGACTGGCAGGATGCGCTCCGGCGGCGGATCCGGGAGCAGACCAGTCCGCACCATGTCCCCAAGGTGATCGTCGCGGTGCCGGACATCCCCCGGACGATCAGCGGCAAGATCACGGAGCTGGCGGTGCGGGACACCGTGCATGGGCGGCCGGTCCGCAACACGGATGCGCTCGCCAATCCCGAGGCGCTGGCGCTTTTCTCGGCCGTAGCGGAGCTTCAAGGCTACTGACCGTGGGTGCGGACTGCGCCGTAACCGCGGGTTCTTCTCCCTCCAACCGGAGTGCACCATGCAGCGTATCAACCGGGGCCTGTCCATTGCATCGTTCCTGCTCGCGGCGTCCGCCCTGACCGCGGCGCCCCTCGCCGCGCAGGCCGGGAAGTCGATGATGGATAAGGCCAAGTCCATGGCCGAACAGGCCAATGCGGGGGCGGACGCGGCCAAGGGCGTCAAGGCGCTGCTGGATATCAACAGCGCGCCGGCCTCGGCGCTGGAAGCCCT
>JBEIUK010000089.1:0-11273 GCA_040374415.1 Gemmatimonadaceae bacterium | reverse complement strand
CGTCGCAGAACGCGATGCGCACGCCGGTGGCCATCACCGCGCTGCTGCGGTATGACCTGGGCCCGACGCGTGAACAGGAGCAGCTGTTGCAGCAGCTGGATCGTGGGCGCACGCGTCCCGGCAACAAGCCGTCGTTGCAGCAGCTGCGTGGCACGGCCAATGTCGGCATCATCAACCCGATGCAGCAGCTGCTGCAGCAGGCGGATTCGCTCAAGCTGACGCGCCGGCAGGCCGACAGTCTCGCCACGCTCAACTATGTGTACGTGAACAAGTCCGATTCGATCTGGACGCCGGTGGCCAAGTTCCTGTCGGAGCTGCCGGACCACTATGACCGCGACGCGGCGTACGATAAGTACCGCCGAGCCCGCGAACAGACGGTGGATCTGCTTATCAAGCTGGCCCCCGATCTGCGGAGCCTCGTGACGAACGCGCAGTTCCGCATGCTCCCGACGCAGTTGGCCGGCTTCCTGGACAAGCGCACGCTCCTCGGCATTCGCTCTGGCACGGCCGGTGGTGGCGGCTTTGGCGGCGGGATGGGTGGTGGTGGCTTTGGTGGTGGTGGCGGTGGTGGTGGCTTTGGTGGTGGCGGACGTGGGCGATAAGCGAATGCAGATCGATCACCCGTCGCGGGTTCCTGAGCGCCTCGTTTCTCGTCTCTTTCGGGATTATCCCATGCAGCAGATATCGCGAATTGTTCGAGTCGGATGCCTGAGCGCCGGTGCGGCGCTCGGCGCTGGCGGCACGCTGGCGTCCCCTCTGTGGGCGCAGGACTCCGCCAGCACGGCGGCGAAGGTCCCTCTGAAGCAGGTGGCCCCGGTCGAAGGGCGTTCGCCGAAGTCACTCGGCGCGGTGTCGTCGGTCCGTGGCCTCCCGGATGGGGGCGTCTATGTGAATGACAATCAGCGTCGCCAAGTGATCCAGTTTGACGGATCGCTCAAGACCATGCGCGTCATTGCGGACACGGCGCCTGGTGCCCCGTTGCCCTATGGCCAGCGCCCCGCGGGGCTGCTGCCGTACGTTGGCGACTCCACGATTCTTGTGGATCCCAACACCATGGCGATGTTGATCCTCAACCCGCAGGGGAAAGTGGCGCGCATCATGGCGTCGCCGCGTCCGAACGACATCAACACGCTGTCCAATGTGAACCTGGGATCCCACGCCTTCGACTCGAAGGGACAGTTGGTCTATCGCCAGGGGAACACCGGTGGCGCCGGCGGCATGGCGGCGATGTTTGGGTCCGGCATGGATCGTGGCGGCAGTGGTGGTAATCGTGGCGGTCAGCCCGGTCAACAGGGGCAGCAGGGGCGCGGGAATCAGGGCGGCCAGCACGGCCGTGGCGGGGACATGGGGGGCTTCGGCGGGTTCGGTGGTCAGCCTGGTGGTCAGGCCGGTGGTCAGCAGGGTGGACCAGGTGGCCGCGGCTTCAATCCGCAGAACCAGCCCGATTCGGTGCCCATCGTCCGCGTGAACTTTGATACACGGAAGGCGGACAGTGTTGCGTGGGTCAAGGTGCCCAAGAACGAAACGGCCACCACGCGCGGCGAAGATGGCAGCGTCCGCTTTACCTCCAAGATCAATCCGCTGCCGCAGGGCGATGACTGGGTGCTCCTGAGCGACGGCACGATCGCGGTCGTGCGCGTTCTCGATTACCACGTGGATTTCTACACGGTCGATGGCAAGCATGAGGCAACGCCGCGGTTGCCCTTCGACTGGAAGCGGATCAGCGATGAGGAGAAGACCAAGATGGTCGACTCGCTCAAGACGTTGACCAAGCAGATCTCGGATCGTGCCGCGGCGGCCGGTGGTGCCACCGGTGGTGCCTTCCGCATGAACTTTGATGTGATCGGTGCCGAGAAGCTGCCGGACTACTATCCGCCGGTGCGCGCCGGCTCCAGCATTGCCGATTTCGACGGCAACCTCTGGATCCTGCCGTCAACCTCCAACCTCTCCGCGCAGTTGGCCCAGCAGATGATGATGGGCGGTGGCGGTGGTCGGGGTGGCATGGGTGGCCCGCCGGGCGGTGCTCCGGGTGCGCCGGGTGCTCCGGGTGCTCCGGGTGGTGCATCTGGACGCGGTGGCCGAGACAGCACGCAGCGTGCGCCGGGTGATACCACGGGCCGCGGCGGTCGTGGTGGGGACCGCGCTGGCGCGATGGGTGGTTTCGCCGGGATGATGCCGAACATGCCGCCGGCGGCGCCGCTCGTGTACGACGTCGTGAACCGGAAGGGTGAGCTGGTGCATCGCGTCCAGCTCCCGGCCGGACGCCAGCTGGTGGGCTTTGGTCCGAAGGGTGCCATCTACATGACGGCGCGCGAAGGGCGCGAGATCTTCCTGGAGAAGACGCATCTGATTCCGTGAGGCCCAAATGCCCGGAGGCGCACGACGCGCCTCCGGACCGCCCACGAAAAAACCGCCGGCTCCTCGCGATGAGGAACCGGCGGTTTTCGTATACGGTATCACCCCCGCCGGTTACCCCTGCGGACCAGCGGCGAGGATTGCGGCCGGGACGGCCTCGCCGAATTTGGTGATGTTCTCGCGGAACATCGCGGCCAACTTCTGCGCCTGCGCATCGTACGCCGCGGTGTCCTGCCAGGTGCGGCGCGGGTCCAGCACGTCAGGTGGCACGCCAGCCACATCGGTCGGCATCGCCAGGCCGAAGATCGGATGCGTGACCGTCGGGGCCTCTTGCAGGGACCCGTTCAGCAGCGCGTGCACCATGGCCCGCGTGTAGGACAGCTTCATCCGCTTGCCGGTGCCATACGCCCCACCGCTCCATCCCGTGTTCACCAGCCAGACCTGCGCGTCATGCTGCTGCAGCAGCTCGCCCAGCATGGTGGCGTACTTCGTGGGATGCCACACCAAGAAGACCGCGCCAAAGCAGGCGCTGAACGTGGCCTGCGGTTCGGTCACGCCGCGTTCCGTGCCGGCGACCTTGGCCGTGTAGCCGGACAGGAAATAGTACATCGCCTGTTCGGGGGTGAGCTTCGCGATCGGCGGCAACACGCCGAACGCATCGGCCGTCAGGAACACCACATTGCGCGGGTGGCCACCACGGCCGCTCGGCACATGGTTCTTGATGTAGTGCAGGGGGTACGAGGCGCGCGTGTTCTCCGTGATCGACTGCTCGGCAAAATCCACCGTGCGATTCGGGTGGCGCAGCACCACGTTCTCCAACACCGTCCCAAACATCTGGGTGGTGGCGTAGATGTCCGGCTCACTCTCCGCCGACAGGTTGATCACTTTGGCGTAGCAGCCCCCTTCAAAGTTGAAGGTGCCGTCGGGGGACCAGCCATGCTCGTCGTCGCCAATCAGGCCGCGCGACGGGTCGGCGGAAAGCGTCGTCTTCCCCGTGCCCGACAGCCCAAAGAAGAGCGCCGTATCGCCATGCTCGCCGATGTTGGCGGAGCAGTGCATGGAGAGCACGCCCTGCTTCGGCAGCAGGTAGTTCATCACGGTGAACATCGCCTTCTTGAGCTCACCCGCGTAGCGCGTGCCACCAATCAGGATGACGCGCTCAGCCAGATTGAGGACGATGAACGTCCCCGTGCGGGTCCCGTGCCGGGCTGGATCCGCCTGATATTCGGGAGCGTGATAGACCGTGAAGTTCGGCGCAAAGGTGGACAGCGCCTCGAGCTCCGGACGGATGAACATGTTCCGCACGAAATTCGCATGCCAGGCATTCGGCAGGATGTAGCGCACACTCAGTCGCGTGGCCGGATCGGCGCCACAAAACAGATCCTGCACGAACAGTTCGCCAAGACCGTTCAGATACTGCTGGACATCCGTCTTGAGGAGCGCGTAGTGCTCCGGCGACATGGGCTGATTCACCTTGCCCCAGTCGATGTCGGCCTCACTCGACGGCTCACGGACCACGAACTTGTCGTTTGGCGAGCGCCCGGTGTGCGGTGTGGTGACCGCAACGAAGGGCCCCATGTCGGCCAGCACCCCTTCCTGGCGACGGACCGCCGCTTCGACCAGCTCGGGAGCGACCAGGTTCCAGTGCACGCGTCCCGTGGGGGCGAGCCCCTGCGAGGCAAGGCCGTCAACCTGCTCACGGACGTCGGTGGCACGCGATTCAACCGTTGTCGCCATGGTCGCGACCCCTCCAAAAAAGGACAGCGACCGCCAGCGAATCGTGGGGGAGGTCGCAGGATAAACAGTGGATGTTTCGGTTTTTGTACGGTGGGTGCCGTGACCGAATACGGAAGATCGCCAATCTGTCCGGCTGGCTCAAGCGCTGCGGCGGAATCCGTCGTGCCAGTGGTGCTGCCTCGTGGCGCACGTTACTCTTTCGCGCGTTGACGGGTACTACCGTTCGAAGCCACCGTGGGCCCGCCGCTTTTCGCCATCGTCCCCAGTCCATGCGTTTGACGCACACGCCGCGTCTGTTGCGGCTGCTCTCCCTGCTCGCCCTGCTGCAGATCGTCGCGCCCTCGGTGGCGGCGATCGCGGATGCGTGGCGGCTGGACCAGCGCACCGCGTCCGCGCACATCGAGTCCGAGACGTCGTCGTCGTGCGTGGTGGTACACGCCCACGACTGTCTGCTCTGCTCCGTGGCGACGGGACCCACGGGAGCGGTCCCCCCACTCGCATCAGTCCCCTCAGCTCGCGATGCACGGTCTGGGCTGCCTGCGACCGTTTACGCGCGGCCCCTCGCCTGGCGTCTCGCCACCGGCTCCCCCCGCGCCCCTCCCGCACGCATCGGCTGATCGCCTTCGCGCACCGACATCCGGTGCCGGGCATTGGCGGGTCTGCCCCGCCCTGACCTTTGCACAGTGTGGAGTTCAAACATGTTGCGTTCTGAGTGTCGCCGCCGGTCGGCGCGTTGGTTTGTCGTGTCCATGGGTCTGTCGGCGATCGCCGTCACGGCGTCCGCCCAGTCCGCTGCGCGGATGGCGCCCGCCACCCCCTCCGCGCCTCAGGTGGCGTCGCAGGGCCGGACGTTCAGCGGCGTGGTGCGGGATACGACGGGGAAACCCATTGGCAACGTCCAAGTGGTTGTCAGCAGTGTCCATCGGGTGGCGCTCACGGATGACCGCGGGGAGTTCCAGCTGCGTGGCATCCCAGCCGGCAGCTATCACGTGGATCTGGTGCGCATCGGTTATGCGGCCGAGCATCGGGTCGTCCTGGTGGCGGCCGAAGACGTCCGGCTCACCGTTACCATGCAGGTGGCCACCGTGCGTCTGGCCAGTGTCAATGTGACGGCCGCGCCGTCTGGGGCTGATCCCCTCGATGTGACGCAGGCGACCGTCCAGCTTTCTGGGAAGGAGTTGCAGCGGGTGATCGGTGCGTCGCTGGGGCAGACGTTGTCGAGCGAGCCCGGAATGGCGGCCCGCTTCAACGGCCCGTTGGCCTCCACGCCGGTGATTCGTGGCCTCACCGGTGAGCGCGTGTTGGTGTTGCAGGACGGCGAGCGAGCGGGGGACCTCTCTGCGGCCTCCGCGGATCACATGAACGCCGTCGACCCCAGTGCCGCGGAGCGCATCGAAGTCATTCGCGGGCCGGCGTCATTACTCTATGGCAACAATGCGATCGGCGGCGTCGTCAATGTGATCTCCAACGATATCCCCACCACGATCCCGTCACGGGTGTCGGGGACCGTGAGCGGGCAGGGGGAATCGGTGACGCCGGGCGGTAACATGAGCGCCAGTATCACGATGCCGGTTGGTGCGTCCGTCGCGCTCACGGCGCGCGGTGGGTACCGGAATTTCTCCGACATGCGCGTTGGTGGCGGGCTGACCCAAGACAATACCAGTGGGCGTACGGACAACGTGACGCTCGGCGCCGGGTATGTCGGGTCCACGGGGACCGTTGGTGTCGTGTACCGCCAGATGGGCTTCAATTACGGGCTGCCGCATCCAGCAGATGATGAAGGGATCCGCATTGATGGGGATCGCCGCATGCTGGTCCTGCAGTCCACATGGGAAACCGGACGCGCCCTGTTGCCGAGCATCAAAGTGGATGCCACGGCACAGCGCTACACGCACAACGAGATTGAGCCAAGTGGCGAGATTGGGACCACCTTCGCCTTGAACACGCAGACCGCCAATGTCACGGCCAAGACGCAATGGGGCGCAGTGAACGGGTCCGTCGGGGTGCAGGGGTTGTTCCGGCAGTACACGCCAACCGGCGAAGAGGCGTTTACCCCAGGCGCGCTCAACAACAACGTCGCCGTGTTTCTCTACCAGGAGCTGCCGCTCACCCGTCGTGCATCACAGACACATGCACCGAGTCTGCAATATGGCGTTCGCTACGACCACTTTGCGTTGACGTCACAACCCGGTGAGGAGACGGATCGCTTCGGGGCCGGTCGGTCTATAGCCTTCAATAATCTGGCGAGCTCGCTCGGCCTCAGTGTGCCCGTGGCGCACGACATGACGATGACCGCCAATGTGTCCCGTGGTTTTCGGGCGCCGACCGTGGAGGAGCTGTTTGCCAATGGTTACCATGCAGCCGTCGGCACCTTTGATGTGGGCAATGCGGACCTTCGTCCCGAGCAGAGCACCGGCTTCGAACTCGGGTTCCGAGCCCAAACAGCACGCACCTTTGCCCAGATCAGCAGCTATTACAACGTGATGGATGGGTACATTCGCCCGGTTGCGGAGGGGATCCAGAAGGTGGATGGCGCCCCGGTACCGCTGGTCCGTTACCGCCAGCATGACGCGGCCCTGTATGGCGTGGAAGGGCAGGTGGAAACGAAGCTGCCGAAGCATTTTGTTGGTGGCCTGATGGGCGATCTGACCCGCGCGGAGTTACGGGGGCTCTCCGAGGCCCTTCCCTACATTCCCGCCGGCCGCGTGGGCGCATCATTGCGCTACGATGACGGTGGAACGTCGGTGGGGGTGGAGGCGCGGCGCGTCTTTGCGCAGAACCGCGTCAGCGGTGATGATCTCGATATCGCGACCGATGCCTATACGCTTATCAATCTGAGCGCCTCACGGATTCTGACGCGCGCCAGCCGGTACGTGCACGCCATCACGCTGCGTGCCGATAACCTGCTGGATGCGCAGTACCGCGATGCGACCAGCCGCATCAAGAGCTTCGCGTTCAACCCCGGTCGGAACCTCAGCGTTGTCTACAAACTGATGTTCTGACCGGCACGAGGCCGTTCGCCTCAGGCCGACCGCAACAACCGAAGCATACGCCCGTCGTTGTCGGCGGGCGTATCGCCTTTCGGGGTCTCAAGAATCTTGGGGACGTGCGCCAGTCGTGGATCGTGCATGATGCGCCGGAACGCCTCCGCGCCGATCTGCCCCTCGCCAATGAGTTCATGGCGATCCAGATGTGAGCCCAGCGCCGCCTTGGAATCATTCAGGTGCAGGCAGCCCAGGCGATCAAAGCCAAGCTGCTCGCCAAATTGCTGCCAGACGCCGTCGTAGTCCTGCACCAGATCGTAGCCCGCCGCCCAAATGTGCGCCGTGTCCAGGCAGACCCCCAGTCGGTGGTGCTGCGCAGCCGGAATACGCGCGAGCAAATCGGCCATCTCGGTGAAGGTGGACCCCAGGACGGTCCCCTGGCCGGCGGTGAGTTCCATGAGCAGCCGCGTGGGGCCGGGTTCGGCGGCGAGCGCTTCCCCAATCGCCGCCGCATTGCGGGCGAGGCCGGCCTCACGGTCATCCATGTAGTTCCCCGGATGACTGACGAGCGCGTTGAGCCCGAGCGCATGGCACCGCCGCAATTCGGCACGGAAGCTGTCGATGGAGCGTGCGCGCAGCTCGGGGTCCGGTGAGGCGAGATTGATCAGGTAGGAGTCGTGCGCACAGATCCAGCGCACCTGCGTCGCCGCCATCGCCGCTCGAAAGCGCGTGGCTTCATCATCGGTGATCTCGCGCTCAACCCAGCGGTTCGCCTGCTTGGTGAACAGTTGGGCCCCGGTCGCGCTGATTTCCCGTGCGCGCGCCGCCGCCTCCCAGGTACCCCCAGCGATAGAGACATGCGCCCCCATCGGGGCAACGTCCTGCGTCCAGTCACCGGCGTCCACCAGAATGGGGGCGTCGATCGGCGGTGCTTTCGGGGCGGCCGCTTTGCGGGTCGAAGGCTTGGGTGTGGGCATGTCAGGAATCAGCGTGAGGTGGGTCGCCGTCCCCGCAGCCACTCAAGCGGATCGACCGCGCGGCCATTGGGGCGGACTTCAAAGTGCAAGTGGGGAGGAAGCTCAGGATCGGCGGCACCAACGCTGCCAATGCGCTGGGTCTTGGCCACGGCTTGTCCTTTCTGGACATCGATACGTGCCAAGGATCCGTACACCGAATAGTCGCCACCGCCGTGCTGAATAATGACCGTGGGCCCATAGGTCCCGACATTCTCCGCGAGGACAACAGTGCCGGCAGCAATCGCGCGTACCGCCGTACCGGCGGTGGCACCAATGCCAATACCGTTCCACCGCGTGGTGGTGTTATTCGGATTCACCACCTTGCCAAATCGATAGAGGATATCACCATCGACGGGCCAGTCGAGCGTGCCCAGATCAGCGGTGCGTATCGTTGACCCTATGGGTTTGGCGGAGCTTGAGGCGGCGGCTTTGCGTCGGGCGGTTTCGATCGCCGCGATCACGCTCGCCACGCGGGCTTCGTCGCGCACAAGTTGCGCGAGGCGCTCCTGCGTCTGCACGGTCTTTGCCCGCACACCGGTCAGGCTCCGCTGGCGCTGCGCCTCCAGCGAACGCAGGCGTTGGACTTCCTGCGCCTTTTCCTGTCGGTTGCCCTCGATCTGCTGCTGCAACCGCTCCAGCAGCGCCCGTTGATCGATAATGCGGTTGCGCAGAGCTTCGACCCCCCGCACCATGCGCCGATCGTAAAGCGCCACCTCATGGAGATACTTGTAGCGCGCCACCAGCGCCGCGAAGGACTGCGAGGAAAGGAGCACCTCGGCATCAAACAGCTGACCGCGCTTGTAAATGCTGGTCAACCGTTGTTGCAGATCGCCGCGCTTGTCGGTCAGTTCCGCTTCCGTTTGTCGCAGGCGGGACTCCGCGACGGTGATGTTTTCTTCAATCGTTTCGAGCTGCCGATCCAGCGCCGCCACCAGTCGTGCCGTGGTGGCCCGCTGTGCCTCGATGTTGGCCACCTCGGCGCGCAGCGACTGGGCATTCTTCTTGAGCGCCGTCATCCGCGATTCGAGCTCCGCGCGCTCTTGGCGGAGCTGATTCAGCTCGTTCTGCCGTTGGAGCAGATTCTGCTCCGGCGTGCCGGCGGGCTTGGCGGGCGACGGGGCGGGCTGCTTGGCCGAGGGGGCAGGCTTGGCCGGCGCTCCCGCTGCGCGCTGCCCGTCCGCGGTCGACGCCACACCGAGCAGCAGGCCGAGCAGGAGGCTGCAGGCCGCTCCGGACAATGCGGTCAGTCGGGCCACACGCGTCGAAGTTGCTGGCTGACCGCCACCCAGCTTGCGCCTGCGCCCATCACCACCCCAGCGACCAGTCCCAACGCGATCTGGTCGATGTGGAAGAAGGTGAGTTGAAAGACGGCGCGAGAGAGGACGGTGTGGACGACCGCCGTCAGGCCGAGTGCCACGAGCCCGCCGACCAGCCCTTTGAGGGCGCCATCCAGAATGTACGGGAGTCGCACAAACGCGTTCGTTGCACCCACGAGTCGCATGATGTCCAGCTCGCGCGCCCGCGCGAGGATGGCTAAGCGAATCGTGGCGCCGCTGATGATGAGGGCCACGAGCGCAAAGGTGCATCCCAGAATGAGCCCCGCGAGACCGGCCAGTGTGCGCAGGCGATAGAGCTTGTCGATCCATTCGTCGCCATAGCGGACGTCCTCGACGAGCGGTGAGGCGGTCAACTGCGTCGCGAGCCGTCGCACATCGCCCGGGGTGCGGGCGTCGGGGCGGAGGCGGACTTCCACCGAGGCGGGGAGCGTCGTGCCCGCCATGACATCGCGAAATTCCACGAGCTCGGACTGGGCGCGGCGTAATGCGGAGTCACTGCTCACATAGCCAACCACGGCCACCGTGGGCCGTTTCCGCAGGTCGTCCATCAGCGTGCGAACGGCCACCGAGCTGCTCCCGGACTTCAGGAACGCGCGCACTTCCACGCGATCTTCGATGGAGCGGAGTGCCGTGCGGATGTTCACCGACACCAGCCCAAACAGCCCCACGGACAGGAGCGCGAAGGTCATCGTGGTGATGTGCAGGGCCGACAGCAACGGGGCGCGTTGCAGCGACCGCCAAACTTCTCGGAGCGCGAGCCTCATGCGAGACTGCCTCCGCGCATGTCGGCGCGCAGGGCGAGCACATCGGTGCCATCGCGCACCACGCGCCCCTGCTCGAGGTGGATGAACCGCAATCCCGCGCGTTCGATCAGCGGGACGTCGTGCGTGGCCATGATGACCGTCGTGCCCGTATCGCTGAGCTCCCGCAGCAACCGGAAGACCATCTGCGTGGCCTTGTCATCCAAGTTGCCGGTGGGCTCGTCGGCCAGCACGATCGCGGGCGCGTTGACCAGCGCGCGGGCCACGGCGACACGCTGCTGCTCCCCGCCCGAGAGTTCCTGCGGAAACGCCGTCGCCTTGTCCGCGAGTCCGACGCGCTACAGCATGCGCTCGACGATCGGCGCAATGGTGGCGTGTGCGGCCCCGGTGACTTCGAGGGCGAATGCCACATTGGCAAAGACGGAGCGATCGGTCAGCAGGCGATAGTCCTGAAAGACGATCCCCAGGCGCCGACGCAGTGCAGGCAGCTCGCGCGGCCGGATGGTCGCGGAGGAAAAGCCCGCGATCTCCACGGTGCCAAGTGTTGGGCGAACCGCCATGGCGAGCAGACGCAGCAGCGTGCTCTTGCCCGCGCCGCTGCGCCCTACCAGAAAGGCGAACTCCCCGGGGTGCACGTCCACCGAAATCCCACGCAGAATGTCCTCCGCGCGAGGATATGACAGCGCTACGCCGCGCAGGCGTACGGAACCGGTCACGATGCCACGCTCACGTCAGACGATCCGTGGACCGTCGAGATCCAATTTGATGACCCGGATGATCTCGGAGGGTGAGGCGCCCACCACATCCCGCAGGATCACACCGCCGCGCGGCAGGCTGTCGTCAATTTGCAGGACGGCGAGTTCGGACCGGCGCGCCGTGACGACGCGTACCAACTCGCCATCGGAGACGAGGCGGATCAGGGCATCGTCGGGGCGCATGCGGACCAACGGTCCGCGATCGGCATCACCGGCCCGGGTGGCAATGAAGCCGACGACTTGCAGCGCCGGAGAAAATCCACTGAATGGCGGCATGGGCTCAGTGCCTGCCCGGAGTGGACCCGGGGATGAGGACGCGCGTCGCTTG
>JBEIUK010000171.1:0-6383 GCA_040374415.1 Gemmatimonadaceae bacterium | reverse complement strand
GGCGAAGGTGAGCCTTGGCGTGGATTTCGTCTTTCTGCTCGCCTATCCCGCCTTCTTTTTCACGAGCATTGGGCTGCTGCGCCGAGAGGACGGCAGCCGTCTCGACCGCATCGGCGCGTGGCTGCGTCCCGCGGTGCTTGCCTGCATCGCCCTCGATGCCACCGAGAATGTGCTGCTCTGGCGCATGCTCGATACGGGGGCCTCGCCGGTCCTGACACCGCTCGCGGCGCTCGGTGCGACGGTGAAGTTCGCGCTGGTGATCGCCGCGGCGCTCTGGTGTCTGACGGCGTTGAGCCGGCGTCTCACCGCGCGCCGTCGCGCATGACAGCGCCAGTGACCGGGCGCGATGGGCATACGCTGGCCTTCGTCGCTCCGTGGGAGTGTTCCACCGAGGTGGCCAACATTCCCGCCACGCCACACCCCGACGTGACGATCGTCTTTCTGGAGTCAGTTGCGAAAGGCGCATCACTCCCATGGCATCGCCAGAAGCTGGTGCTGCTCATGTCCGCCATGCGGCACTTTGCCGCCGAGCTGGAAGCGGCGGGGCACACCGTGCGGTTGCATCGCGCCGCCGGCTATGCGGAAGGGCTGGTGGAGCTGGCGCGCGAAACGGGGGCGACGCGTGTCGTTGCGACCGACGGGCGTGAACAGGACATGGTCGACGAGCTCGCGCGCACGGAGCTGCTGCTCGCGGCAGCGGGCGTGACGCTCCATCGCCGTGCGGATCGTGGCTTCATGGCCACGCGCGAAGACTTTGCGACGTGGACCGCCGGTCGGAAGGAATTCCGCATGGAATGGTTCTATCGGGAAATGCGCCGCACGCATGGCATCCTCATGGAGCCCGATGGCACGCCGAGTGGCGGCAGCTGGAACTTCGATACTGAAAACCGGAAGCCGTGGCCGAAGGGGCGTGCGGTGCCATCGCGTTGGCATGTGGCCCCCGACGCCATCACGCAGGCGCAGATGACGCGCATCGCAAAATGGCGTGGCCGGTGGGGAAGTGTGGACCACTTCGGACTCCCAGTGACGCGCGCCGACGCCCTCGCCTGGCTCGAACGCTTTATCACGGAGCGGCTCCCCGAGTTCGGCCCCTACGAAGACGCCCTCGTCGATGGCGCCCCGGATCTGCTGCATTCGACGCTCTCGTCGTTGCTCAACGTGGGGCTACTGCATCCGCGTGAAGCGATCGCAGGCGCAGAACGCGCCTATCGCGAGGGGCACGTCGCGATCGCCTCCGCGGAAGGGTTCATTCGCCAGATCCTCGGCTGGCGCGAGTACATCCGCGGGATGTACTGGCAGCTGATGCCCGGACTGCGCACCGCGAATGCGTTGCAGGCGACCGAGCCGCTTCCGCGCTGGTTCTGGGCACCGGATGGCGAAGACTACAATGGCGCTGGCGCCACGAGTGCACCGTGCCGCATGCGCTGTCTGGCGGATACCATCCGACAGGTGCGCGATCATGGCCGCGTGCATCATATCGCGCGGCTGATGGTCCAATCGAATTTTGCGACGCTGCTGGGGGTGGAACCGGCAGCGCTGTCGCGCTGGTACTGGAGTGCGTTCACCGACGCGTACGAGTGGGTAGAGCTGCCGAATGTGGTCGGGATGGCCACGTGGGGCGATGGCGGGACGCTCGCGAGCAAGCCGTATGTCGCATCGGGTGCCTACATCAAGCGCATGAGTAATTACTGTGGCTCGTGCGCGTATGATGTCACGAAGCGGACCGGTCCAACGGCCTGTCCCTTCAATCTGCTGTACTGGGATTTTCTCGATCGACATCGGGCGCGCTTTGCCTCGCATCCACGCATGCGCATGATGCTGACGCACGTGGACAAGATGTCGAGTGAGGAGCTCGCAACGATTCGCGCGGAAGCCGCCGCCTTTCGCGAAGCTGTGCCGTGCGACGACTCCATGTAAAGCCGCCGCAGTCGACGGTCGCGCATCGGCGCACCTTGCGCGAGCTGGTGCGCGCCGGCTGCGAGAACCGTCCCGGCGTTTATCGCATGCTCGGCAAGACGGGCACGGTGATTTATGTGGGGCAATCGCGGGTGCTGCGCACGCGACTGCTCTCGTATTTCCGGGCGACGGGGCGGCGCAACAAGGCGGCGCGCATTCTGCGGCATGCATTCGCCATTGAGTGGGAGTACACCCCCACCGAGTTTGGGGCGCTGCTGCGCGAGCTCCGGCTCATCAAGCAGTTCCGGCCGCACTTCAACAGCATGATGGTCACCGACGACTGGCCGCGCGCCTATGTCGCGCTGACGGGCGGGCCGGTGCCGGGGCTGCGGGTGGTGCCGCGGAGCGACGATCCCAGCGCGGTGGCGCTCTTCGGCCCCTTTCGTCGGGTGGGGAATGTGCGGGAGGCAGTGCGGGCGCTGGCGGATGCCACCGGGCTTCGCGACTGCACGCTGGATGTGAAGCCCCGCGGCGATCGGGCAGCCCGGCAGCTGCCGCTCTGGTTTGCGAGCGACCCGGTCCGGGAGGGCACCCCCGTGGCACGCGCCGCCGCCGGGCGGAGCCGCACCCGGGCCCCAGGGTGCCTGCGCCACGAGCTGGGCTCTTGTCCTGGCCCCTGCATTGGCGCGGGCGACGGGATGGCGTATCGGGGGGTGGCCGATGAGGTGCGAGCCTTTCTGGAGGGGCAGAGCGATGCCCCGGTGCAGCGGCTTCGGGGGGCGATGGAGGCGGCGGCCGCCGAGCTCAACTTTGAGTGGGCCGCCTCCCTGCGGGATCGGCTGGCCCATGTGAGCTGGCTGCATGAGCGCGTCCAGCGGTTCCGGGCCAACGTCGACCGGCTGACCTTCCGCTACGAGGCGAAGACGGTGGACGGCGGCACGCAGGTCTATCTCATTCGGCGCGGCACGGTCCGGGCGGAGTATCCGAAGCCGGTGACTGAGGAAGGGCAGCGGGAGGCGCGGGCGCTGATGCGGCAGCTCTTTCTGGCACCCGATCCCACCGGGTCGGACATCCCGACCCACGACCTCGACGAGTTTTATCTGGTCGCGAGCTGGTTTCGCCGGCGGCCCGAGGAGCAACGGGCGATCCGAAAGGTGCGCGTTACCAGCCCACGGACCCCCTAAAAACACAACGTGCCCGAGTTTCCTCGGGCACGCCATGGCCACCGTTCGCGCGCTTCGGGTCCCGCCCCTCAGTGCTGAACGGTGAAAGGGGTGTTCTTAGTGCTTCTTGACTTCGGCCTTCTTGGCCGTGTCCTTCTTCGCTTCGGCCTTGGGGGCCTCGGCATGCTTCGCATCAGCGTGCTTCGCGTCGGCCTTCGGCGCTTCCGCATGCTTCGCGTCGGCGGCCGGCTTCGCGGCCTCCTTCTTGGCGGGCTGCTGCGCGCCAGCGACGCCGGCGATCACGAGCGAGGCGGCAACGGCCGCAAAACGGATGCTGTTCATTGGAAAACTCCTTGGTGTAGTGCTGCAGGTGGTGTAGAAGCAGGAAGTGCCCAAGACTTGCTCCCGGGGCAACTTCAGCACAGCATGTCAGGCAGCGTATCCACCGGGATGGGTAGGCTGAGATCCCCAACGTTACAGGGCCGCACCTTACAGCCCGATTAACGAACTCAACGATTGGCAGATTTTTTCGCCCACCGGCGTTTCTGGCGTCCCTCTTGCTTGCTATCGCGTGCGACTACTTGTTGTCGAAGACGACCCGCGCCTCGCCAACCTCATTGCCCGGGGGTTGCGTGAAGAGACCTATGCCGTCGACGTGGCGGCCACGGGCCAGGATGCCATCGTCCAGATCGCGATGAATAGCTACGATGCCATCATCCTGGATGTGATGCTCCCGGGGGCGATGGACGGTTTCGCCGTCGTCCGGGAGATCCGCAAACGTGGCCTCGGCACGCCGGTGATGATGCTCACGGCACGTGATGCCATCGCCGACCGGATCATGGGGCTCGACAGTGGTGCCGATGACTACCTGAACAAGCCGTTCGACTTTGGGGAGCTCTTGGCGCGGGTCCGGGCGTTGCTGCGTCGGCCGGAAACAGTGCAGCCCACCGTCCTCACGATCGGCGATCTGGCCATCGACGTCCACACCCGGACCGTGACACGAAGTGGCCATACGATCAGCCTGACCGCAAAGGAATATGCGCTCCTCGAGCTGTTGGCCCGGCATGCGCGGATGGTCGTTACCCGCGCCGACATCGTGGCCCACGTTTGGGATGAGAACCACGACCCGTTTACCAATGCCGTGGAGGTCTATATGAACCGGCTCCGCGGGAAGATTGATAAAGCGCCCTGGGCCCCACTGTTGCACACACGCCGCGGCGCCGGATATCTGCTATCGGAGACGCCGCCCACATGAGACGGGTCGTTCCGGCACCACGGCAGGGAGGACGGGTACCATGACGCGATTCCGACTCTCGTTGACGCGGTTGTCCATGCAATGGCGCCTCACGATTTGGAACGCCGCGGTGCTGGGGTTGATGCTCTCGAGTTTGGCCATTTCCGGATGGCTGACCCTGCGCCGGGTCCTGCAAGAGCGTGGCGACGCGGCCATCAGACAATCTGCCGAAGCCATCGCGCGGGCCGTCGTGGCTGAACGACGCGCCGCACGGGCCCGCGGGGATACCGCGCGGGTGCCTGGGGCTGCCGCGCGAGATGTGCTCCGCGAACTCCGCACGGGTGACCTCGATATTGTCATCGTGGACGACGACGAACGCGTGGTGGCCGCGAACACGGTGCCGCTGAATCAACGCCCCACACAGCCGCTCCCGCGCGCCGTCC
Organism: Gemmatimonadaceae bacterium; assembly: GCA_040374415.1. Taxonomy (GTDB): domain Bacteria; phylum Gemmatimonadota; class Gemmatimonadetes; order Gemmatimonadales; family Gemmatimonadaceae; genus Gemmatimonas. Next base: position 1,647 of record JBEIUK010000171.1, on the reverse strand, counting down.
GCACCGCCGAACCCGTGGATCCGGCGCTGTTAGGAATTCCCCCACAAATTCGTGAACTGCTGCGCCTCAAGCCCGACTCCGGCGTCGTCGCCCTCCGGACCGTCACGATTAACGAGGTCACCTGGCGCGCGGCACTGGTGCGCGTCAATCAGGGACCGATCAATACGATGCCAGCCCTCGTGGTCGGCGTCCTGCGCTCCAGCGAAGAGGATCTCGGCGTGCTCGCGCGGCTTCGCACCACGCTCTTGCTCGCCATTCCGTTCGCCACGATCCTGACCCTGCTGGCTGGCTTTTCGCTCGCGCGACGGAGTTTGGCGCCGATCAATGAAATGGCCGCCGCCGTGGAACGGATCTCGGCCGCCACCCTGAGTGCGCGGCTTTCCATTGCCAATCCGCACGATGAACTGGGACGCTTTGGTCTCGTCATCAACGATCTGCTCGGTCGTGTCGATACCGCGTTCCGTACCATGCGGCAATTCATGGCCGATGCCTCCCACGAGCTGCGCACCCCCATCGCCATCGTGCGGGGGGAAGCGGATGTCACGCTGCAGCGCACCTCCCGCGATGAAGCCGCCTACCGGGAGACCTTGCACATCATTCGCGACGAATCGGTGCGCCTGTCGCGCATTGTCGATGACCTGTTCCTCCTGGCACGCACCGATGCCGAACAGGGGCTGGAACGACGGGAACCGGTGAATCTGGTGGATAAGCTCACGGCGGTGATGCGCAGTGTGCGCAGTATCGCCGATGACCGGCAGATCGCGCTCGTCCTGCAGGTGGATGAGGCCACGCCGTCCCCCCTGATGATCAGCGCAGATCGCCCTCTGCTCCGCCGACTGGTCTTGAATCTCCTCGATAACGCGTTCAAACACACGCCAACGGGGGGGACCGTCACGGTGACCGTGGTCCCGTCGTCCACGCAAGCGGTCTTCACCGTCTGCGATACCGGCCCGGGCATTCCGCCGGCGCTCCGCGAGCGACTCTTCGATCGCTTTGTCCGTGCCGCACCGGATATGACCACGCCCGGATCGGGTGAGGGCGCCACCGCTGCCTCCGGGGATCAGCTCCGGCGTGCCGTCCCGACCGCCAGCGGCGCCGGGTTGGGGCTCGCCATCGCCCAGGCGATCGCGAACGCCCACGGCGGACAGATCACTCTGGACCCCAGCAGCAGCGGTGCCTGTTTTCGTGTCACCCTCCCGCGGCTGCTGACCGCCGCCTGATGCACGCCATCGCCCGTCGCCTACCCATGCGTTATCGCCTTCCGTTCGTGACCGTCCTGCTGGCCTCCCTCGGCAGCGCCGGACCGCTGTTCGCACAAACACGGACCGCGCCGGCCCCCTTCGCGGCCATCAACGCGCCCATCGCCACAGAGCTCTCCGGCACGCGCGCGCTCAGCACGGTGGCGTTCGTGGAGCAGTACTTCCGACTCCCAGGCAATCGCGGCTTTGATCTCGCGATCGACACCGTTGCCGCACTGCTCCGCGCCGCCGGCTACGTGCCTGAAGCGAGCGCGTCACCGATGGATCGCTTGGTCTATCGCGTGGAATCGCGCCCGATGAGCGCCCCCGCCTGGACACCGGAGCAGGCCGAGCTCACGATCGCCGGACGACGTGCGCCGCTCCAGCAGTGGGCGACGAATCACAACAT
>JBEIUK010000162.1:0-6676 GCA_040374415.1 Gemmatimonadaceae bacterium | reverse complement strand
TTGATGTTCCGCAATCCGCTCACGGGACCGGTGCACCCCGGGGATACCCGCTTCCCCGATATGTCGGATCCGTACGACCCGGCCCTGCGCACCCTGATGCTGCAGGCGGCGCAGGCCGCGCAGGTGCCAATGCAGGTGGGCGTCTATTGTGGGCTGCTCGGCCCCACCTACGAAACGCCGGCGGAGGTGCGCATGCTGGAGCGCCTCGGGGCCGATGCGGTGGGGATGTCGACGGTGCCGGAGGTGATTGCGGCGCGCGCCATGGGACTCCGCGTGGCGGCGGTCTCGTGCATTACCAACAAGGCCGCTGGGCTGTCGGCGCAGCCGCTCAACCATCAAGAAGTGATGGAGGCCGGTGCGGCGGTGGCGTCGCGCTTTGAGGCCCTCGTGACGGAGTTTGTCCGCCGGCTGTGACGCGTGCGCGACGGCCGAGTGCCGTCGCGCCCCGGCGTCAGCGTGCCGGGGACCGGCGCGGGAGTGCCTGCAGTCGGGTTTTGAAGGTGCGGAAGGCGGGCGTATCGCGAGTGAGTGAGGGCAACAACGCCGGGTCCAGCTTCCGGATCTCCGCTTGCGTGGCCTCGATGCGACTTTCCTCCACCGGATGGGAGGCAAAGAATGCCTCCATGCCGCTGGGATTACGCTTTCGCTCCGCCATGAGGACGCCGAACATGCTCGTCATCCCGCGGGGATCAATCCCCGCTCGCGTCACGTAGGCAACGCCGAATCGATCGGCTTCCGCTTCGTCATTACGGCTGAATTTCGAGAAGGCGGCATTGCTGCCGAGGTTCACGAGGGTACTGCTGACCTGATTGTTGCAGACTTGCGGCGCGACGAGGCAGCCGATGGTCATGCCGATGTTGGCGCGCTGTTGGTCCCGCATCTGGGTCATGCTGTGCCGCTGTGTGACATGCGCGATTTCATGCCCCACCACGCCGGCGAGCTCGGACATCGTGTTCATCCGCTCAATCAGGCCGCGGTAGACGTAGATGTGGCCCCCCGGCACGGCGAAGGCGTTGACCTCGTCCTGATCCACCACGTCGAACGTCCAGGTCAGGTCCCGGTCGTCGGAGACGCGCGCGATCGAGTCGCCGAGGACGCGGAGGTAGCGGGCGACCTCGGGATCCTTGATCAGCGGCAACTGTTGGGCGACCTGTGCCGCATACTGGTCGCCGAGGGCCACTTCCTGCTGTGTGGAGGCAAGGCAGCCGGTGCTGAGCGCCACCAAGAGGGTCGCCAATGTGCCGCGTGCGGCGCGTCCCGTACGGTTCTGTCTCGATTCGTGTGCGTCCATCGTGTCGTCCTGCCGCGGTGGTGGTGCAGCGGTCGCCGTTTTCGGGTACTTTCGAGGGGGGCCGGTTGGCCCCGCCTTGCCGGCTGACTCCGTCCTCGTCCTGTGAAATTACTCACCCTCGCTCGTGACCTGCAGCGCCGCAAAGCGCGCGACAAGCATGGGCTGTTTGTGGCCGAAGGGGTGCGGACGGTCGAAACGCTGCTGGCCTCTCCCTGCCGGGTGACGGGGCTGCTGGTGAGTGCCGGTGCCACGACGCCTGCGGCCATCGAGACCCCGTCCGGCGGGGCTGGTGGGACGCTGGTCGATCGACTGGCGGCCGTCCTCGCCGACGCCATGGCCCGCGGGATTCCCGTGGGGACGGTCTCTGAGGCGGAATTCGCCTCCGCCGCGAGTACGGATTCCCCGCAAGGGGTGCTGGCGATCGCCGAGATCCCGCAGCGGACGCTCGCGGCGCCGGCGACGGGGGCGCGCTATCTGCTGTTGGATGCCCTCCAGGACCCAGGGAACGTGGGGACGATTCTCCGGACCGCCGCCGCGTTTGGGGTGACCGCCACGATGGCGTTACCCGGGACGGTCGATCTTTGGAACGCGAAGGTCGTGCGGAGCACCATGGGCGCGCTCTTCGCGCATCCGGCGGTGGCGCTCACGTGGGAGGAGGCCCGGGCATTTCTGGAGACGCATGCTGTGGCCTGTTGGGCCGGTGATGTCGATGGCGATCCGCTGCCGGCGGTGGTGGATGGCGGCACGCCCGCGATCCCCGCGCGCTTAGCGGTCGTGGTCAGTAATGAGGGGGCCGGGTTGTCTGCGGCGCTGCGTGATCAGGTGGACCGGCGGGTGGCGATTCCCATGGCCCCCGGCGTTGAGTCCCTGAACGTGGCCGTGGCGACCGGCATCCTCCTCTACGCCCTGCGCCCCGCTGCACGGGAGACGGCATCCTGATGGTGACTACTGGCCTGCCGACGCCGTTCGCGGCGCAGGGGGTGCCGATGTCGATCGGGACCCTTGTGCTGGTGGCCATCCTCGGGGCCAGCGTCGGGTCGTTCCTGAATGTCTGCATTGCCCGATGGCCGGAGGGGCTCAGTGTCTGGCGCCCACGGTCCCGGTGTCCGCAGTGTGCCCGCCCGATCGCCTGGCATGAGAATGTGCCGGTCATCAGTTGGATGCTGCTGCGCGGACGGTGCCGTGGCTGCGGTCAGGCGATTTCGCCGCAGTATCCGCTCGTTGAAGCGATGGTGGCGCTCGGGTGGATCGCTTGCGCGCTGGCCTTTGGCCTGTCGTTCGAAGCGCTCCGCGTCGCGGTTGTTGGCACGACGCTGCTCGGTATCATGGTCACGGATGCACGGCACTACCTGATCCCAGACGGCTTCACGCTATTCGGCTCAGGGTTCGTCTTGGTGACGGCGGTGGCGAATTTCTTTGTCCAGGAGCCCACGCACTTTGCCACGACCTGGCCCGCCCTGTTAGGGGCCTGCACCGGCGCCGGCGCGATTGCCATTGTGGGATGGCTCGCCGAAGTGGTCATGCGGCGCGAGGCGATGGGCTTTGGCGACATGACGCTTATGGCGATGGTTGGAGCGGCGCTGGGGCCTGAGCGGGCGCTGCTGACCATTGTCGCGGGCGCGGGACTGGGCGCCGGCATGTTTCTGCTCGTGGTGGGCCCGGTGCTCTGGCTGCGTTCACGTCGTACCGGCACCGTCTTCGCATTCCCCGAAGTGCCCTTCGGGGTCTTTCTCGCACCGGCAGCGATTGGTGCGCTGCTCTGGGGCGAGGCCGCCCTCTCCTGGTATCTGCAGTGGATGCTCCCGTCATGAGTCCCGTTTCTCGTTGCATACCGCGCCCGCAGCGATTCCTGGCGCTGGTCGCACTCCTCGTGTGGTCGACTGGTTGCAGTACGGCCAAGCCCGCGGGCGATGGCCCCTATGCGGAACTCGTCGCCGACGCCGTGCCGCGGATCGAAGCGCAACTCGGGCTCCGCTACACGACACCGCCGAAGCTCGCGACCCGCTCGAAGGCGGAGGTGTCCACGTTCCTGATGCACCAGCTGACGAGCGAACGCGCGCGCACCATGATGGCCGGGCAGCAAGCGCTTTATCGGGTGCTGGGACTCATTCCGGACACGATGCAACTGGGCGGCCTGATGCAGCGGCTGCTGGAGGAGCAGGTTGTGGGGTATTACGACCCGAAAACCAAAGTGCTCTATGTCGTGGACGGGGCCCCCAAGGCGCTGGTGCAGCAGACGGTGACGCATGAATTGGTGCATGCGCTGCAGGATCAGCATCTCAATCTGGACTCCGTGCAGGCGCAGACGGACGATGCCGATCGGCAGAGCACCGTCCAGGCGGTGCTGGAAGGGCAGGCGGTCTTCACGCAGCTGCTGCTTGATCCGGGCACGGGTCCCATGATGAAAATGCCCGGTGGCTGGGACCGGATCCGTGACCTGATTCGCAACGGCCAGACCGGGATGCCCGTTTTCGCCTCCGCCCCCCGGATCATTCGGGAAGGGCTACTGTATCCCTACCTCGGCGGCGCGGATTTTGTGCGGCGGTATCATGAACAGCGTCCGATGGCGTCGCTGCTGACCGATCTACCCGTGTCGTCGATGCAGCTGCTGAACGATGGGGCCTACTTCACCGCGACCCCAGCGGCACGCCCAGTGCCCACGGTCGTCACCGTACCGCCGCCGGTCACGGGGACCGTGGTGTACACGAACACGCTGGGGGAATTCGAGACGCGGCTCGCGTTGGTGCAGCATGTGAAGGATGAATCGTTGGCCCGTCGCGGGGCGGGTGGACTGGCTGGCGATCGCGTCACGGTGGTCCGGACGCCACAGGGCGATGCCGTGGTGTGGGCCAGTGCCTGGACGAACTCCGTCGATGCCGCGGATTTTCTGGATATCCTTGCCGATGCGGCCCGCCGTCGGTACGAGATGGCGAAGCCGGAGGTGCCGCCGGGAGCCACGACGCGCCGACTCGATGTGGCGGCCTCGAAGACCCACGCGGCGCGCACGGTGACATTGTCGCTGCTGCAACGCGACGGACAACCGGTGGTGCTGTTCACCGATGTCCCGGCTGGTGTGTCGCCGACGCTGATCGATGCCGCACGGCTGACACTTCGGCGCTAAGTCGGTGTCGTCCGCCTCCTCGTTGCCGCCGGGACTCCAGCCGGGCCCGGATGATGCTCTCCACCGCGAGCGGTTGGTGCGCATGCAGCGGGTGGCGACCGGGCTCCTGGTCGTGGTGGCGGTGCTGTTCGTCGTGGCGCGGCAGTACGAAGGACAGTATCCCGCGCTTGGCTATCTGCGCGCCTTTGCGGAAGCGGCCATGGTGGGTGGCATCGCCGACTGGTTTGCTGTGACGGCGCTCTTTCGGCATCCCATGGGCGTGCCGATTCCACACACCGCCATCGTCCCGGCGCGCAAAGATCGCATTGGGCAGGCGCTCGGACAGTTCGTGCAGCGCAATTTTCTCGAAGCAGACGTGGTGCTGGAGAAACTGACCGCCATGCAGCTGGGTCGACGAGCGGCGGAATGGCTGGTAGCTCCGGGGCACAGTGCCGTCGTCACGCGTACGGTGGCGCGCACGCTCGCAACGGCGACGCAGGCCGTCCCTGCGCAAGAGGTGGAGTCGCTCGTGGATCGGGCGCTGGTGGCGCGACTCCGCGCGATACCGGCCGCTCCGGTCGCCTCGCGCGTGGTGGAGTTGGCGAGTGCGAGTGGGATTCCTCAGCGCTTGCTGGATGATGTGCTGCAGGTGGCGGTGCGGTTCCTCGATGAGCATGAAGCGACGATCCGCGGGAAGCTGAAAGAAGAAAGTCCGTGGTGGGTACCGGGGGTGGTGGAGAATCGGCTGGGGAACCGTCTGGTCAGTGGGATCGAGAAGACGCTGGCCGCGGTGGTGGCGGATCCTGCGCATCCGCTCCGCGAGCGCGTCAATGACGCGATCGGCCGGTTCCACACGGCGCTGCGTGAGAATCCGGAGCTGATCGCGAAGGCCGAGTCACTCAAGCTGGAGCTGTTGGCGCATCCGGCGGTGGGGGCACTGGCGCAGCGGCTCTGGGCTGATGCGAGTGCGCAGCTTGGCGCGTATGCCGAGGGCGGCGCGCAGGCGACCAGTGCGTCCTCGGAGCTGCCGCGTGCGGCCGCGGTGCGCGATGATGTCGTGGCGGCGTGGGTGCAGCAGATGGCGCAGCGTGCGTTGGACGACCCGGCGGTGATGGCTCAGGTCGATGCGTGGCTGGTCACCGTGGGCATTGCCCTGGTGGATGGCTCGCGCGATGAGGTCGCCGCCCTGATCGCGTCCACGGTGGCCTCATGGGATGCCGAGGCCACCTCCCGCAAAATCGAACTGCAGATCGGTCGTGATCTGCAGTTCATCCGCATCAACGGGACGCTGGTGGGTGGGGTGGTTGGGGTGCTGCTCCACCTGCTCGCGACGCACTTTTCGGCTTAACATCGGCTGGCACGGCGTCGACGGTCGGACCATCGCCCGGCGCGCCGTGCGCGGCCGGAAGCAGCGCGAGGTGGAGGACCTCGTCCATGGTGGCCACGAAGGTAAAGGCCATCTGGTCGCGAACTTCTTGTGGGATATCGCGCAGATCCTTCTCGTTGGCCTTGGGGAGCATCACTTCGCGCAGGCCGGCCCGATACGCCGCCAATACTTTCTCCTTCACGCCGCCGACTTCCAGGACTTTCCCGCGCAGCGTGACTTCCCCCGTGAGGGCGAGATCGCGACGGACGGGCCGCCGGGCTAGGGCACTGGCGACGGCCAAGGTCACCGCGATCCCGGCCGATGGGCCATCCTTCGGAATGGCGCCGGCCGGGAAGTGCAGATGCAAATCGGCGTCCCGGAACTCCTCATCGGCGATGCCAATGGTGGCGGCACGGGAGCGTACAAACGAATAGGCCGCGTCGACGGATTCCCGCATGACGTCGCCGAGTTGTCCGGTGACGGTGAGCTTGCCGGAGCCCACCATGCACAACGCCTCGATGCTCATGAGGTCCCCGCCGGTGCTGGTCCACGCGAGCCCCGTCACGGCGCCCACTTCGGGCTCTTGCTCCGCTTCTTCGGTGCTGAAGCGTGGCGGTCCGAGCAGCGTTTCCGTTTGCTCGACCGTCAGTGTCCAGGCGGTGAGATCGCCATCGGCCTTCGCGCGTGCGCGCTTGCGCATGAGCGCCGCGAGCGACCGTTCGAAGGTGCGCAGCCCGGCTTCCCGCGAGTAGCGGCTCGTAATGAAACCGAGCACGGTTTCCGGGAAGACGATCTCCTCGGTCAGCAGCCCATGATCATCGAGCAAGCGCGGCAGGAGATAGCGTTGGGCGATCTCGACCTTCTCCTCGATGGTGTAGCCGGCAATGCGGATCACTTCGAGCCGGTCACGCAACGGACC
>JBEIUK010000170.1:0-6409 GCA_040374415.1 Gemmatimonadaceae bacterium | reverse complement strand
TGTGATGCGTGATAAACGGCCGCGCCGCGGCGCCACCGTAGAGCGGCTGCAGCACCGGGGTTTCGACCTCCAGATACCCGAGCGCATCCAGATGCGACCGGATCGTCCGCGTCAGCACCGTCCGGGCGCGAAACAGCGCACGCACTTCGGGATGCACCGCGAGGTCGGCATACCGCTGGCGCGCACGCTGCTCGGTGTCGGAGAAGGCCGAATAGCGGACGAGTTGCCCATCCACCACCTGCTCCTTCCCGAACGGCAATGGGCGCAGCGACTTCGAGAGCAACTCCACGGCGACGACCTTGACCGTGGCCTCTCCCGTGCGCGTGCGCATCATCGTGCCAGCGACACCGATCCAGTCACCAAGATCGTACTCATCCATCTGTGCCCAGGCCGCCTCACCCACTTCATCGCGCCGGAAGTACAACTGCACGCGTCCATCCATGTCCGCCACATGGGCGAAGGCCGTCTTCCCCTGACTGCGCCAAGCGACGATACGGCCAGCGACGCGCACCGCCGGGCCCTCATCCGCATCACCGAGCGCCGCCACCGCCTCGCGCGCCGTGTGGCTGCGATCAAAGGCATACGCATACGGCTCTACGCCCGCGGCCCGCAGGCGATCCAGCTTCTCGCGCCGCGCCTTCTCAATGAAGTTCAGCTCCTCGCTCATCGCGGGCCGTCCTCCACCGACGCCTCGATCTCCTGCTTGAGATACGCCTGAATGAAGGGATCGATGGCGCCGTCCATCACCTTTTGCACGTCGGCGATTTTGAGTTCCGTGCGATGATCGTTGACCATGGTATACGGCTGGAAGACGTAGCTGCGGATCTGGCTGCCGAACGTGACGTCCTGCTTGTTGGCATCAAAGGCGGCCTTCACCGCCGCCTGCTTCTCGGCCTCCAGCTGATACAACCGATTCTTCAGCTGCTTCATGGCCGTGGCCTTATTCTTGAACTGCGAGCGCTCCTGCTGACAGGCGCACACAATGCCGGTGGGTAAGTGCGTGATCCGCACCGCCGATGAGGTCTTGTTGACGTGCTGTCCACCAGCTCCGGAGGCACGATAGACATCGATTTTGAGATCCTCTTCGCGGATCTCAATATTGATTTCTTCGTTCACGACCGGGTACACAAACACGGAGGCGAAACTCGTGTGGCGGCGCGCCTGTGAATCGAATGGCGAGATGCGCACGAGACGATGCACGCCCGATTCCGGACGCAGAAACCCGTACGCCGATGCGCCCTTGATTTCCATCACGGCGCCCTTGATGCCGGCCTCTTCCCCTTCGCTGAGATCGAGCATGTCCAGCGCGAAGCCCTTTCGCTCCGCCCAGCGCGTGTACATGCGCATCAACATCTGCGCCCAGTCCTGCGCTTCCGTGCCACCGGCACCCGCGGCGATTTCGACCTGCGCGTCACGGAAGTCATCCTTTCCACGCAACAGGGACCGCAGCTCAAAGGCGTCCAGTTCTTCGGCAATGCGCTCAACTTCCGCATCCAGATCGGCTGCCATCGCCGCATCCGGTTCCAGGCCGAGCAATTCGTCCAGTTCCCGCGCAGAGGCGGCGCGCGCGATCAGGCCGTCATAGGGGTCCACCCACCCTTTGAGTTCCTTGACCTGCTGCACGATGTCGCGAGCGTGGTCCTGATCATTCCAGAACGCGCCCTCGGACATCTCGTTTTCATAGGCACTCAGCGTGGCGCGCTTCGACTCCAGGTCAAAGATACCTCCGCATGTCTGCGAGACGTTCTTCAGCCCGAGCCAGCACCTTCAGGCGTTCGCCATCCTGCATAGCACTCCTCCACGTACGACACGGGCCCCTCTCCGCGCGGGAGAGCGGCCCGAAGACAGGTCGATCCTCGATTCCTGAAAGCTATCCGCCCACGCGCATCGCTTCCAGCGGGGGCGCACGGCGAATCAGCGCCCCTCAAAACACCGGGGTGCCCCCCGCGAGGAGATCATTCAACGCCCCCTGGAAATACGGCGTCCGGTCGGCCAACTCCTGTCCCACCTGCTCCACATACTCGGCGTAACTCTTGGCAATGTCCTCCCGAAAGAGCTGGGGGAGCGTGCCAAACTGCATCCCCTCCTGCCGCTTCTGCGGATGGTACACGACCAGGTCGGAGATCAACGCGCGGGCCAGCCGTTGCGCGCGCTGATCCGGATCCACGTGAAGGAACGGATTGTGGACCCGCCGGACCGGCGCCGCTGGAACTGGCGGCAGCGGCGGTACCGGTGCGCTCGGTAACTCATCGACGGGTAGCTCGACGGTCCGGACACCGGTCGGTTCGGTGTTCGTCATGACCTCGGCGCTCACGGGCGTGGGAATCCCCCACATGCTCGTGGGCGACGTGATCGGCCGCGGATCCGGCTGTGGCATAGGCTGCGGCACCGGCTGCGGCACCGGCTGCGGCACCGGCTGCGGCACCGGCTGCGGCACCGGCTGCGGCATCGGCTGTGGCACCGGCTGTGGCACCGGCTGTGGCACCGGCTGTGGCACCGGCTGCGCCATCGGCTGCGGCATGGGCTGCGCCATGGGCTGCGGCACCGGCTGCGCCATCGGTGGCACGAACAACGGGGTCGGCGGCGGCTCAGGTACCGGCATGGGGAACGCCGACGGCAGCGCTTCCACCATGAGCGGCGTGGGCATCATGGGACGCGCCGCCGGAGACTCCGTGGGCGGCACGGCCTGCGGCACCGGGAAGGCGGTGGGCAATGCCTCGACCATCAGCGGCGTGGGCATGGCCGGACGCGGCATCGCCGAGGCCGCGGGCGCCATGGAAGCCGCCATGGACGCCGCCATGGAGGGCGCCGCCGAGGGCGTCACCGCCACGGGCAGCTCCCCACCGGTCATGGCAATGAGTCCGCCGCAGACGGAGCACCGGGCACGCACACCGGACGCCGGCACCTTGGCGGGATCCACCCGGAATACGGACCGGCAATCAGGGCATGAGACTGTCATCGAATACTCGTCATCTCGGGACCCACCGCTACAGGAAGAAGCGCACGCGACCCCTCCCGCGTGGCCTACACAAAATAGTCAGAAACGTTGAGCCGCGCCGACGATTCACCGACGATTCACCGAGGGATCACCGAGGGATCACCGAGGGGTCGGAACGAATCGGAGCGCCGTTCGCCACTCCCGTTGCCCTCGGGCCAGGTCCCCGACCGGCCGCACAGAGCTCTGTAGGCCATCCAGCGTCAGGGCACCCACCCGCACCCCACCAAAGCGACGAATGCGCACCGTGACATACGCATCGATCGCGCTGATCACATGGTTTGCTCCCAACAACCCCGCCATGGTCACGGCCCGCTGGTAGCGCAGGTTCGCACTCGCGATGGTCTGCTTATACACATCCTGCTGGAGCTGCGCATCACGCCAGCTCCAGCGGTATCCATCCGGAACGGCGCGCCCAACGTAGAACGCCAGCGCGCGCTGATACTCCGCGCTGGTGACCGCGGGCGGCACCGTGGGATCGCGCCAAAAGGTCTGCCGGGCGAGCAACCAACTCGCCCCGTTGAAGGTGGCTTCGTCCGTCTCGGGATCCACCGCACCACCGGGGATGCGGTCGAACGACCCGCTCTCGAGATACTTCTCGAGCAACTCGTAATAGTCCCAACCCCCGACCGGGCGATCCGTCCCAAAGCTTCGCCGAGCCACATCCGCGGCGAGGGCCCGATAGCTATCGCGGCCACGATCTCCTTCCCGCTGCGCCGAGACGGCCTGGATGAGGAGATAGGCATCGGCCACGAGGTAGGCGACGGAGCGCTGCTGCCCGAGGAGAAACTGGCCCGCGCCCGGCACCGCCAGCGACGCAATCGGCGCCCACCACGACGCCGAGTCCACGGTCGCCACACGGTCCTGGCTCGGCGCCATGCCGCGCCGCATCCCAATCGCGGCAGTTCGTCCGTCGGATCGCAAGGCGGCGGGCGAAGGCAGCGGCTGCGCGACAGCGGCCGTGGGCATCAGCCCCACACTCACGCTGATTGCGGCCGCGCAGATCAGCGCGCGGCGCCACCCCCGCCAGCCTTGGAGAACGATCGGCCCGACCATCAGAACGACGCCCGGAGCATGACATATGTCGGCGGCTGTCCGAGCTGCGCGGCCAGCCGATCAAAGCGGCGCGCGACATCGAAGCCAAAGGCCCCACGCTGGAGGCCGAGCCCAATCGTGGGCCCGCTCCCTTCGCCTGGCTGTTGGACGTAGCCCGCGCGCAGAAAGAGCTGCTCCTTGTATCCGAGGGTGGTCCCAATCCCAGCGGTCAGCCCACCGAGGGCGGAGGCCGAGAGCAGATCGGCACTCGCATCAAGGGTCGCCCCCAGCGCGTTCAGGGCGGCCACCGGGACACGAGCCTTCACCCCCACCTGCACCACCAAGGGTAAGGGATCCGCCTGCGGCCGGTCCTTGACCTGGAGCGCGGGGCCGAGATTCCGAACGGACGCGCCAATCGAGATCGGCAGTGCGGTCGGCAGGACATACTGCGCGCCGACGTCCAGCGCACTGCTCTGCCCCGAGATCACGGGCGTGGCACCACACACGCCGCTGCAGGCAAAGCGCAACATCAGAAACTTGTAGGTCACCCCAAGATTGAGCCGTTGACCAACGGGCGTCGCGTAGGAAGCGGTGAGCAGGTAATTCCGATTGGTGATCACGCCCGTGGGCTGCCCGGAATACGGATCGGTCGCCTGCTGATCCCCGTAATCCACCAGATACCCGCCCACCGCGAGCGTCCCGAGGATTTTGGACGGGAACGCCACCGTGAACATGTCACTGTTGGCGAGGACCGTCTGGGAGTGATGGAGGGCGACCTCACGCTTCCCGAGCCGGGCAAGCCCCGCGGGGTTCCACCAGAGCGACTCGACGCCAAGTGTGGTATCAGCGCTCACGGCCTGACCGCTCCCGACGGCGCGCGCGCCAAAGGGGACGAGCAAAAAGAGCGCCCCGCTCTGCGCCTCCGCCTGTGGCGAAGGGGCGAGGGCGAGCGACAGGCAAGCGGCGATGGCGAGGAGCCAGCACCTCGGCGGGCGCACCAGGGACATAACCGTCACGAACGGGCTGGCGGGTCCCCGTAGCCGAGACGTCGGACCGCATGGGCGTTCTTGCGCCAGTTCGGCAGCACTTTCACCCACAAGTCGAGGTAGACGGCCTCGCCCACGAGCTGTTCAATCTTGGCGCGCGCGACGCGACCGAGCTTTTTGATCTGCTGCCCACCGGCGCCGATGACAATGGCTTTTTGGGAATCGCGCTCCACGTAGAGCACGGCGCGGATGTAGAGCGGCGTTTTCCCTTCGCGGTACTCCTCGATGGCGCAGGCGAGCGCGTGGGGGAGTTCATCGCCAAGCTGTTCGAGCGCGGTCTCCCGGACCAGTTCGGCGCAAAAGAAACGAACGGGCTGGGTCGACAGCTCATCCGCCGGATACAGGAACGGGCTCTCTGGCAGCTTGGCGATCACCGCCTCCACGAGCGCCTCGATCCCTTCGCCGGAGGCGGCCGAAATGAGGAGCGCGTTGGGGTGGTGCTGGCGGAGGGTCTGCCGGGCGTCGTCGGTGAGGAGGTCCGCTTTGTTGAGGGCGAGGACGATGGGGGCGCGTGGGGCGCGTTCGAGTGCGGCGGCCTGCTGCAGTGATTCGGGGACCGTTGCGGTGGCATCGACGACGTGAATGAGGACGTCGGCATCACGGACGGCGGCGAGTGCAGCGGCGCGCATGGCCTGGTGAAGCGTGTCACGCGGGTCGAGCAGCCCTGGGGTGTCGAGCACAACCATTTGGGCGCGGTCATCGGAGCGAATGCCGACGATGCGATGGCGTGTGGACTGGGCTTTCGGCGAGGTAATAGCGAGCCGTTCGCCGACGAGGCGATTCAGGAGGGTGGATTTCCCCGCGTTGGGGAATCCCGCGACGGTGACGATGCCGGCTCGACTCATGCGCGCGTAAGCTATGGGAACGACGAAGCCCCCGCCACTGGGTGACGGGGGCTTCGAAAGGGTGCCGGCGACGGCCTACTCTCCCGCGGTCTCTCGACCGGAGTACCATCGGCGCTGTCAGGCTTAACGACCGTGTTCGGAATGGGAACGGGTGTGGCCCTGACGCTCTAGTCGCCAGCGAATTTTCAATCAGACAGATGTTCGATGAACACGGTCTGACAAACGGATGGGAGTGATCGTAGGGCATCGTCGCCGTGCTGGGCGATCGATGCATGACTGCGCATGCTCTGCGGAATTCTTGTGCCCATGGAAAAACCATGGGGGAGTCAAGCCGCACGGGCGATTAGGACGGCTGCGCTCGGAACACCTCGCGGTGCTTCCACGTGCCGCCTATCGACGGAGTAGTCTCCTCCGGCCCTTTAGGGAGCTCAAGGCTCCAGGGAGAATTCATCTTGGGGGGCGCTTCCCACTTAGATGCTTTCAGCGGT
>JBEIUK010000269.1:0-3552 GCA_040374415.1 Gemmatimonadaceae bacterium | reverse complement strand
GGGGGGCAGCCCGCCACGTGTCATTACGCGATCCGTTCGGCCGGCAGCGCCGTTTCCACGATCGCCCCATTCACGAGCTCGACGCGATAGACCTTCGCGTTCTCCCGCGCCGACACCACGCGCGCGACCGTGGTGTCTTCGAAATAGATCCCGGCGTCGTTATCACAGGCATAGCCGGGCTTCATGTCCCCGGACTTGATGAGCCGCTGATACAACGGCCGACGTCCCGCCTCCGCATCGTAGTGCGGCGAATGACTGCCGGGGAGGAAGCCAAGGCACTTCACGATCGACAACGCCTTCGGCCGCGAATCGGTCGTTCCCTCTTCAAACCAGCACAGGGACCCGGCACTCGCGCCACCCAGCACGATGCCACGGTTCCATGCCTCCCGAAGCACCACATCGATCCCCTGCGCCTTCCAGATCGCCTGCTGATTGAGCGTATTCCCGCCAGAGCAGACGATGGCATCCATCGACAGGAGCACCTCGTCCCACCCCTTCGTCTGGGACAGGCTTTCGACGAAGCTGATCTGGACATGCGGCTCCACCGCGAGCGGCGCACAGTGCTGGTAGAAATCAATGATCCCTTCCGGGCTGTCCGCTGACGCCGTGGGCAGATAGCAAATCCGCGGACGCGCCTTACCGGTCAGCGTCGCCATGTACCGAATGAACGTGGTGTTGAAATTGCCACCGGCAATCAAAATCTTGCGCGTCACGCGGGCCTCGGACGTAGAAGCGGAAAGAGATGAGGGGTTAGCATCAGCGCCGTCGGCCAACGGCATCAGCCGCTCGCCCAACAGCCCTGCCGTCCCCAATGCACTGGTTGCCAGAAAATCACGACGAAGCATATGGCGAACGAAGTGAAGGGCGAAAGGTGGATTAGCGGGGCGTGCGGCTGTGCTCCCAACTGAAGCGGGCCCCGGTGGCTGGATCCACACGGGGCACCAACTGACTGATAGCCAGCGCCGTGCGGACACTGACCTCCCGACCAATATCGGCGAGACCACGCGCCGCCACGAGGTCTGCGACAGCCGGCACTTCGGCTTCCGCGCTGACGAGCCGCACCGGACCCGCCGCGGGAATCGGCGCGAGCGCATACGTCCCGAGATGATCGACGATACGCACCAACCGGCCCTCTCCGTTGCGCACGAAGGCGACATCGCCGCCGAGCACGGCGGTCCGGGGACGCGGCGCCTGCGTCAGCACCCACCCTTCCGCAACGCCACTGTCTGAGACGATCGGCACGACAACAAAGGCCCGCTTGATCGCGCGCCACCCGGGCCCGACCTCCCGGGTAATATCGCGCACCATCCGGGCCTCCCCGGCAATGGCCGCCGTATCCACCGCCTCGGTAAAGCGCGGACGGGCACCGTCGAGACGGATCAGCGTCAGCCGACGTGGCCGCGTGAACGCGCTGTCCACGTCATACACGCCGCCAACGGGTACGCCATCAGCCGTGCGCGTGCAGTAGATCGCCTTGGGAGCCGCCGCTGCGGCACCAAAGGTGCCACTGGCCCGTAAGCGGGTGACCATGGCCGCACACTCCTGCGCGAACACCAAGCGGCGCGCCCGGGCATCGGCCCGCGCGAATGCGGGCCGGAAACCCGCGGGCATATTGTCGACCGGTTCGGCAGGAGCCGCATCCGGCGGCAACATGCGCACCGGGGCGCTCTGCTCCACCGCACTCGTGCCGGCAGAGGCACAGGCGGCGAGGCCGATCGCGCTCGACAACAGTGCGACCAGCAGGATGGCGCGTGGAAGGTCTTGAAGACGCATGGAAGGGGGTCAGGGTCGAGCGAAAGGTAATAACGCTTGCCGTCGCTTGACGGTCCCGCCGAGACCGATTCGATTGGCGACCATGCCCCATCCATCAACCACCACCCCGCACCCGCAGGTCTCGCACGCCGAGGCGGCGCACGCCGAGGTGCCACGCCACTTTGGGGTGCTGGCCGCCAGCGCGGTCATGGTGGCCAATATGATCGGCACCGGCGTCTTTACGGCGCTAGGATTTCAGGCCCAAGTCCTCCACACCGGTGTCGCCTTGTTGGCGCTCTGGGCCGTCGGCGGACTCGTGGCCCTCTGCGGGGCGCTCGCGTATGCGGAGTTGGGGACCCTGTTCCCCCACAGCGGTGGCGAGTACGTCTACCTCGGGCGGGCCTGGCATCCCCTCGCGGGCTTTCTCGGGGGATGGACGTCCATGACGGTAGGCTTTGCCGCGCCGATTGCGCTGGCGGGGATTGCCTTCGGTCGCTACCTCACCACCCTCGTCGCCGTCCCGCCGCTGGTCGCGTCGATCCTCGTGCTGGCGGTCGTTGGCCTCGTGCATCTGGCCGATCTGCACACCGCGAAGCGCTTTCAGCTGCTGATCACTGGCACGCAGCTCCTGCTGATTGGCGCCTTCATCATGGCAGGGCTTTCGAGGGCGCCCGTGCCACCGCCGCCGAGTGGGATCACTGGCGCTGCGTGGCAGGAAATCGCGTCGGCGCCCTTTGCGGTGTCGTTGGTCTACGTCTCCTATGCGTTCACTGGCTGGAACGCGGCCGGATACATCGGCGGTGAGCTCCGCGATCCCCACCGGACGCTGCCACGCGCGTTGGTGTCCGCGACCCTGCTGGTCACCGGGCTCTATCTGCTGCTGAACTGGGCTTTTTTGCGCACGGTGCCTTTGACGACGCTCGCAGGGACTGTTGAAGTCGGCGCACTCTCGGCCACGGCGATTTTCGGCGCGACCGGTGGTCGGGTCATGAGCGCCATCATCGCGCTGGTCCTGATGGGAACGATCAGCGCCATGGTGCTGGGCGGGTCGCGCGTGACGCAGGCCGTCGCCGGCGATCTCCCCCGCTGGCACCTGCTGGGACGCCGTGCCGCCAATGGTGTGCCACGCAACGCGATTCTGGCACAACTCGCGTTGATTATGGCGCTCCTGCTCACCAATTCGTTTGAGCAGGTGATGCTCTACGCCGGCTTCACGCTCAATTTGATGTCACTGATTACGGTGTTGGGCGTGGTGCGGCTGCGTCGCACGCACCCCACCACACACCGGCCATACCGCGCCTGGGGGTACCCCGTGACGCCAGTGATTTATGCAGCGCTGAGTTGCTGGACGCTCGGCACGCTGTTGCGCGAGCGCCCCGTGGAATCACTCGCCGGATTGGGAACGCTCCTGATTGGCGTGCTGGTGTGGCGTCTGGGACGCACGAACGGCCCGACCTCCTAGACGCATCAGCCCCAGCGCCGACGCGTTGCGGTTGTCGCGCCCAACGGGCGTGGCACCGCGGGTGGGCATGCTGAAAGCCGGAGCCGGTAGCCGGAGCCGGTAGCCGGAGCCGGTAGCCGGAGCCGGCCGTGCCGCGCTATCGTTCGCGTCATGGCTGAGACCTCCTTGCCCCCCGCCGACGCCTTTACCCTTTTCGATCTCCGGGTCGACGTCATCGCCACCGACCGCCCCATGGTGTGCAACCCTCCGGCGGGCACGTGGTTTACGCTCCAGGGGGAGAATCTGGCCTTCCCACCCGGCCAGACCTTTCCGCTCTACCCGCTGGCCGCGCTGCTCCC
>JBEIUK010000004.1:0-28760 GCA_040374415.1 Gemmatimonadaceae bacterium | reverse complement strand
GAGCCGGCGCTGACGCTGCTCGCGCAGCCGTTTGCGGTGGTGGACGTCGAAACGACCGGCACGCATGCCAATGGCGGTGACCGCATCACCGAAATTGCGATCGTGCATGTCGACGGTGGGGCGATCGTTGATCGGTTCACCACGCTGGTGAACCCCGAGCGCACGATCCCGCCGTACATCACGTCGCTGACGCAGATCAGCTGGGCCATGGTCAAGGACGAACTGCCGTTCCGACGACGGGCCGACGAGGTGGCCGCGCGGCTTCGCGGTCGGGTCTTCGTGGCGCACAATGCGGCCTTCGATTGGCGGTTCGTGGGCGCGGAAATGGCGCGATGCGACCGGCAGCTGAGTGGCCCCACCCTCTGTACCGTACGGCTTGCCCGGCGACTGCTCCCGGAGCTGCCGCGACGCTCCCTCGATGTCGTCGCGCGGCATTTCGGTGTGGAAATCACGGCGCGCCATCGCGCCGCGGGTGACGCCGAAGCGACCGCCGTCGTGTTGGTCCGACTCCTCCAGATGGCCGCCGAGCTGGAGATCACCACCTGGCCGCAGTTGGAACAGTGGCTGGGCACCTCAACGGCGGTGCGTCGATCGGCCGCCGACCGTCGCCGCCGGGCCTTCCCCCATTTTGCGCCTGAGGATCCCCTGTCATGACGTTCCCCGCGCCGCTCATTGAAACCCGGACCCTCGGCCGCTGGCGGGTGCATGCCCTGCAGGCGGGCGGGCAACTGTTGGACGGTGGCGCCATGTTTGGCGTGGTCCCCAAGACCCTCTGGGAGCGCCGGATCGCCGCCGATCCGCGCAATCGCATTCCGCTGGGGATGCGCTGCCTGCTCGTGGAGCATGAGGACGGGCTGGTGCTGATCGACACCGGGGTGGGCAATAAAGAAGACGCCAAGTTCCGGGAGATCTATGGGATCGAGAACGCCCCGCCCGGCGACGGCCCAGTGAACGAGGCGCTCGTGGGGCGGACGGCGCTGGAAGCCGGACTCGCGGCGGCTGGGTTTACCCCCGACGACGTCCGCTGCGTCATTAATACGCATCTGCACTTTGACCATGCCGGTGGCAACACTTGGCGCACCCCCACCGGGGAGACACTCCCGGCCTTTCCGAACGCCGAGTATGTGGTGCATCGGGGGGAGCTGACGTATGCGCAGCACCCGAATGAACGCACCGGAGCGAGCTATTTCCCGGCCAACTGGGAGCCGCTGATGCAGGCCGGGCGGCTCACGGTGGTGGAGGGGGAGCCGGAGGTACGTCCAGGGATCCAGATGCGTCGGACGGCCGGCCACACACCGTGGCATCAGAGTCTCATCCTCCGTTCCGGCGGCGAGACGCTCTGCTTCTTGGGGGATCTCGTGCCGACGGCCCACCATCTGCCCCTCCCGTGGATCATGGGCTATGACGTGGAGCCGTTGGTCACGCTGGAATCCAAGCGGGCCCTGCTGCACGACGTGGTCGCTGGGGACTGGGAGGTGTGCTTTGAGCATGATGCCCATACCGGCTTTGCCCGGGTGATCCATGACGGCAAGGTCTATCGCGTGGCGTGACCTGGTCCCCTTGACCCGCAGGGCAAACTGTTTAGCTTTTTGGGGTTAGCCGGTGTGTGCTGCCATTGGGTGGCCCGACCGGCCCTTCCTGTCTGACAGGCAGGGCATGACAATCGAGAAGTAGTGGGGCAGCGACGCCCCACTCACCCTTCGGCCCTCGTTGTGAACTGTGCACAGTTCCCGGGGTGTGCTGCTGGAGTCCATCGAACCGGCTTGGCGAGCGCATGGGTATGCGTCTGGCTCGAGCTGTGGCGACGCGGATTCCGACATCGGGGGTCCGCGTTTTTTTGTTCTCCATCGGAGTTCGGCCTATTCAGGATTCGACGAAGCGTCCGCCACGGGTGAACCGGCAAATCCGGATCAGCCCCGTTCGAGTGATCGCTGCTGACGGCAGTCAGTTGGGCATCATGGAAGTCGACCAGGCACTGTCCCAGGCGGTTGAGCAGGGGCTGGATCTGGTAGAGGTGGCGGCTGCGGCGCGGCCTCCCGTCGTCCGGATCATGGACTATGGGAAGTTCAAGTTTGAGCAGGCGAAGCAGGCCCGGTTGGCCAAGAAGAAGCAGCATGTGATCCATCTCAAAGAGGTGAAGTACCGCCCCGGGATTGATGATCACGACTTCGAAACCAAGACGCGGCATGCGCGACGGTTCCTCGAAGAGGGGAACAAGGTCAAGGTGACGTTGATGTTCCGGGGCCGGCAGATCGCCCATCCCGAGTTGGGGAAGCTGGTGGTCGATCGGGTCGCGGTGGAGTTGGCGGATCTCGCGAAGATTGAGAGCGCGCCGATGATGGAAGGGAAGTCGATGACGATGATTCTCGCGCCGAAGTAAGGGCGCGAGCGCAACGTAGGGCCGCCCCGGGACGGGGACGGTTGACCGCAGGGCCTTTTTTCCGTGAGTGTACTGTGCCGAAGATGAAGACCCACAGCGGCGCCAAGAAGCGCTTCTCCGTGACGGGATCGGGGAAGGTGCGGCGCCTGAAGGCGTACAAGAGCCACATCCTGACCAAGAAGGACGCCAAGCGGAAGCGCGGCCTGCGTCGTCCGGCGATCGTCGAGACGAACGGTGAAGTGAAGCGCATCAAGCGGCTCATCCTGGCCTGAGGACCTGATACTATGCCCCGCGTAAAATCCAACGTCGTCCGCCTCAAGCGGAAAAAGCAGATCCTCAAGCACGCCAAGGGTGCCTTTGGTGGCCGTTCCAAGCTCTGGAAGGCCGCCAAGGAAACCGTCGAGCGTGGCTGGCGCTATGCGTACCGTGATCGCAAGAACAAGAAGCGCGATTTCCGTCGCCTCTGGATCGTGCGTATCAATGCGGCCGCGCGTCTGCATGACATGTCGTACAGCGTCTTCATCAACGGTCTCCACGCCTCCGGGATCGAGATCGACCGGAAGGTGCTCGCCGATCTTGCCGTCCGTGAGCCCGAGGCGTTCGCTGCCATCGCCGAGCAGGTGCGGAAGGCGATTGAGGCAGGGAAGAGCGCCGCGTAACCGGCAGCGTTCTGGTTATCTTGCGGGGCCGGCATCCGGATGGATGCCGGCCCTGCGCGCATCACGGCTCATTGATTTCTTTCCCGTGCAACTCTCCGATTATCTCGCTCAGGCGGACGCGCTGGCGGCCGATGCCCAGGCCCTCCTCGATGGCCTCGATCCGGCCACGCGCTTGGATGTCGCCAAGGGCCAGCTCAACGCCCTGAAGGACGACCGGCTCGTGGCGCTTCAAGGCGCCCTCCGTGCGCTGCCTGCCGACGACCGGCGCGCGGCCGGTGGGGCGTTCAATACGCTCAAGGTGGCGCTGCAGACGGCCCTCGAGGCCTTCGCCGCCCGACAGGCGGCGCAGGCCCCGGTCGCCGCCTTCGATCCCACCATGCCCGCCCGCCGGCCGTGGACCGGGACGTTGCATCCGGTCACGCTCGTCATCGATGAGATCTGCGAGATCTTTCGCGAACTCGGCTTCACAATTGCGCTGGGCCCTGAGGCGGAAACGGAGTTCTACAACTTCGGCGCGCTCAACTTCCCGCCGGATCATCCCGCGATGGAGCTGCACGACACGCTCTATCTCGGCGACGACACGCTGCTGCGCACACACACGTCACCCGTGCAGGTCCGGACCTTGCAGCGCTACGCGCCGCCCGTGCGCGTCCTCGCACCGGGACAGGTGTACCGTCGCGATTTCTTCGACGCCACGCACGCGCCGGCGTTCATGCAGTTGGAAGGGCTCGCCATCGATGAAGACATCTCCTTCGTCGACCTGAAAGCCACCCTCGCGGAATTCGCCCGCCGGTTCTACGGCGCGTCACGGCGTGTGCGCTTCGGGCCGTCGTATTTTCCGTTCGTGGAGCCCGGGGCCCAGATGGACGTTGAGGTCGATCTCAACGACGGGCGCGGTCTGCGCTGGGTGGAAATCCTCGGCTGCGGCATGGTCCATCCGAACGTGCTCGAGGCGGCCGGCGTCGACAGCGAGCGTTTTACGGGGTGGGCCTTCGGCATGGGACCGGCGCGTATCGCGATGTCCCGCTATGAAATACATGACATTCGCATGCTGTATGATTCGGATGTGCGCTTCCTGGAGCAGTTCGCCCGATGATCGTCTCTCACGAATGGCTCAAACAGTTTGTGCCGCACACCCTGAGCGCCGATGCCGTTGGAGAGGCACTCAGTCGCCACTGCGTCACACTCGATGGCATCACGCGCGTCGGTGGGGACCTCACCGCCTTCGTCGTCGCACAGGTCGTGGAAGCCGGTCGGCATCCGAACTCGGATCACCTCTGGGTGACGAAGGTGGACGACGGCAGCGGAACGCTCCTCGACGTGGTCTGTGGCGCTCCGAACGTCGTCGCCGGCTGCAAGTATCCCTTCGCGCGCACCGGGACCGTGATGCCGGGCGGTCTCAAGATCGAGAAGCGCAAGATTCGCGGTGAGACGAGCAATGGGATGCTCTGCTCCTCGCAGGAGCTGGGCCTTGGCGATGAGCACGATGGCATCCTGACCCTCGAGACAACCGCCGCGCCGGGGACACCCATTCTGGATGTCCTGCAGGTCGCCGACGCTCGGCTCGACCTCGATGTCCTGCCAAACCGCCCCGATCTGCTGTCACATCTCGGGGTCGCCCGTGAAGTGGCCGCCATTACCGGGGCCCCCCTCTCGGCCATCCCGGCCGATCTCACCGCGGCCCCCGCCTCGATCGCGGCGCAGCGTGGTGAGTCGAGCGTGCAGGGGACGCACGCCGCGGTTCGCGTGGACGATGTCGTCAGCTGCCCGCGCTACGTCGCCGTGATCATTCGCGGCGTCACGGTGGGGCCCAGCCCCGCGTGGCTGTCGGGCCGTCTCGACAGTATTGGTCAGCGCAGCATCAGCAATGTGGTCGACGCCACGAACTATGTGCTGCATGGGCTCGGCCAGCCGGTGCATGCGTTCGATCTCGGCAAGCTGTCAGGGCACCGCATCGTGGTGCGTCCGACGCGCGCCGGAGAACAGTTGGTGACGCTTGATGGCACGACGCGCGAGCTGGCACCCGGCACCACGGTCATCTGTGATGGCGAGCGCCCGGTGGCGTTGGCGGGTGTCATGGGGGGCTTGGAGAGTGAAGTGACCAGCGCCACCACCGACGTGCTGCTGGAGGTCGCCACCTTTGAACCGCGGTTCGTACGGCGGGTGCGCAAGGCCGTGGGGCTATCGACCGATGCGAGCTATCGGTATGAGCGCGGCGTGGACATCGGCGCGACCCTCGACGTCGCTCGACAGGCCGCGGCGCTGATCACGCAGGTCGCCGGCGGCGAGGTCGTCGAAGTGATCGATGTCGGGGCCCACCCCGCACCGCGCACCACCGTGACGCTTCGGCCGGCCCGTTTGGCCCGCGTCCTCGGCGCGGCGATTCCTGTGGACGCGATTACCCAGCGACTCGAATCGTTGGGGGCCACCGTATCGGGTGATGCGACGACGCTCATGGTCACGCCGCCCTCGTGGCGGCATGATCTCGGCATGGAAGTGGATTTGATCGAGGAAGTCGCTCGCCTGGTGGGCTTCGACGCACTTCCCGACGAGCTGCGGCCCTTCCGTCCCGGAAGCGCTCCGGATCATCCGCTGCATCTTGCCGGTCGCCGGGTGCGGGATCTGCTGGTGGGGGCCGGGCTCTCGGAAACGCGTCCTATGCCCTTCACCGCAACCGGTGATGCGCTGACGCCCCGCGTGCGGAATCCACTCGCTGAGGATGAGCCCTTCCTCCGCGCGAGTCTGTTGGATACGCTGGCGCGCCGCGCCGAGTACAACCTGGCTCGGATGCAGGGCAACATACGCCTCTTCGAGATCGGGAATGCTTTCGTGGGGACCGGGGCGCGGTTGCCGCGTGAGGAGGTGCGCGTGGCGGCGCTCATCATGGGGGCGCGTCGGCCGGCACACTTCACCGAGCCTGAGCCGCCCGCCTTTGATGTCTGGGATGCCAAGGGGCTCGCAGAACAGATCGCGGCGGTCGCGTTTCCGGGACAGGCGGTGACGCTCATGCCGGCCACCGACGGCGCGATCTGGACGATCGAGGTCACCGGACAGGGAACGGTGGGGCAGGTCGCTTCGGTCACCCTGGATCGTCCGGTCTGGGCCGCCGAGGCGTTTGGCGTTGAAGTGACCCTGGGCGTGATGGACGCCGCGCCGGTCGCCGCGCCGGGGCAGCACGCGCACGGACAGCCGGCGATGCGCGTCCCCGCGGCGTCGGCCGGGATCAAGGCCACGCCGTTGCCGCAGATGCCCGCCGCTGAGATTGATCTCGCGCTGCTCGTGCCCGATGGCACGACCGCGGCGACGGTGGAAGCCACGATCCGGCAGTCCGGTGGCGAACTCCTGGAGCGGGTCGCTCTGTTTGATGAATATCGGGGGACCGGATTGCCCGCCGGCACGCGCAGTTTGGCGTGGCGCCTGACGTTCCGGCATCCTGAACGGACGCTTCGAGACAAGGAGATCGAGGGACGCCGCTCGCGGCTCCTCCAGATCTTGGAGGCGGAATTGGGGGTGCGGCCACGTGCGTCCTGATTTGGCTGCATTCCGGGAGCTGGACGCCCTCGTTCGACGGCTGACCGAGCAGATGGCGGTCTTTCGTCGGCGGGCGTTGACGGCGGAGGCCCGGGTGCGGGAGTTGGAGCACGGCATTTTGGAGGCGCGGTCCGTGTTGACCGCCACGCGTCAGGAGCTGGCCGTGCTGGCGGAGTCGCGGGAGCATGCGCTCGCGGCGGCCCGGGAAGCGACGGCCGCGGCTCGGTCGGCCCGCGAGGCGCTGGCGGAACGCGAGCGGATGGCCCCGGCCGCGGATCTGCGGGCGACCCTCGGTGATCTCCCCGCGCTCGCGGCGAACTCCGAGGCGGACGCCGAACTGGCCAACGAGAACGCCCGGTTGGTCGCCCAATTAGCGGAAGCGCGGGTGCGGACCGGGCGTATGGCCGATCGGGTCCGGTTCCTGCGGCAACAGATGATGCAGGGGGCCGAGCGGTGACGGAGCCTCGGACCGTCGTGCGGGTGCGGATCGTGGGCGAGGAGTACGCGCTCCGGACCGATGCCTCCTCCCAGCACACGGAGGCGGTCGCCCATCATCTGGATCGGACGATCCGGGCGATCCTCGCCAGTGGCGCCACGGTGGAGACCCCCCGGGCGGCCATTTTGGCGGCCCTCCAGATCACCGACGAGCTCTTTCGGGAGCGCGCAGCCGCGGCCGAGTTGACGGGGCAGCTGCACCAGCTGGCCTCGGACATCCGTCCCCTCTTGCCACCCGACAAGCGCGGCGACGAGCCCGGCCCGGGCTGATTCCCGCGCAACGGCGCGGCGGGTGCCCCGTGACTCAGGTTGCGGTGTGCCAATGATTTCCGTACGTTCTCATGACGGGCGCAGTGTGCGCCGGCCCCTCGGTTGGTGGCGCGAAGGTACGCGCCGTCGGTGGGTGTGTGTGATGTGAACGATGGACTCGGAATCCGCGCAGAGCCGCGGTGGAGCATAGATCTCATGGGAACCGTTCCCGTTGAGGCGCTGGTTAGCGCCCTGGGGCTGATCTCGGCTGTAGTCGCGTTCGTATTCGGACGGCGGGCCGGACGGCGTAGTGAGGTGGCAGAGCAGCAGCGCGCGAAGGCGACCGCCGCAGAGACGGCGAGCCGTATTCTGGAAGAGGCCAGTCGTGACGCCGAGGCGCTTCGGAAGAGCGCGGTGGTCGCCGGCAAGGAAGAAATTCTGTCGTTGCGCGAGGCGCTGGAGCGCGAAGTGCGCGAGCGTCGCGGCGGTGTCGAGCGTGATGAGAAGCGGCTGGTGGAGCGTGAGGGACAGCTCGATCGCGCCCGCGATTCCATGGAGGGGCGCGAAGCCGAACTCCAGCGGCGCATCGGTGACCTGGCCCAGCGGGAAGGCCGCGCGGTGGATCGCGAGCGCGAGCTGGAGCGCCAGGGCGATGAGGAGCGCCGCCGCCTTGAGCACGTGGCGGGGTTGAGCGCCGAGCAGGCCAAGGCGGAATTGATGCGGCGGATGGAAGACGCGGCCATGGCCGATGCCGCCAACCGCCTGCGGGAGATTCGGGAGTCGTCCCGTCGGAATGCCGATCGGGAAGCCCGGAAGATCGTCGCACTCGCCGTGCAGCGGGTGGCTGCGGAGACAACCGCCGAGGCGACGGTGTCCGCCGTGTCGCTCCCGAACGATGAAATGAAGGGGCGCATCATCGGCCGCGAGGGGCGCAACATCCGGGCCTTCGAATTGGCCACCGGGGTCGATGTCATCATTGATGACACCCCGGACAGTGTGGTGGTCTCCTGCTTTGATCCCGTGCGCCGGGAAACGGCGCGGCTGGCGCTCGAAAAGCTGGTGGCCGACGGCCGCATTCATCCGGGACGGATTGAAGAGGTCGTGGCGAAGGCCCGCAAGGAAGTGGACGTCAACATCATTGAGACCGGGGAGCAGGCGGCTTACGAAGTGGGCGTGTCCGGCCTCCACCCGGAGCTCGTGAAGTTGATCGGTCGCATGAAGTGGCGGACCAGCTATGGCCAGAACATCCTTGGGCATTCCAAAGAAGTCGCGTGGTTGGCGGGGATGATGGCCGCGGAGCTTGGGCTCGATGTCGCGCTCGCCAAACGCGGCGCGCTGCTGCATGACATCGGCAAGGTGTTGACCCACGAACATGAAGGCACGCACGTCCAACTGGGCGTGGAAGTCGCGACCCGCTACGGTGAGAATCCGTTGGTGGTGAACTGCATTGCGGCGCATCACGATGATGTGCCGCACGAGTCCGAAGTGTCCGTGCTGGTGCAGGCCGCGGACGCGATCTCTGGATCGCGCCCCGGGGCTCGGCGTGAGGCGTTTGAGACGTATGTGAAGCGGCTGGAAGGGCTGGAGAAGATCGCCTCCAGCTATCGCGGCGTCGAACGGGTGTTCGCGATTCAAGCCGGTCGCGAAGTGCGGGTGGTGGTGACGCCGGAGCAGGTGGATGATGCGCGCATGACGGCCCTGTCGGACGAGATTGCGCGCCGCATTGAATCCGAGCTCCAGTATCCGGGACAAATCAAAGTCGTGGTCATTCGGGAGAGTCGGGCGGTGGACTTTGCGCGCTGAACTGATCGACGGCAAGGCGATTGCCGAGGTCATCCGGGGGGAGGTCGCCCACGAGGTCGCCGCATTGACGGCGCGTGGCATCGTCCCTGGACTGACGGTGGTGCTGGTGGGGGAGGATCCCGCGAGCGCCACGTATGTTGGAGCCAAGGAGAAGGCCTCGGTGGCGGCCGGGATGGCGGGGCGCACGATTCGGTTGCCGGCCACGACGCCGCAGGCGGAGCTCCTGGCGTTGGTCGAAACGCTGAATCAGGATCCGCTCGTGCATGGCATCCTGGTGCAGATGCCGTTGCCGCCCCACATCGATCCGGACACGGTGATTCGACATATCCGTCCGGACAAGGATGTCGATGGCTTCCATCCCGTGAACGTCGGGAAGCTGCTCATTGGGCACACGGACGGCTTCGTCTCCTGCACGCCGGCTGGCGTCATTGAACTGCTGCTGCGCAGTGGCGTGGAGACGCGTGGTGCGGAGGCGGTGATTGTCGGACGCAGCAACATTGTCGGCAAGCCCATGGCGGCGCTGCTCGTGCAGGGGCGTGCCGGCGGCGATGCCACGGTGACGCTCTGTCACAGTCGCACGCGCGACCTCGCGCTGCACACCCGACGTGCGGACATTCTGATTGTGGCCGCCGGTCGTGCAGAAATGGTCACGGGCGACATGATCAAGCCAGGCGCGGTGGTGATCGACGTCGGCATGAATCAGGTGGTTGATGCCACGCGGGCCAAGGGGACGCGGCTGACGGGCGACGTGCATTTTGCCAGTGCGGCGGAGGTGGCGTCGAAGATCACGCCGGTGCCGGGCGGCGTGGGCCCGATGACCATCGCCATGTTGCTGCGCAACACCTGCCGCGCGGCACAGATGGTTGCCGACGGGGCGGCCCGCTGATCTGATGACTGGATCGCGTGCAGAGCGGGGTGGCTCGCGGGAAGCCGACCGATCGGTGGATCGGTCGGCGCCTGGCAGCACCCCGGAGGAGGCGATTGCCGTGCAGACGCTGACCTCTGCCGCCAAGGACCTGGTCGAGGGGGCCTTCCCGCCGCTCTGGGTGCGCGGTGAAGTGAGTGACTTCAAGGCGCATCGCAATGGGCATTGGTACTTCGCGTTGCGCGATGCGCATGCCCAGATCCGGTGTGTGGTGTGGAACACGCAACAGCGTCGGATTCCCGCTGCACCGGACGACGGCATGCAGGTGCTGGCCTTTGGGCAGATGACGGTCTGGCCGGTCCGCGGTGATCTGCAGTTTTCCGTGCGGGCCATAGAGGCAGAAGGCGACGGGCTCTGGCGCAAGGCGCTGGAGCAGACGCGCCTGCGGCTCGAGCGTGATGGTTTGCTGGATCCGGCGCGGAAGCGTCCCCTGCCGGAGTATCCGCGGCGGATCGCGGTCATCACAAGCCTCGACGGGGCGGCCATGCACGACATCATCACCGTGGCGCGCGGACGCAGCCCGGAGGTGGAGATCGTCATGGTCCCGGCCAAGGTGCAAGGCGACGGTGCCCCGGAGTCGTTGGTCGCGGCTATTGAGCGGGTCAGTCGGTGGCAGGATGCTGACCTGCTGATCATTGGTCGTGGTGGCGGTGCACGCGAAGATCTGTGGGCGTTCAATGATGAGCGGGTCGCTCGGGCGTTGGCCGTCTGTCCGATCCCCACGGTGTCCGCGGTGGGGCACGAGGTGGACATCACGATCTGCGACCTGGTGGCGGATGTGCGTGCTGCGACGCCATCGGCGGCGGCAGAGTTGGCGGTGCCCTCGCGCCGTGAACTGGAGGCGCGAGTCGCCGGCTTGCAGCAGCGGTTGGCGGCGGCTGGCCGGCGCCGCGCCGATCGGGCGCGCAACGGACTGGTCCAGCTTCAGGCACGGATGGCGCAGGCGGGGCGACGCACGGTGGAGCGCCGTCAGGCGACATGGGAAACGATGGCGGGGCGTTTACATGCGCTGTCGCCACTCGCCGTGTTGAGTCGCGGTTTTGCCGTTGCGCGGACCCCTGCGGGGGCTACCTTGAGCGCGCGATCCGCGTTGCCGCCCGGTACCCCCTTTGACCTGTGGCTCCGGGATGGGATCGTGCGTGCCGAGGCCCAATCCAGTCGTACCTGGCCTGACGACCTGCTGGCCACCCTTCCCGCGGAGTTGTCATGACATTTGAGCAAACGCTCGAACGGCTCGAGGCCATTGTGCGCGAACTCGAGCGCAATGAAGTCGATCTGGATCGCGCCTTGGCGCTGTTTGAGGAAGGGATCGGCCACCTGCGTGGTGCCGGACAGTCGCTGCAGGCGGTGGAGAAGCGGGTCCAGTTGTTGGTCGAGGCGGCAGATGGATCGCTGTCGCTGACCCCCATGGAGGAGGCGTGATGGCGACGATGGATCACGGGCAGACGGCTGCCGTGGACTTTTCGGCCGATCGGGCCATTGTGCAACGGGCGCTTGATGTCTTCTGCGCCCGCTGGATGCGAGACCTGTCGCCACTGACCGCTGAGGCGATCCGCTACGCGCTGCTTGGGGAAGGGAAGCGACTGCGGGCGCTGCTGCTGCTGGAGTCCTATCGCGCCTGCGGCGGCACCGGGGATGCGGCGGAACTGGCCGCATCGGTGGAGGTCGTGCACGCGTATTCGCTGGTCCATGATGACCTCCCGTGCATGGATGATGATGACGTCCGGCGGGGGCGCCCCACGGTGCATCGCGTCTATGGGGTGCCGGTCGCGACCGCAGCGGGGCTGGCCATGGTGCCGCTCGCCGCGCGGAGCGCCTGGCATGCCGCTCAGGGGCTCGGACTCAGCCAGTCGGAGTGTGGCGCCATTGTCGCCGAACTGATGGCGGCATCGGGCGGTGGCGGGATGATTGGCGGTCAACTCCTCGATCTGGAAGCCGAGGGGGTCCATGTGACGGTGGACGCGCTGGAGCGCGTGCACCGGCTTAAGACGGGTGCCCTCATCATGGCCTCGGTCACCCTCGGGGCCCGGGCGGCCCGGGCGAGCGTGGCGCAGCGCGAAGCGCTCGCACGATATGGGGCGGCGATCGGGTTAGCGTTCCAGATTGCCGACGACGTGCTCGACATCACGGCGACCACCGACCAGCTTGGAAAGACCGCAGGGCGTGACCTCGACCTGAACAAGAGCACGTACCCGGCGCTCCTGGGTGTGGAGGGGGCCGTGGCGAAGGCGGAAGCGCTGGTGGAGGATGCCTGTACG
This sequence comes from Gemmatimonadaceae bacterium, assembly GCA_040374415.1. Classification (GTDB taxonomy): domain Bacteria; phylum Gemmatimonadota; class Gemmatimonadetes; order Gemmatimonadales; family Gemmatimonadaceae; genus Gemmatimonas. The sequence goes on along the minus strand of JBEIUK010000004.1, from coordinate 16,460 downwards.
ACCCTCGCCCGTGAGCAGTTGCTGACCCCCGCATTGGAACAGGTGGCCCGGTTCATTGTGGCCCGTCGCTCCTGACCGGTTTGGTTTGTCGGAGTGTCGGGGTCGGGATCGCGGTGGCCCGTTCCAGGCTGCACCTTTAGGACTACAGTGAGCACGTCGCAGTACCGGTTGGTCGAACACTCGCACGCGGTTGCTTCACCCGGGCTCGGATGTCACCCGCGCCCCCTTACGAATACGCCATGTCTCTGCTCGATCACGTCCGGACGCCGGACGACCTGAAGACGATGTCCCGTGATGACCTGCGCACGCTCGCGCAGGACATGCGGGATCGGCTCATTGACGTCTGCTCCCGCACCGGGGGGCACATCGGGGCTGGCCTTGGCGTCGTGGAACTGACCATTGCCCTGCACACGGTGTTCGATACCCCGCGTGATCAGCTCGTCTGGGACGTGGGACATCAGGGCTATCCGCACAAGCTGCTCACCGGCCGCAACGCGCAGATGGAAACGCTGCGGCAGGAAGGGGGCCTCTCCGGCTTTTTGAAGCGCTCCGAGAGCCCCTACGATGCGTTCGGTGCCGGGCATGCCGCGACCGCGATTTCGGCGGCCCTTGGGATCGCCGCGGGACGTGATGTGCAAGGCGAATCCTTTAAAGTGGCGGCCATCATTGGGGATGGCTCGATGGGCTCCGGCCTCGCCTACGAAGGGCTCAACAACGCCGGGCACTCCGACCGTGACATCATCGTCGTGCTGAACGACAACGAAATGTCCATCGCGCCGAACGTGGGAGCGATGCACAAGTATCTCACCAGTATTCAGCGCAATCCGCTGTACAATCGGCTGCGCAGTCGCATCGGTGAGCTGGTGGACAATGCGCCGGCGCCCTTTGCGTCCGTGAGCACGCTGGTGCGGAAGTGGGAAGAGAGTGTGAAGTCGTTCCTCACCCCGGGCGTGCTCTTTGAAGAGCTGGGCTTCCGGTATTTCGGCCCGATTGATGGGCACGACCTCGATGCGCTGTTGGAGACGTTCACCGCCGTGCGGGGGATGAACACCCCCCGCTTGGTGCATGTCATCACGCAAAAGGGGCGCGGCTTCCCCGCTGGTGACCACGGGGAAAAGTGGCATGCCCTCCCGCCGGGTCACGATCCGGCCACCGGCAAGCAGCTGAAGGCCAGCACTGCGAATCCGGCGTGGACCGCCGTCTACGGCAAGGGGCTCGTGGAGCTTGGCGCCGAGCGGTCCGATGTGGCCGTCATCACGGCCGCCATGCCGAGCGGGACCGGCACGGGGGGCTTCGCCAAGGCGTATCCCGCGCGCTTTTTTGACGTGGGGATCGCCGAAGGGCATGGCGTCACGTTCGCGTCGGGGCTCGCGACGCGTGGCGTCCGGCCGATCGTGACGATCTACTCAACGTTCCTGCAGCGTGGCTACGATAACATCGTCCACGATGCCGCGATTCAGCATCTGCCGGTGATCTTCGCGATGGATCGCGCGGGCCTCGTGGGTGAGGATGGCGAAACGCACGCCGGGCTGTACGACATTGCCTACATGCTGGCGGTGCCGAACATGACGGTGACCGCGCCGAGCTCCGGGACGGAAATGCTTGGGTTGCTGCGGGCGGCGGTGGAGCACACCGACGGCCCGTTCTGCTTCCGGATTCCGCGGGATGCGTCGCCCGATGTCCCGGGCGAGCTCGCCACCATTCCGGCCACGCCGTACGGGACGTGGGAAGTCCGGCGCAAAGGCCGCGAGGTGGCGATTCTCGCCGTGGGGACCATGGTCAACCAGGCCCTCGCCGCTGCCGAGCTGCTGGCCGCCGACGGTATCGAGGTGACCGTGGTGAATTGCCGCTATCTCAAGCCGTACGATACGGTCACGCTCACCGCAGTGCTGGCTGAACATGCCGCCGTCCTCACGGTGGAAGAAGGCACCGTCGTGAATGGGTTCGGGGCGTACATGAGCGCGATCATTCATCGGCAGGCGCCGCACGTGCGTGTCGCGACGCATGGGGTGCCGGACCGGATCATCTATGCCGCCTCGCGTGGGCGGCAGCTCGCGCAGGTGGGTCTCGATGCCCCCGGCATTGCCGCACAGGTGCGCACACTGCTCACCGCTGACGCCGTGGTCGGGTAATGCGCGTCGGCGTCATCGGCCATCAGGGATATAACGGCCTCGAAGGCGTCCTCTCCACGCTGTTGGCGCTCGGGCCGACGTTGGGGTTGGCACTCGCCTTTGAAGACGACCTGCGCGCCATCGCGGGGCGCGGCGACGCGCTGACCCGTCCTGAGGACGTTGACGCCCTCATCACCCTTGGCGGTGATGGGACCTTGCTCCGAGGTGCCCGGTTTCTCGATGGTCGGGAAGTGCCGATTCTCGGGATCAATCTCGGTCGTCTGGGCTTCCTCACGAGCTGCGGCGGTGACGAACTCGAGGCGGGCATCCGTCGCTTTGCGAGTGGTGACTATGTCGCCGAGGCACGCATGGCCCTCGCCGCCAGTACCCTCGACCGGGAAGGGGCATCGCGCTGTCAGTGGCTCTGCCTCAACGACGTCGTCCTGCATAAAGGCGGCTTCGCCCGGGTGGTGCAGTTCTTCGTGCATGTCGATGGCGAGATGATCGGGAGTTGCTCCGCCGATGGACTGGTGCTGTCGACACCGACCGGCTCCACGGGCTACTCCCTCTCCGCCGGTGGGCCGATCGTCGTGCCGACGGTGGAAAGCATCGTGCTCACCCCGGTGTCGCCGCACACCTTGGCCATGCGCCCGTTGGTGCTGCCGCCGCAGGCACGCGTGACGGTACAGGCGGAAGACGGGCCCGCCGAGTTGCTGGTGACCGTCGATGGTCAGGTCGGGACGACGTTCATGAGCGGCGAAACGCTCGTGGTGGAGCGCGCGGCGCGTCCGGTGCACATCGTGCGATTCCCTGGCACCACCTTCTTCAGTCGGATGCGTCGGAAACTGGGATGGGGTGGCCTGAGCGAACGGGACCGCGCCACGAGCTGAGCCGGTTCGTCCATGCTCCTTGAATTGCGGTTGCGCAATGTGGCGGTCATCGATGCCGTGACATTGCCGTTGGCCGGCGGACTCAATGTGCTGTCCGGCGAGACGGGAGCCGGGAAGTCCCTGATTGTCGGCGCACTCGGCATGTTGCTGGGTGAACGAGCTGCCGCCGACCGCGTGCGAGCCGGCGCCGACAAAGCCACGGTCGAAGGGGTCTTTCAGCTCCGCGACGACGCGACCGTCCGCGCGCTGCTCGAGGAGCAGGGGATTGATCCCGACGACGGGATGCTCATCCTCAAGCGCGAAATCGCCGTGGGCGGACGCTCCCGCGCGTGGATCAATGGCGCCCCGGTGACGGCGGCCATGCTGACCGCCGTCGGCGCGCAGTTGGTCAGCGTCCACGGGCAACACGATGCCCGGTTGTTGTTGGACGCCGATGTGCAACGCGAGCTGTTGGACGCCTTCGCGGATGCCGGCGCACTCGTCGAGCGCGTGGCGACTGCGCATGCCGTGGTGCGCGCCCTTGAGGAACGGCAGACGTCCCTCGAGGTGCGGCGCACCGAGGTGGCTCGGCGCGCGGATTATCTGCGCTTCCTGGTGCAGGAGATTGCGGAGCTGTCGCCAACCATCGGCGAGGATGCGACGCTCGATGCGGACATTCGTCGCCTCAGTCATGCGAGCGAATTACAGCGACTTGCGGCCCAGGCGGCGGCGGCGCTCGATGGCGACGACGATGGGGTGGTGGGACGTCTGGGCGCGATCCGTCGACTGGTTGGTGCAATTGAGCGTATCGATGCCGACGTGCGTTGGTCCGCCGCGCTGGAGGGCGTTGTGGTCGGCCTCGCAGAGCTCGTGCGCGAGATGGCGGACTATGCGGATGGCATTGAGGTCGATGCTGGTCGGCTCATGCGCCTGGAAACGCGACGCGCCCAGCTCCAGGGGCTGCGCCGCAAATACGGCCCGTCCATCGAAGAGGTTCTGGACGCGGAGCAGAATGCCCGCATGGAGCTGGCGCTGGTGGACACCGCCGACGTGGATCTGGCGGCTCTCCGTGACGAGCATGCGCAAGCCATGCACCGGTTGCGCGAGGCGGCGGCGCAGCTCTCAGAGCGACGGGCTGCGGCGGCGCAGGCGCTGGCGGATGCCGTGACCGCCTTGCTCCCGGATTTGGGGATGGCGCACGGCCAGTTGGTGGTGGCAGTGCAGCCGCTTGAGGCGATCACGGCCCATGGGGCGGAGACGGTCTCGGTGCAGGCTGCCCTGAATGCCGGGAGTGAACCGCGCCCACTCGCGCGCATTGCGTCTGGCGGGGAACTCGCGCGGTTGATGCTGGCGCTGAGCACTGTGCTTGCGCGGCGACAACAGGTGCCGACGCTGGTGTTCGACGAAGTCGATGCCGGCATTGGCGGCACGGTGGCGTGGCAGGTCGGCGCGCTGATGCGCCGGGTAGCCGGCCATCATCAGGTCCTCGCGATTTCCCATCTCGCGCAGATCGCGGCCTGTGCGCACCATCACATCGTGGTGCAGAAGGGGGCGGTTGGCACGGTGACCACGGCGGATACGGCGGTGGTCACGGGCGATGGACGGGTGCAGGAAATCGCCCGGATGCTTGGCGGGGACGCCGACCGTGAGGTCAGCCGGGCGCACGCTCGTGAACTACTCGAACGCGGCGCCCAGCGCGCGGATTAGCGGCGCGGGAACCCCGTGTAGATCCGCAGTTCAATGAGGTCTCCGGAGACGACCGGCACCAGACCGCCCTGGCCACCCAGTGTCTCCAGATGTTGGAACAGCACCTCGACCGGCCACCGGGACTGCTGCTGGAGGTAGCTCGCGAGCGTTGAGAAGGTAAGCCCCACCATCACCTGATGCATGGATCGGGATGGTGTACCGAGCGTCGCTGCCGCCGCGCTGCTATCGGCCGCGAACTGATAGCGGTCCGCCTCACGACGGCGAAACTGATAGCCCGCTGACAGACCGAAGTAATTGTTGAACGCGACGCGTGGTGCCACTTCGACGTCGAGGTGGCGCCCCAGCGTTCGATCCGCGAGCCCAACCACGGACGGCGCGAACAGGGCGGAATCGGTGGTCAGCGGTCGACGCATGGCCATCTGATCGCGGAGTGGTTGGACCGCGCGCACCGTGGCGCTGATCCACACGCGTTGACTGAAGACCACATCGGTCGTGGAGCGGATGAGGAGAGCATTCGCCCCATCACCCACCGGCACATCAAGGGCATCGTTCGTCCAGTCGGCACCGGCTGTGCCGAAACGCCATCCCGCGCCGAGCACGCTCCGAACTCCCAGCGTTTTGGCGCCTAGCCAGTCGCGTGGGGTGGTCCCCAGCCGATTGAACCAAAGCCAGGACATCATGAGGTCGATGTCCCCAATGCCAGCCCGCCGGGTGCCGCCGAGGGTGGCATAGTCCAATCCGTACGCGCTGTCCTTCGCGATCCGCTCGATCGCGCCTGGCCCATTGATGACGGTGGCGGGGGCCGGAAGCCAGCTATCGGCGACGCTCGTGATGCCGAAGCCCACAAAGGCACTGCGCAAGCTGGCCAGCTGCGCGTTCACCGCGGTTTGCGTAGCCGAACCAGTGATGGGAACGACCGGCGCCCCACCGCGGGTCGCTGAGCCGTACAGCGTAGTCACATCGGTCTGCGCCTGCGCGGCGCGCGTCAACAGCGTCTGCACACCGGTCGGGTTGGCACGGATCGCGTCGCAATTCAGCGCGGTTGGCGCCGCGCACCGAATCACGGCAGCAGACAACGCGGCCGCCGCGTCGGTCAGCTGGCGGAGCAACGCGCCGTTCACAGCGCGCGCGGCGGTGCCGAGCGTGCTGGAGTAGGCGGGATTCTGCCCAACGGTGGCGCCGGTGCCATCGCGGTTCAGAATCAGCAGCGCGGTATTGCGCGATTCGACATACGGCACCACCACGCTCAGGGCGAGCCGCGAGGTCAGGCCAATGTCCACGGCGATCGGTGTCGCGCTGCGCCGAATGTCCCCGGACGCTTCCAGCGGACCAAGACTGAGGGAAAAGCTGGAAAGGCCACTCAAGCGCCGCACGGCATCCTGTGCGCCCGCAAGTTGCGGCAACGCCGTTGTGCCCAGCGCGGCTACGTTGAGGGCACCCAGGACGGGCACCTGACGTCCCGCATCCAACCGGCGATCGTAGCCACTCCAGTCGCCGGCGATCCCGATGCGCACGGTACCGGCCGGCAACGGACGGGCATCGGCGCCGACCCCAGCCACGGCCTGTGCCCACAGCGGCGAGGTTGTCACCAAAAACACGGGGAGCGCGAGCGCCACGAGCGATGGACAGCGCGGCGTGGGAGGGAAGAGCGTCCGGAGGGCAATCATGATGTGGTAGATTATACACAGGCTTGGCATTCCCCGTTCACCCACCCCGTGCAAATACCCTCCGTTCCCTGGCAAGTCACCGGCAACCACTGGTTGTCGCTTCCGTGCATTCATCCGGCGGACGGCGCGATCCACGCCATTGGGGTGCTGAACCGCGGCGCCCGAGCGGCCATCGAGTTTGCCGGGAGTGAGCACTTTGTCGAAGGGGGCGGCGCGCCGTTGATGGTGCCGGTCCTCCGGGTCAACGGAGAGGTCCGTGCACTGGCGACCGAGGGAATCGCGTGGGAGCGCGCCATGGGGTGGCTCCCCACGTTCACCTGTACGGTCGGTTCGCTGATGGTCCGGGGCACCGTCTTCGCGCCCTACGGCCGCGACGCGGATATGGCCGGTGCCGTGTACTCGCTGGGCGTTGAGAACCGGGGAACGTCGCCGGTCACCGTGGAAATCGCGCTGGAAGGTCAGCTGGGCCATCGGCAACAGCGCGTCCGGTCTGCACGCCCGTTCGACGATGCCCATCAGGTGAGCGTCGGTCCCGAGGACGTGCTGCTGTTGGAGGGATCGGCCATTCCAGGACTCGCCGCCTTAGCAATTGGCGCTGATGGCCCCGCCGTCCTCGAGGTCCCCGTTCGGGCGTCACGCGACGCCTGTCCCTTCGCCATCCGTCGGACGGTGACGGTCGCCCCAGGCAGCTCAGCACCCTGCGCGTTCTATCTCGCGGTCGGGCCGGAGCGCGATGGGGCACAGGCCACCGTCGCCGTCATGCGCCGACGTGGCTGGCGCTCACTGCTCACGGCGACCCGCGAAGCACTCTCCTCGATGGAGCAGGTGACCGGCACCGACAGCGTCGATCGATTGATCAATCGCAACCTCCTCTTCGCCTATTTTTACGGCGTGGGGCGGGCGCTCGACGATGCGCACTTTTACCTGATGCGCTCGCGCGCGCCGTGGCATGCGGCCGGGATCACCGTCCGGGATTTTGAAGCGCTGCTCTGGATTCTTCCCGCGATCCAGTTGGCGGATCCGGGGCTCGCCCGCGAGCTGTTGGTACGCTGCTGTGAACTGCACGGTTATGCGCCGGGGCAGGGGGTGCACTATCTCGACGGGACGCTCTTTCAGCCAGGGTTCGCCATTGAAGGGCCGGCAGCCTACGCCATTGCGGTGGATCGCTACATCCGGGCGACGAACGACGAGCAGATTGTGGAAGAGCCGGTCGTCGCGGATACGCTCTATCTCTCCTCGGACGACCTGACGGCCCGACGGGATGAACGGGTGGCGCTGTACTCCACCGAAGTGCTCCCCTCTGGCGTCTCGGCGCCACACCCGTTCACAGTGCATGGCAACGCGCTCGTGGCCATGGCGCTCGACGTGTTGCGGCGGACGCTCGACGAGGAGGCGGCCGCGGAGGTCCAGGATCCTGCGCAGGTCCGGGCTGCGATCCGACGCCACTTTACGGTGGACCGTGGGGGGAAGGCCCAACTGGCCACCGCGATCGATCTGTCGGGGAAGGCCGTGCTCGATGACGATCCCGTGGGTTCGCTGATCTGGCTGCCGCTGTTCGATGCGCTCGATCGCGACGACGCGCTCTATCGGCGATCCGTGCGGGCTGCCGATGGCGCCTCATCGGCGTTGGTGGCGCGGTTGGCACGGCTCGTCGGCCCCGATGCTCCGGACATTTTGGCATGGTTGCGGCGGGCCCCGCTCGATCAAGGGATCGCGGCCGCTGAGGTGGATGCCGACGGCCGGGCCCTCGGCAACGGCGGGGACGCCGCCGTCGCCGGGTTGCTGGCCTTCGTAGTGTGGATGGCGGCGCACGACACGGGGTCGGTCACCTGACGCAGCGGGCGGGGGCTTCGCTTGTCCCCAGTGCCTGACCTCGGTTATCTTCTGAATGTCGGGCGCACCGGCCTCGGTGCGCATGGATGCTGCGGGAATAGCTCAGTTGGTAGAGCACAACCTTGCCAAGGTTGGGGTCGCGGGTTCGAGTCCCGTTTCCCGCTTTCGGTTTCACATGTGTGGTGGTTCATCGGGAGCGTCCCTGGCGCTCCCGATCGGCATTTCAGCACCCGGATGGCGAAACTGGCAGACGCGAGGGACTTAAAATCCCTTGGCCGCAAGGTCGTGCGGGTTCAAGCCCCGCTCCGGGTATCAACAAGGACCAAACGATGCGCACCGTACGCGACCCCCGTGGCGTGACTTGGATTTGCCTCGAACTCCCCGAAGTTCCGGTGGAGCAGCGCGAGGCCTCGGCTCAGCGGGTGGGTCCCGTTGTCGCCATCGAATGCAATTCCGGCGCGGAGCGGGTGATCGCCCTCGTAGCGCCCGGGTGGGATGACGTGATGACCGACTCGGCGCTCGCCGAGACGATCGTGTCGGCGCTGCAGTAAGGCACGCGCTGCCATGTCTGACGTTGTCGATCTCGCGGAGTCGCTCCTCGCCATCGATTCCACGACAGGGCGTGAACAGGGCGCCGTGGAAGCGGTTGCCCGGTGGCTCATCGCCCGCGGTTGGAACGTCACGCTGCAAGAGGTGGAACCGCAGCGCTCCAACGTCTGGGCGACGCGGCGAGGCGGTGGCGTCACGCTCTCCACGCATTTGGATACCGTGCCCCCGTACGTTCCGCCACGCCGCGAAGGCGATCGGTTGTATGGGCGTGGAGCTTGCGATGCGAAGGGTATTGCCGCGGCGATGATGATTGCCGCCCAGCGGTTGGCCGACGCCGGTGAAGAACGCGTTGATCTGCTGTTCGTGGTTGGCGAGGAGAAAGGATCGCCAGGGGCCCGGGCCGCGAATCGATTGCCCGCCACCAGTGCATGGCTGGTCAACGGCGAACCGACGGAAAGCCGGCTCGCGTCGGGCTGCAAGGGTGCCCAGCGTGTGCTCGTCCGAGTGCGAGGCCGTGAGGCCCATTCGGCGTATCCGCATCTGGGCAGTAGCGCACTCGACGCCATGGTGGATCTGCTGCCCGCCTTGCGCACCCTGCCGTTGCCGATCGACCCAATCCTGGGACCCACGACGGTCAACGTGGGCGTGCTCCGCGCAGGGACGGAAGCCAACATCGTCCCGGGATTTGCCGAAGCCGAAATCATGATCCGTTTGGTTGGCGATGTCGCCCCCGTGCGCGACGCGTTCGAGGCGTGGGCGGCGGGACGGGCAGAGCTTGTCTGGGGATCACATATCCCGGCGCAACTCTTTCACAGTCTCCCAGACTTCGATGTGGCCCCGGTTGCCTACACGAGCGACATCCCGTTGATGGATCGGTGGGGAACGCCTCTGCTCTTTGGTCCCGGCTCGATTCACGTGGCCCATACGCCAATCGAGTATATCGCCATTCCTGAGCTCGACGCCGCCGTGACGACGTACGAGCGCATCGTTCGCACGCTCCTCGCATGACGCCTTCCACTCGTCGTATTCCCGTGGCCGTGCTCGGTGCCACTGGCGCCGTCGGTCAGACCTTCATTCGCCACCTCACGGGACATCCCTGGTTTGAGCTGGTCGAAGTGGCCGCCTCGGAACGCAGTGCGGGGAAACCGTACCACAGCGTTGTGCGCTGGCTGGAGGGCACGCTGCCGCCAGCGATCGGCGCGATGACCGTGACCACCTGCGATCCCTCCGCCGTGACCGCGCCCATCGTCTTCTCGGCGCTCGACTCGGCGGTGGCCGGGGATGTGGAAGCGGCGTTTGCCGCCGCGGGACGGTTTGTGCTCAGCAACGCGAAGAATTATCGGATGGTGGCCGACGTGCCGCTCGTGATCCCTGAGGTCAACGGCGATCATCTCGGTATGCTGACCCGGCAGCGTGCGCTGCGCGGGTGGTCCGGTGGCATCGTGACGAATGCCAACTGTGCGGTGACCGTGGTCGCGATGGCGTTGGCCCCCCTGCATGCGGCGTTCGGTGTGCGCACCGTCATGGCGGCTACGATGCAGGCGGTCTCGGGGGCCGGCTATCCCGGCGTGCCATCGCTCGACATTCTCGGGAATGTGATTCCGTACATTGGGGACGAAGAGCCCAAGATCGAAACGGAAATCGTCAAGCTGCTGGGCGCGTTCGACGGCACCGAAATTCTCCCGGCGCCGATCCGTACGAGCGCGCATGCGAATCGTGTGGCCGTGGAAAACGGACACACGGTCTGCATGTCCGTTGGCTTCGAGACGACACCAACACCGGAGGAAGCGCTGGCTGTCCTCCGGAGCTGGACGGGCTTCCCCGCGGTGCAGGGGCTCCCCAGCGCGCCGTCGCCGGCGCTGATCGTGCGGGATGATCTGGATCGGCCGCAGCCCCGCCGTGACGCCATGATGGGGAATGGCATGGCGGTCACCATTGGCCGCGTGCGTCCGGATCCCATCTTGGATTTGCGCCTGGTCGCGATGGCGCACAACACCATTCGTGGCGCGGCTGGCGGCTCTATTCTCAATGCCGAGTTGATGGTGGCGATGGGACTGGTCCCAGGCGGCATCCCGGCATGATTGTTTGCAAGTTTGGCGGTACCTCGGTGCAGGATGCGGAGGCCATCGATCGCGTCGTCGCCATCATTCGTGGCAAGCTGGCACAGCAACCGATTGTGGTGGTCTCCGCCCTCGGCGGTGCCACCAATCAGCTGTTAGAGGTCGCCCAGCAGGCGGCCGCTGGTCAGCTGCTCCGCGCGATAGAGTTGGTGCAGGCCTTGCGGGAGCGGCATCTGCGCGAGGCCGCAGCGTTGCTGGCGGGGTCATCCGAAGCCGACGACATCGCGATGGCGATCAGCGCGGGCTTCGATGAACTGGCGCATTTGGCTGAAGCGTTCCGCACGCTGGGGCATTTGACGCCGCGGTCGCTGGACACGGTGGCGGCCCTTGGCGAGTTGCTGTCATCGCAGATCGTTGCCGCGGCGTTCCGTCATCGTGGCTTGCCCGCGGCGCACGTCGATGCGCGGCAGGTGGTCAAGACCAACGATGACTTCACCCGGGCGGAACCGGACAGCGCCGCGATTGAGCGGGCCGCACAGCAGGTGCTCTTGCCACTCGTCACCGCTGGGCAGATTCCGGTGCTGGGCGGGTTCGTTGGCGCCACCTCAAGTGGGGTCACGACCACGCTTGGACGTGGCGGCTCGGACTACTCGGCCTCCCTCGTGGGGGCGGCGGTGCAAGCCTCCGCCATCGAAATCTGGACCGACGTGGACGGGATGCTGACCGCCGACCCGCGCGTGATTCCGGCCGCGCGCCTGATTGAGCGCATTGGATTTGATGAGGCGGCGGAACTGGCATCGTTCGGCGCCAAGGTCCTGCATCCAAGCACGATCGCGCCGGCGGTGCAGCGTGGCATTCCGGTCTTTGTCTACAACTCCCGAAACCCGAGTGGCACCGGGACGATGATCACCTTTGAAGCCCCACGGCACGCCGTTCGGGCGATCGCCGGGAAGACGCAGGCGACGGTGATCAAGCTGCGCAGCACGCGCATGCTCTTGGCGCACGGGTTTCTGCGGCGTGTCTTTGAAGTATTCGAACGGCATCGCACGTCGGTGGATGTCGTGACCACGTCCGAGGTGTCCATCTCGGTAACGGTGGATGACATCTCGCGACTGGATGCCATCGTCACCGACCTGATGGAATTCGGGGACGTGGCGGTGGAGCGCGACCGCGGCATCATCGCCATTGTCGGCGCGGGGATCGCTGACAACAGCGCCGCCATTGCGCAGGCGATTGCGGCGATCGGTGCCGTACCGTTGCATATGGCCTCACTGAGTGCCACCGGCATCAATTTCACAGTGGTGATTGATGGGCAGGAAGTGACGCCCGTCATGCAGCGGCTGCATCGCACCTTCTTCGAAGGGACCACCTGATGGCCGTGCGGATCGCACTGATTGGCATGGGGCGCATGGGGCGCGCCATCGATGCGTTGGCGGCCGAGCGGGGGCTCTCCGTGGTCGCCCGTCTCGATGTTGCCGATCTGGCGACCGGACTGACCCGCGCCCATTTACAAGACGCCGATGTGGCGATCGAGTTTACCCGTCCCGAGGCGGCGGTGGGCAATGCCGTGGCCTGCGTGCGTGCGGGGTGTCCCGTCGTCGTCGGAACGACGGGGTGGACCGATCACGCGGCCGTGATGGCGGCGGTTACGGAGACGGGGGTGCCGGCGTTGGTGGCGCGCAATTTTTCGGTCGGGGTGCATCTGTTTTTGGCCCTCGCGGAAGAGGCGGGCCGCCGGTTACGCCAATTGCCCGGCTTCGATACGCACCTCGTGGAGACGCATCACACCGCCAAGTTGGATGCGCCGTCGGGGACAGCGTTGGCGATTGGCGAGCGCGTGGAGGCGGGGCTGGGGCATGCCGTGCCGATCACGAGCGTCCGCGTTGGCTCCGTCCCGGGCACGCATGAACTGGTGATTGATGGGGCTTTCGAACAGATCCAGTTGGTGCATACGGCGCGCGATCGCCGAGTCTTTGCCGAAGGGGCGCTCGTGGCGGCCCAGTGGCTCGCCGCGGGACGCGCTCCGGGTATCTACGGTATGGACCATGTTATTTCCGTCTGAGGCGCCATGAACCCGACGTCATTGCAGCACACGCTGGCTGGATGTGGTACGGCGCTCATCACGCCGTTCACCCCGGCCGGTCCGATCGACGAATCGGCACTGCGTGCCTTCGTCGAGTGGCAGGTGCAGGAAGGGGTGCATTTCGTAGTGCCCTGTGGCTCCACCGGTGAGGCCGTGACGCTGACGCCGGCCGAACATCGGCGTGTCATCGAGATCACGGTCGAGCAGGTGGCGGGACGCGTGCCCGTGATGGCGGGCGCTGGATCCAATGATACGGCCAAGGCCATCCAGCTCTCGAAGGAGGCGCACGCGGCTGGCGCCACGCATTTGCTGCACGTCACGCCGATGTATAACAAGCCGCCGCAGCGTGCGTTGATGGCCCACTTCCGGGCGATCGCCGACGCGTGCCCCCTGCCTATTGTGTTGTACAACGTGCCGGGGCGCACGGCCGTGAATCTGGAGCCGAAGAGCTGCCTGGAGCTCGCACACGATTCTCGCTTCATTGGGGTCAAAGAAGCCTCAGGAAGCATGGACCAGATCGCGACGATCATCCGCGAACGGCCGGAGGGGTTCGCCGTTTTTTCCGGCGACGATGGGCTGACCTTGGCCGTGATGGCCCACGGCGGCGACGGAATTATTTCCGTGGTATCCAATGCGGTCCCGCGGTTGTTGGTGGCACTCTGTGGCGCGATGGCGCGTGGTGATCTCGCGGAAGCGCGCCGCCTTGATGCGCAGCTGGCGCCCGTGGTCTCGGCGGCGTTCATCGAATCGAACCCCATCCCGGTCAAGGCGATGCTGCATCGCATGGGCCGCATTTCGAACACGCTGCGCGCCCCACTGGTACCATTGGCGGAGCAGCACGGCGCCCTGATCGATCGCGTCCTGCAGGCCGCCGGGGCGTTGCTGGGCTAGTGCTGTCTCTGGCTTGGCGTCCCTGATGACGTTGGCCGTGATTTCTTCCCCTAGGCTCACACGATGATGTTCTCGCTCACCGATCTCGAAGCCCGTTTATCTGATCCGGCGTTGCTCGACAGCGCGGCCCCCTTGGCCGTTGATGCCCAGCCACTCTTTGAGCAGTGCATTGCCTTGATGGAGCGCGGCGAGCTGCGTGCGGCCGAACGTGATGCACACGGCGTGTGGCACGCGGTGCCGTGGGTCAAACGGGCGATCCTGCTTGGCTTCCGACTTGGGCGCGTCGTCGAGATGGGCGGCGCCGGGGCCTTTCACTTCTTGGACAAGCACACCTTTCCCACCCGCGAGTTTCGGGTGGAACATGGCGTGCGGGTCGTGCCTGGTGGGTCCACCGTGCGGCGCGGCGCCTATCTCGCGCCCTCGGTGGTGTGCATGCCGCCGATGTATGTGAATGTCGGCGCCTGGGTCGGGAAGGGGACCATGATTGACTCGCATGCGCTTGTCGGCTCGTGTGCACAGATCGGGGAGCGCGTGCATCTCAGTGCCGCCGCGCAGATCGGTGGCGTCCTCGAACCCATCAATGCCTCCCCGGTCATCATCGAGGATGACGTCATTGTGGGTGGGAATTGCGGGGTCTATGAAGGGACGGTGGTGCGCAGTCGCGCCGTGCTGGGGGCCGGTGTCATCCTGACGCGTGGCACCCCCGTGTACGATCTGGTCAACGAGACGGTCCTGCGGGCCTCAGCGGATCGCCCGCTGGAAATTCCGGCAGGGGCGGTCGTGGTGCCAGGCGCCCGGCGTGTCAGTTCGGCATTCGGTGAAGCCGAAGGGTTGTCGCTGCAGACGCCGGTCATTGTGAAATATCGGGACGATCGGACCGATGCCGCGACGGCGCTCGAGGCCTGGTTGCGGTGAGCACGTCCAGCGGGGCCGAGCCGATGCACGCGCCCGCACGCACGGTGCAGGGCACCGTGCGTGTTCCGGGTGACAAGTCGATCAGTCATCGGGCCCTGATGCTGTCCGTGTTGGCGAAGGGGCCGTCTCGCATTCGGCACATTCTGGAGTCGGCCGACGTCCAGGCCACGGCCGCGGTGCTGCGCGCGCTCGGCGGCAAGGTTCCGCCGCTCGGGCCGGACATGCTGGTGGAGGGTGAGGGCCCAGGGTTCTTGCGGTCGCCGGCGCGCGCCGTGGACTGCGGGAACTCCGGAACGACGACCCGGTTGATGGCGGGGATCGTGGCGGGGCTGCCCGGGTGTTCGGTGCGCTTTGAAGGCGACGCCAGCCTGAGCCGACGGCCCATGCGTCGCGTGGCCGCGCCATTGCGGGCGATGGGGGCGTCGGTGGCGTTTGCCGGTGCCGAAGGCCACGAGGGGTTGCCGATGGTGGTCACGGGGGCGGCGCTGCAGGCGGTGGCGTGGGAGAATCCGCAGTCGAGCGCGCAGGTGAAAGGCGCCCTCCTGCTGGCGGGACTGACGGCCGGTGTCGGGGTGACGGTGCGGGAGCCGGTCCGCTCGCGGGATCACTCGGAACGGATGCTTTCGGCCCGTGGGGTCGCGCTCTCCCTCGACGACGATGGCGTGACGCTGGCACCCGGTCAGGTGGTACAGGCGTTAGATGTCGACGTCCCCGGTGATCCGTCGTCTGCCACGTTTTTTGTCGCGTTGGCCGCTTTGGCGGACGGCGGCGGGATCGTCCTGACCGATGTCTGCCTGAATCCCACCCGGTGCGGCGCGTTCGAGATCCTGCGGCGCATGGGTGCGGTCCTCGAGCTGCGCGATGTGCGGGAGATGGGGGGCGAGCCGGTCGGGACCATCGTGGCGCGTCCCGGCACCCTGCGCGGCACCACTATTGGCGGGGCGGAGATCCCCTCCTGCATCGATGAACTGCCGATGCTGGCCTGTGTGGCCGCCTGCGCGGACGGTGAGACGGTCATCACCGGGGCCGGTGAGCTTCGGGTCAAGGAAAGCGACCGGATCAGCGCGGTGGTGTCGAACCTTCGGGCGCTTGGTGCGGACGTCGAGGAGCTTCCGGACGGGATGCGCATTCGTGGCTCGACCCGTCCGCTGCGCGGGCAGGCCTTCACGCACGGTGATCACCGATTGGCGATGGCCTTCGGCGTGCTCGGCGTCTCTCGTGGCAACACCGTCGTGGTCGATGACCCGGGCTGTGTGACGGTGTCGTATCCCGACTTCTGGGCAGATCTTGGCCGAGTGGTGTCGTCTGCCGAGCGCCAGCCCCATGTCCCGGCGAGCTCGCCCCCCGCGGTGTCAGCTCCAGCGGCAGCGGTGCGGGGGCGGCCCGAGCCGGACTTGTTGACCTCTACTCCCTCGCTGATGCCCCGATTCGTGATCGCGATCGACGGACCTGCGGCGTCCGGCAAGAGCTCCACCGCGCAATGGGTCGCCCAACGGCTCGGGGTCCGGCATGTGGACTCCGGGGCGTTTTACCGGGCCATCACCTACCTTGGGATCCAGAGTGGTGTGGCCCCAGAGGACTGGACGGCGGCTGGCTTGTTGGCGTCGGTGCATCGGGTGGGGCAGCGCCTGACCGAGCGATCGGTCCTCCCGATCATTGATGGCGGCGAGATGGACGAGGCGCTCCGTGGCGGCATCGTCACCGCCAATGTGTCCCGGGTCGCCAAGTTGGGCCCGGTTCGGCAGTGGGTGAATGTGCAGGTCCGGCAAGCGGCG
>JBEIUK010000218.1:0-4879 GCA_040374415.1 Gemmatimonadaceae bacterium | reverse complement strand
GTGGGGGACAACGGCGCCCGTCTGAAAACCGTGCGGATCTATCGCGTGCCAGAGCCGCTCCCGACCGACACCGTCACTCGTCCTGCGCAATCGGTCACGATTCGCTATGCCGACGGGCCGCACGATGTCGAGGCCATGTGGGTGGCCCCTGATACCGGCGTCCTCCTCCTCTCCAAGCGCCCCGGGCGTAATCGCGAGAATGGCCTCCGCCCTGCCCGCGTGTATCGCGTGGGGGCTGCGGCCTGGCGCGACGCGCGGGGCGACGGGGTTGTGTCCGTGGCGGAGCTGGTGGATTCGCTCCCCATCACGCCGGAACCTGGGCTGCCCTGGGGATGGATCACCGATGCGGCGCTCTCCGACCCCGATGCCAACGGGGCGCGTCGGCTCGCCGTGCGGAGCTATGGGCATGTGTTTGTTTTTGCCGCCGACGCATTGACGGCGCGGCCCGGGCGCCTGTTGGCTCGCTGCTCGCTGGCCCCGCTCGAGGGTGGGCTCTTTGGCGAGGGGATCGCGTGGTTCCCGGATGGCCGGTTGCTGTTCACCAACGAGGGGCGGAACAGCGTCCTCGATGCCGGGCGCTGCCGCTAACGGGGTCTCGCCTGGGCGATGGTGTCATCGCCGCTGCTGGCCGTCGCGGCCGTCCGGGCGGTACAATTCCGGGACGGGGCGAAACGAACGGGAGGGCGCGACCGTAGGACCCCGTATTCCCGTGCTGTTCCCCGCTTTCCGGTACTGCTCATGGTTTCCCGCGAAGATCTCGAGAGTTTCCTCGATCGACTGACCGCTGACGGCGCCACCCATCGTGAGGTGGAGCCCGGCCTGTGGCTTGTGCGTCCCGGTGGGGCGCTCGATTTCGATGTCGTGGTGACGCACAATCCCCCGGTGGCCCTGCTCCGCGTCAAAGTGATGCCGGTGCCAACCGATGCGGCAAACCGTGCCCGGCTGAACCAGCGACTGCTGGAGCTCAACGCGACCGATCTGCTCCACGGCTCCTACGGCATCGATCATGATGCCATTGTGCTGACCGAGGCGCTCGAACTCGAGCATCTGGATTTTGAAGAATTTTTGGCCAGCTACGAAAGCATGACGCTGGCGCTCACGGCACATCTCCGCGAGCTGGCTGCCTTCCGCGAGGACCGCTGATTCCATGGGTATTTTCGACCGTCTCGCCACGCTCATTAAATCGAACCTGAATGATCTGATCTCCTCGGCGGAAGACCCCGAGAAGATGCTGAACCAGATCATTCTCGATATGCGCAATCAGCTGGTGAAGGCCAAACAGCAGGTGGCCGCCTCCATCGCCGATGAGAAGCGCCTCAAAGATCAGGCCGACAACGAATTCAAGCTCGCGGACGACTGGGAAAAGCGCGCGATGCTGGCGGTGAACGAAGGGCGCGATGACTTGGCACGGCAGGCGCTGCTGCGTGGCCAGGAGCATCTCGAGCATGGGCACCAGCTCGCCACGACGTGGGAGCAGCACAAGCTCGAGACGGAAAAGCTCAAGCAGTCGCTGCGGGACCTCAACGACAAGATCGAAGAAGCGAAGCGCAAGAAGAATCTGCTGATCGCGCGGCAGCGTCGCGCCGAGGCGCAGGCGCGGATCACGCAGACGATGTCAGGCTTGTCCGACAAGTCGGCGTTCGATGCCTTTGCGCGGATGGAAGAGCGGATCACCGCGAACGAGCGCACGTTGCAGGCGGCGCAGGAGATTGATGAAGAGATCTCGGGCGATCGGCTGGCGAGCGAGTTCAAGCAGCTGGAGCGGTCGGGACATGGCGCATCTGCTGAGATGCAGCTGATGCAGCTCAAGCAGCGCATGGGGGTGCTTGCCTCGGCGCCCTCGGCGGGGGCGCGGCAGTTGGCGGCGGGTGCCGCGGGCGCGGCCGAGACACCGGCGCCGGCAAGTCGCATGCTTGCCAGCGAGAGTCAGAGCGCGCCGGACGCCACGAACGCGCCGGCCCCGGCGGTCGATCCGCTGGCCACGGTGGAAGCGGACCTGATTGCGGAGATCGAAGCACTCCGCGACGGGAATCCGCGGCGTTAATCGCGCCGCTCAACGCGCCGCGCAGTTCCGACAGGCGTTCTGCGACATGGCGCCGCGCGATCAGATGCATCGCGCGGCGCCATCGTGTTTAGTAGCGTCGATTAACGGCGGCCGAGGGCGGTGCCGGGGACCGAGGGGCCATAGTGCCGATCGCGGGCGGCGGACGTCTTGCCGTCCATCGACCAGAGCGTGGCCTGCACCATCGCCGTGCGGATCCGGCGCGTGTGGGTCGACGGCGCCGGGGTGTACGTGGACTTCACGGTGGCCGGCAGCGGATCCATCGCTTCAGGGACGAGGTGCGACTTCACGTCGGCGATCTTCACCAGCCCGTCGACCTTCTGCATGATGAAGACGCGCCCCACCACCGGCGTCCCATTCACGAGCGTCTGCCCGGTGGCCGGATCGACCGGCCAGCTCGTCGGCGCCGCCGCCGGGGCCGGGGCCACGACCAGCGGCGCCGTCATCACGGCCGCGCTGTCGGTCGTCGCCAGGCTGTCCGGCGCCACCGAATCGGCTTTGACCTTCTGCGAGTCAGCCGGGGCGGCAATCGGGGCGGCAACCGGAGCGGCGGCCGGGGCGGCGGCCTGCGCCGTGGCTGGGGTCGGCTGCGTGGTGGTCTGTGACGGACGGGCGGCGACGGCGACGGCGGCGACGGCACCGAGGCCGAGGGTGATGGCCAGGCGCGAGGCGATGGGGAGGCGGGTGCTGGGCGGGCGCATGAGGGCTCCGGAGGGCAGGGGGAGGCAGGGCAGGGCGAGGCGGGGGGTAGGTTGCCCCCCTACATTCCACACAGACTTCAGTACCGCTAACGCCGGAGACTGCTCCGGCGGTTTCCACCCGGTCGACCGTTCTCCGTTTCGAGCCCATGCCTGAGTTCCGCCTGTACAACACGCTCACGCGCCGCGTCGAGCCGTTTGCCCCCGCCGATGGCCAGACGGTGCGCATGTACACGTGCGGGCCCACCGTCTACAACCCGGCGCATCTCGGCAACTTCCGCACCTTCCTCTTTGAGGATCTGATGCGGCGGGTGCTCCGCCTCGCGGGGTGGCGGGTGGAGCAGGTGATGAACCTCACCGACGTCGATGACAAAATCATCCGCAAGGCGGCGGCGCAGGGCACGACGATCACGGAGGTGACGGAGCCGTTCACTGCGCTCTTTCATCAGGATCGTCGGTATCTGCGCATTGAGGATGCCGAACATTATCCCAAGGCCACGACGCACATTCCAGAGATGATCGCGCTCGTGGAGCGCTTGGTCGCGAATGGCGTGGCGTATGTCGCCGATGATGGTTCGGTGTATTTCGCGATTGATCGCTTTCCGGGCTATGGCAAGCTGTCGCAGCTCGACACGCGCGAAGTGCGTGCCGGCGCGCGTGTGGCGCAGGACGAGTATGCCAAGGAGAACGCGCAGGACTTCGCGTTGTGGAAAGCGGCGAAGGCGGAAGACGAGGCCACTGGCGCGGCGTGGGATTCCCCGTGGGGGCGTGGCCGTCCCGGATGGCATCTCGAATGCTCCGCGATGGCGATGAAGTACCTCGGCGAAACCTTCGATCTGCATGCGGGCGGCATCGATCTCATCTTCCCGCATCATGAGGACGAAATCGCGCAGTCCGAGGCGGCCACGGGTGTGACTTTCGCGCGCTGCTGGTGCCACGGGGAGTTTCTCCTCACCGATGGCAGCAAGATGGCGAAGCGGGTGGGGAACGTGACGAACGTCGTGGGGCTTCGCGAGGCGGGGATTTCGGGGACGGCGTACCGGCATTTCGTGTTTAGCGCGCACTATCGTCAGCAGCTCAACCTGGGCGAGGATTCGTTGGAGCAGTCGCGCGCGGGGGTGCGGCGTATCGGGGCGTTTGCCGAGAGGCTGTCGCAGGCCACGGGTGGCACGGTGGCGATGGCCGAGGCGGCGACGCGGGCGGAGGCGGTGTTTTTGGAGGCGCTTTTCGATGATCTGAATGCCCCGCGGGCGATGGCGGCGTTGTTCACGTTCATTACGGAGGCCAACCGGGAGCTCGATGTGGGCGGCTCGGACACGGCCGCGCTGGAGCGGGCCCGGGCGGCGTTCCGCCTGATGGATGGCGTGCTGGATCTGGTGCCGGAGCAGGAGGTGGACGGGGCGCTGGCGGCGTGGGTGGAGGAGCGGCTGGCGGCGCGGCGGGCGGCGCGGGAGCGGCGGGACTTTGCTGCCTCGGACGCGGTCCGGGCCGAGCTGGTCGCGCGCGGGATCCAGATCGAGGACTCGCCGCAGGGGACGCGCTGGCGGAAGGGGTGATTGGCGGGCAGGATTGCGGTGCCCCCGGTTGACCCTGTGCGGGGGCGCTGCTATTCTGCGGGTCTTGTCCGTCGCAGGTCTCGAGACTGCGGCGTGATCGTTGTTGGCTGACGTAGCTCAGTTGGTAGAGCAGCTGATTTGTAATCAGCAGGTCGTCGGTTCAATCCCGACCGTCAGCTCTTCCGACGTTCGGCGGGGCAGCGATCGCGGAGACGGGCGGCGTGGGTGGGGTACTCAAGTGGCCAACGAGATCAGACTGTAAATCTGACGGCGCAAGCCTTCGAAGGTTCGAATCCTTCCCCCACCATTGGCGGGACCGCTGGCGGTCGCAGCGGGTACGAAGACAGTCTGCGGGAGTAGCTCAGTTGGTAGAGCGCTAGCCTTCCAAGCTTGATGTCGCGGGTTCGAGTCCCGTCTCCCGCTTTGGGTGTGATGGTGTTGGGACTGGTGCAGGACGCCGGGGCGGTGAGCCCGGTGGCAGGGGTATGCCGCTCACATAGCTCAGTTGGCAGAGCACATCCTTGGTAAGGATGAGGTCACCGGTTCGATCCCGGTTGTGAGCT
>JBEIUK010000127.1:0-8569 GCA_040374415.1 Gemmatimonadaceae bacterium | reverse complement strand
TTGTACACCATCAGGCGCGCCGCTTCGAGTTCCGTGGCGGCCTGCGCCACCTGAAACTGGATCCCCTGAAAGTCGGCGAGCGCCTTGCCGAACTGCTTGCGCTCCTTGAGATGCGCCACCGCCGCGTCCAACGCGCCCTGCGCCACGCCGATCATCTGCGCCCCAATACCAATACGCCCTTCGTTCAGCGTCTCGATCGCAATCTTGTAGCCGCTGCCGACCTCGCCGAGCACATTCGCCGCCGGGACGCGGACACTGTCGAAGTGCAGGGCGGTCGTGCTGGACGCCCGGATCCCCATCTTGTCTTCCTTGCGTCCCACACTGAAGCCTGGCGTGCCGCGTTCGACGACGAACGCCGTGATCCCCTTGTATCCAGCAGACGGGTTGGCGTTCGCAAAGACCACGAACAGATCGGCTTCCCCCCCATTGGTGATCCACGCCTTCGAGCCGTTCAGGACCCACTGATCGCCGTCGGCCTCGGCACGCGTGGCGAGGCCGAACGCATCAGACCCGCTCCCGGGCTCCGAGAGGGCATACGCGCCGATCGTGCCGGAGGTCAGCCGCGTCAGGAAGCGCGCATGCTGCTCGGCGGTGCCGTAGCGCGTGATTGGGTAGTTCACGAGGGTGTTCTGCACATCCACCTGAATGGCCGCCGACGCGTCCACCGTGCTCAGCGCTTCCACGGCTAGCGTCACCATCATGAGCGACCCGCCCGCGCCACCAAAATCCTCGGGGACCTCAATGCCCATCAGCCCCAGCTCCACGAACTTGGCCGTCAGCGCCGGATCCAGCTTCCCCGCCTCTTCCATGGCGCGCACCCGGGGGCGCACCTCGGTCTCCGCCAGCTCCAGCACGGCGGTCCGGAAGAACGCCTCCTCTTCGGACAGGATGGTGAGCGGCGGACGGGACAGCTCGGCACTGGCAGTCATGGGGCCGGACGGTTGAGGAACGGGTGGCGAACAGGTGCAACGGGGACACCGTGGACTCCGCCAAGGTAACAGGGCGACCACGACCCGGTGAGGCGGTGCCCGGCCGAGACACGGCGGCGCCGTCGGGGGTTTCCCCCATGTTGCCCGCCTCTGCGGCAAGTAGTCTTGAGACATGCTGCTTTTCGCGGGAACGGCCGTCGCGGCCTTGAGTGCCATTGGACTGATCTGGCTCGGCTATCCGGGGCTGGTGTGGGTGCGCAGCCGGCTGGCTGGGCGCCCGCTCCGTGCCGATGCGGGGTGGCGGCCGACGGTGTCGGTCGTGCTGGCCACCCGGGATCACGCCTCGGCCATCGAAACGCGCGTGCACGACCTCTTGGCGACGGCGTACCCCGCGGCGTTGCTCGAGGTCGTGGTGGCGTTGGATGCGGAGGGGGCGCAGACCACGCCGGCGGCGCTGGTCATTGCCGATCCCCGGGTCCGCGTGGTCGTGGGTGATCGCCCCGGCGGGAAAGCCGCCACACTGAATGCCGGCGTGCGGGGGGCGACCGGGGAGCTGCTGGTGCTCGCCGATGTGGCCCAGCGTTTCGAGCCCACCACCATTCCGGCGCTGGTGGCGGAATTGGCCGACTCGCGCGCCGGGGCGGTCTCCGGTGCGCTCGACCTTGGCCCCGGGACCGGTCGCTGGTCGCCGGTGCGCGCCTACTGGACGCTCGAAAAGTGGCTGCGCTTCCATGAAGCCCGCCGGCACTCCAGCATTGGCGTGACCGGCGCGGTCTACGCCACGCGCCGCACACTCTGGCCGGTGATTCCGGCCGGGACGATCCTGGACGATGTCTACGTGCCAATGGCGCTCGTCCTGCAGGGCTGGCGTGTGGGCTTTACCTACGCCGCGATCGCGCGGGATGTCCGGGTCATCGGTCTCTCAGCGGAACAACAGCGCAAAGCCCGGACGCTGACCGGAAATCTGCAGCTGGTGCAGCTCCTCCCGGCAATCCTCACGGCCGCCAATCCGGTCCGCGCGGCCTTCGTCTGGCACAAGCTCGCCCGCCTGACCACGCCGATCTGGCTGCTGGTGGCGGTTGTGGCTGGTGCCCCCTGGCTGATCACCCAGCTAATGACCTGGACGCCGGCGCAGCAGCTGGCACTCGGTGCCCTGCTGCTCTTGGCCCTCAGCATCCCACCAATCCGGCGGCGCGTCCTGGGACCGCTCGTCTGGGGGCTGGGGATGCAGGTGGCGGTCGTTCGCGCCCTGCGGAATGCCGCCGGGGGGCGTTGGGCGGTCTGGCAGAAGCCGTCGGTCTGACGACGGCCTCTGCGCGTCAGGTCACCAGATCGGTGATCCGGTACTCGCGCTCCCAGAGGCGCAGCACCAGCAACGCAAAGAGCTGGTCGCCCACCGGACGCCCCGCATCGAGCAGCGCGCGATAGCGGACGAGCGCCGGCGTAGAGACGAGGCTCGCGGCATCAGGGGTCGTGAGGGCATCGAGCAAGGGACGCCACGGCCCACGCATCCAGTCGCTGACGGGAATCGTGAACCCTTGCTTGCGGGTGAGGTCGAGCGCCTTCGGCAACAGCCGGGCCCCGAGTTTCCGGAGCAGCACTTTGCGCGCGCGGCGCGTTGCGCGGAGCGCATCGGGTACCCGCCCGAAGGCGAACTCGGTGACCGCCGGATCGAGAAACGGAGCACGCACCTCGAGGGAGGCCAGCATGCTGGTGCGATCGACCTTCACCAGCACATCATCAACGAGATAGGTACCGAAGTCCACCCGCGTCGCGCGCTGCACGAGCGAGGCTTGGTCCGCGTGGCTGGTGGCCCGACGATGCTCCGGCGCCCGGAGCGCCGTCGGCCCGACGTAGGTGAGCGCGCGACTGAGCGCCGCGCGTTCGTCGTCGCGAAAGAGCCGCCCCGCATTGGCAAGGCTGGTACCGGCATCCCCGGCGAGCCCGGTCAGCCATCCGCGTCCGCGCCCGCCCTCGGGAACATGCGTCGCCAGATCACCGGCGGCGCTCCGCACCCACGCCGGCGCGAAGCGGCGCAGGAAGGCCTGCTGCAATTGCGACGGATACCGATGATACCCGCCAAAGAGTTCATCGCCCCCATCGCCACCGAGCGCGACCGTCGCGTGCCGTCGGATCTCCTGCGACACGAGCCAGGTGGGAATCATCGACGCATCGGCAATCGGATCGTCGAACTGCGCCACCAGTCGTGGCAGCAAGTCGACATCCGCCGGCTGCGCCTCCAGTTCGATATGCTCGGTGTCGAGATGCTCGGCCACCAGACGCGCATACGGGCCTTCATCGAACGCCTCATGCCCCGGCATCCGCACCGTGAAGGTGCGGATCTTCGTGGCGCTCGCGCGTGCGGCCAGTGCGGTGATCAGGCTGGAGTCCACACCGCCGCTCAGCAGCACTCCCACCGGCACATCGGCAACCAATTGGCGCCGCACGGCCGTGCCAAGGAGCGCCTGCAACTCATCCACCAACATCTCGGTGGGCTGCTGGGCCGCGTCAGGATCGGCGTGTGGCAGTCGCCAGTACGCCGTGTGCGTGACCTGACCGGTCACCAACTCAATGACGGCGGTGTGCCCCGGGGCCACGCGGAGGATGTCCGCGAACATCGTATGCGGTCCGGCGACATACCCGTACGCCAGATACTCATTGAGCGATGCGGCGCGTACGCGACGCGGACAGTCGGGATCAGCGAGCAGCGCCTTGGCTTCGCTGGCAAAGCTGAACTGCTCGGCGGTGTGGCGGTAGAAGAGTGGCTTCTCGCCCGCCCGGTCGCGGGCCAGCAAGACGCGCTGCCGATGCGGATCGTAGAGCGCAAAGGCGAACATCCCCTGCAACTCGCGCACACAGGCATCGCCCCACTGACGGTACGCGGCCAGAATGACTTCGGTGTCGGAGGCCGTCTGGAACGTTTGCCCGGCCGCACGTAACCGATCGCGCAGTTCGACGTAGTTGTAGATCTCGCCATTGAAGGTGATCGCATTGCCCCGCTCCCGGTCGAGCATGGGCTGATGCCCCCCAGGGGTGAGATCAATGATCGACAAGCGACGGTGCGCGAGCCCCACCCGCCCATCGACGGAACACCAGAGCCCATGACTGTCCGGACCGCGATGCACCATAGTATCGCGCTGCCGCGTGAGCAGATCGAGATCCAGATCGCCACGAAAGCGGATGGTGCCCGCGATCCCGCACATCTCAGCGCGCTCCGGACGGCGAGGACCCGCTGGTCACGGCATCACGCCAGCAGGTCACCGAATACCTCAAGCGCGAGCTCCACTTTGCCAAACGGTGCGCTGACCTGCACGCCCTGCACGCTCCCCTGCACACGGGCGAGCATCTCGCGGGCAATCGCGATCCCTTCCGCCAACGCATGCTCTTTGCTCTGTTCGCTGGCCCGCCGCATACGGGTCAGCACCTCGGCGGGGACCGTGACGCCCGGCACCTCATTGGCGAGAAATTCCGCGTTCCGCGCGGAAACGAGCGGCCAGATGCCGGCAATCACCGGGATGCGCACGTCGTCGATGGAGGTCAGGAACGTTTCCAACTGCGCCGGATCAAAGACGGGCTGCGTGATCGCATACTCGGCGCCGGCCTCGACCTTCCAGTGGAAGCGCCGCAGTTCATGCGCCGGATCGATCGCCGCCGGATTCACCCCCACGCCAATGACGAACTGCGTGGGTTCCCCAATCGGGTTGCCCCCCGGATCGAGCCCCTTGTTGAGCGAGGCCACGAGGTTGGTGAGCCCAATGGCGTCAATGTCGAAGACCGCGGTCGCATCGGGATACGGGCCCATCTTGGGCGGATCGCCAGTGATGAGCAGCAAATTCCGCAGCCCCAACGCCGACGCGCCCAAGAGATCGCTGAGCATGCCGAGGAGATTGCGATCCCGGCAGCAGTAGTGCGTGACCGCTTCGATGCCTTCGCGCTCAATCAGCAGGCTCGTCGCGATCGCCCCCATGCGGCTCTGCGCCCGCGGGCCGTCCGGGACATTGATGGCATCGACGCCAGCGCGATGCAGCGCTGCGGCATCGCGGGACAAGCGCGCCGTCTCCACCCCGCGTGGCGGCACAATTTCCACGGAGGTGACAAAGGTCCCGGCGGCGATCTTCGCCCCAAACTTCGAGCGGGACGCAAGCGGCACCGGCGGGTGCCCGACGGGCGCCTCCGTCGGCGTGGAGCGCTGGTCGGCGGTAACGACCACGCGGCTGCGCGGCGCGAGCGGCCGGATCCCTTCGAGCATCGCCTTGATGTGCTCGGGGGTGGTGCCACAGCACCCGCCCACGATCTTGGCCCCGGCCTGAATCAGATGGCGCGCATAGGTCGCCATGTACTCCGGGCTCGCCATGTACATCGATCGTCCGCCCACCTCGCGCGGCATCCCGGCATTGGGCTGGGCCGACAGCTTCCGGGTCGTGACCGCGGCCATGCGCTCAATGGCCTCGAGGATCGTCTGTGGTCCAACGGAGCAATTCAGCCCGATCACATCCACCCCCCACCGGTCGAGCGCGCGGGCGATGTCTTCCGGGCTCGCCCCGTAGGTGGTCCGGAGATCCGGGCCCACCGTCGCCTGCGCGATCACCGGCATCCCCGGGTCCACCTCGCGCGACGCCAGAATGGCCTGTTCCAGCTCGTCGAGATCCGAGAACGTCTCCAGCAGAATGCAATCGGCCCCGCCCGCCTGCAGGGCCGTGATCTGCTCATGGAACATCGCCCGCGCCTCGGCGCGCCCCAGCGCGCCATAGGGCTCAAGTCGCACCCCCAACGGCCCCACGGCGCCGGCGACCAGCCGGTCCGGACCGGCCGCCTCGCGCGCCAATTCCGCGGCCCGCCGGTTGATCGTGCTCACCTGGCTGTCGAGCCCGAAGGTCGTGAGCTTGGCGCGATTCGCTCCGAAGGTGTTGGTCTCCAGCACCTCGGCACCTGCCTTGGCGTATTCGGCATGCACCTCCCGCACGAGGTCGGGGGCCCGCAGCACCAGCTCGTCATAGCACTGGTTGATGAAGACGCCGCGGGCATAGAGCATCGTCCCCATGGCCCCATCGAACAGGATGACCTGCGCGGGATCCAGCAGCCGCGCCAACAGCGCCGCGCGCGGGCGCGCCGCGGGCACTCCGATGGCGCCATCCGCGTTGGATGGAGGGATCAGCTGCTCACTGCCTGTGGTCATGCCTATCTTTCCCAGAGAGGGTCCAATTCACCGCGGCCGCCGTGCCCACCCGACGGTTTCCCCATTTGTCCATGGCTACGAATCTTAATCGCGCGTCCCGTCTGTCGCGGCTCCCATCGCTGTTGGCTGAGCGTATCCTGCTCCTCGACGGCGGCATGGGAACCATGCTGCAGACCTATCGGCTGGGGGAAGCGGACTACCGGGGGACCCGGTTTGCCGACTGGCCATCCGATCTCAAGGGGAACAACGATCTCCTGGCCATCACCCGGCCGGACGTCGTGGGCGCGATCCATCGGGAATACCTCGAGGCCGGCACCGATATCCTCGAGACGAACACGTTCAACGCCAACAGCATCTCGCTGGCCGACTACGGCATGGAGTCGCTGGCCTACGAGCTGAATGTGGCCGGGGCCTCGCTGGCCCGTCGGGTGGCCGATGAGATGGAGGCGCGGGACCCCTCCCGGCCGCGCTACGTGGCCGGGGTGCTCGGGCCCACCAACCGGACGGCGTCGATCTCCCCCGCAGTGGAGAACCCGGGCGCCCGCAATGTCACCTTCGATGCCCTCGTCGCGGCCTATACCACGGCTATTCAGGGGCTGCTTGATGGTGGCGCCGATCTGCTCCTCGTAGAGACGATCTTCGACACGCTGAATGCCAAGGCGGCGCTGTTCGCGATCGCCCAGTTCTTCGAGACGCGGCATGTATCGGTGCCGGTGATGATTTCCGGCACGATCACCGATGCGAGCGGCCGGACGCTCTCCGGGCAGACGGCGGAAGCCTTCTGGATTTCCATGGCGCACATCGCGCCGCTCTCCATTGGGCTGAATTGCGCCCTTGGCGCCGGGCAGCTGCGCGGCTACGTGCAAGAGCTGTCGCGCCTCGCGGATACGCATATCAGCGCGCATCCGAACGCCGGGCTGCCGAACGCCTTTGGCGGCTACGACGAAACGCCAGAGATGATGGCGGCGCACATCGGCGAGTGGGCACGGAGCGGGCTGATCAACATCGTGGGTGGCTGCTGCGGCACGGGCCCTGCGCACATCCGGGCGATCGCCGAGGCCGTCCGTGGCGTCACGCCGCGGCGCATTCCGACGATCGCCCCGCAGCTTCGGCTCTCAGGGCTCGAGCCCATGGTGGTGGGGCCGGACACCAACTTCGTGAATGTGGGGGAGCGGACGAATGTCACCGGCTCTGCCCGCTTCGCGAAGCTGATTCTCGACGGCCAGTACAGCGAGGCGCTGGCCGTCGCGCGCCAGCAGGTGGAGCAGGGGGCGCAGGTCATTGACGTGAACATGGACGAAGGGCTGCTGGACGCCGAGCACGCCATGGTCACCTTCCTGAATCTCGTGGCCTCCGAGCCGGACATCGCCCGCGTGCCCATCATGGTCGATTCCAGCAAGTGGAGTGTGCTGGAGGCCGGGCTCAAGTGTCTGCAGGGGAAGGGGGTCGTGAACTCCATCTCGCTCAAGGAAGGCGAGGCGGAGTTCCTCCGGCAGGCCCGGTTGGTGCGCCGGTACGGCGCCGCCGTGATTGTGATGGCCTTCGATGAGGCTGGCCAGGCGGACACGACGGCCCGGAAGATCGAGATCTGCACGCGCGCCTACCGGCTCCTCACGGAGACGGTGGGCTTCCCGCCGCAGGACATCATCTTCGATCCGAACATCTTTGCCATCGGCACCGGGATCGAGGAGCATGCCGGCTATGCGATCGCCTATTTCGAGGCGACGCGCGAGCTCAAGCGCACGCTGCCGTATGTGAAAATTTCCGGTGGCGTCAGCAACGTCTCCTTTTCGTTCCGCGGGAACACGCCGCTTCGCGAAGCGATCCATGCCGTGTTCCTGTACCATGCGGTGCGCGCCGGCATGGATATGGGGATCGTCAATGCGGGACAGCTGATCCCGTACGACGATATTCCATCCGATCTGCGCGAGCGCGTCGAAGATGTCGTCCTCGCTCGGCGCGCCGATTCCACGGAGCGACTGCTCGAGGTCGCCGATCAGGTGAAGGGGCGCGCCGCCAAGGTGGCCGACGACCTCGGCTGGCGCGAGCAGCCTGTCGCGGCCCGTCTCGCCCACGCGCTCATTCACGGCATTGATACGTGGGTCGTCGAGGACGCCGAGGAAGCGCGGCAATCGGCGTCGCATCCGATCGAAGTCATTGAAGGCCCCCTTATGCAGGGGATGAACACCGTTGGCGATCTCTTCGGCGCGGGCAAGCTCTTCTTGCCGCAGGTGGTGAAGAGTGCGCGCGTCATGAAGAAGGCGGTCGCCCATCTCGTGCCCTTCATCGAAGCGCTCAAGACGGCCACGTCGCGCAGCGCTGGTCGCGTCTTGCTCGCGACCGTCAAGGGCGATGTGCACGATATCGGCAAGAACATTGTGGGGGTCGTACTGCAGTGTAACGGCTACGAGGTGATCGACCTCGGCGTGATGCAGCCCTGTGCCGCGATCCTCGATAAGGCCCG
>JBEIUK010000056.1:0-14264 GCA_040374415.1 Gemmatimonadaceae bacterium | reverse complement strand
GGCATCGCGCCCATCCGCCCCCGTCACCGCGATGGGGGCCTGCCCCAAAATCGCGCTCAGGAACTGCGTGAGCTCCAGCACCAAGGGCTCCCCTTCCGGCGCAGACAATTCCACGCGCTCCACAAAATCCTCGAGGGCCCGTGGTGCGCGCGCCAACTGCCGAGGATCGACATCGCCGCGCATCCGGAAGAACTCGCCGGTGCCCGCCGCCAGATCGAGCGAGATGTAGCCGCTCTTTTGAAAAATGCGGAGCTTCCGCAACCGCTCACGGGAGACGCGACTGGAAGTGATGTTGGCCACCGCGCCATTCGCAAAGGTCAACCGCGCGTTGGCGATATCCAGCGATGGCGTGAGCACGGGGATCCCCATGGCGCTGACCTCAGCCACCGGAACACCGACGAGCGTGTGTACCAGGTCGAGATCGTGGATCATGAGATCCAGTACCACGGCGACATCGGCGCCACGCGGATTAAACGGCGCGAGTCGATCGCTCTCAATGAACCGCGGACCATCGACATACGGCATGGCGGCACGGACGGCGCGATTGAAACGCTCCACGTGCCCAACCTGCAACACCACGCCAGCGGCAGCGGCCAGCGCGATCAGGTCATCTGCCTCGGCCAGCGTCACCGTGAAGGGTTTCTCGATGAACACATGGCGTCCTGCCCGCAGCACCGCCGAGGCCACGCGATGATGCATGGTCGTGGGCACGACCACGGACACCGCATCGACCTGACTCAGCAGCGCGTCCACCGATGGTAGCGCTGCGACGCCGAGCTGCTCAGCGACCTGTGCCGCACGCGCGGGATTCTCGTCGACGAACCCCACGAACCGATCGCCGGCGAGATCACGGAGAATCCGCACATGATGCACCCCCAGACCACCAGCACCAATCACGCCGACCCGCGGCGCCGTCGCCCCTGAAAACATCCGCGCAGTGGCCACGGGGCTCAGAACCCCACGCCGCGCTGGCTCGCTTCGATGAACGACAGGAAATGCATCACTTCCGGCACCCCAATCACCTCGGCGCGCGCGCGCTCAATCCCCTGCGAGACCGTATGCTCCGAGCGGAAGCACAGCCGATAGGCGCGCTTGAGCTCAGCCAACACCTCAGGCGCAAAGCCATTGCGCTGCAAACCCACGGAGTTGAGCCCGAAGAGCTTGATGGGGTTCCCCACCGCCCGCACAAAGGGCGGGACATCCTGCGCCACGCGCGAACATCCCCCAATAAAGGCATGCCGCCCCACCCGCGCGAACTGATGCACCGCGCACAGCCCCGAAATCGTGGCGCGATCTTCAACGATCACATGGCCTGCGAGCTGCGTGCCGTTGGAGATGATCACGTGATCCCCCACCTGGCAATCATGCGCCAGATGGACATAGCTCATCAGGAAGCAGTGCTTGCCAACGCGCGTGGAAATTGAATGGGCGGTCCCACGATTCACCGTGGCATACTCGCGGACGGCGGAGTCGTCACCGATCTCCACCCAGGTCTCCTCACCGCGATACTTAAGATCCTGCGGATCCCCGCCAAGAATGGCGCCCATCCCCACCCGGACGCGACGCCCGAGCCGGACGTTCCGCTCGAGCGTGGCACGCGCCGAAATCACGCTGCCGTCGCCCACCTGACAGTTCGGACCGATGATCGCCCACGGACCCACCTCGACATCCGTGCCGAGGACAGCCGACGCATCGACGAGCGCCGACGGATGAATCTGCGTGCTCATCGGTCGCGCACCATCGCCGCCATTTCCGCTTCCGTGGCGACCTGCCCATCCACCAGCGCGAC
Source organism: Gemmatimonadaceae bacterium (assembly GCA_040374415.1). GTDB lineage: Bacteria > Gemmatimonadota > Gemmatimonadetes > Gemmatimonadales > Gemmatimonadaceae > Gemmatimonas. Next base: position 12,475 of record JBEIUK010000056.1, on the reverse strand, counting down.
GGCCTTCATTTTGCACATCGTGCCTCGCAGTTGCACCACCTCAAGCTCAAGACGCAGCTGATCCCCCGGCTTCACCGGCCGACGGAACTTGACGTTATCGAGCGACAAGAAGTAGACGACCTTGCTGGATGGATCCGGGATCGTCCGCATCAGCAGCATGCCGCCCACCTGGGCCATGGATTCGATGATGAGCACCCCGGGCATGATGGGATGTCCCGGGAAGTGCCCTTGGAAGAACGGCTCGTTGATCGTCACGTTCTTCAGGCCGACGATGCGCTTTCCCTCTTCAATCTCGAGAATGCGATCCACCAGCAGAAACGGATAGCGGTGCGGCAGCACCTGCATGATGTCTTCGATAGTAAACACGGCAGGCTCCTTAACGGCATGTTGCACGAGGGCGCGCACCAGTGCGACGGTCCCTCGGTGACTCGGTTTCACTGCAGTGATGTGCGCACGGACCCGGGCACCAGCAAGCACCAGATCCCCCACACAATCCAGCGCCTTGTGGCGCACAAACTCATCGGGCCACCGAAGGGTGGTGTCCACCAGCTCCGTGGCATTCAGGACGATGGCATTGGACGTCGTGGCCCCCTGAATGAGCCCCTGCCCCCGCAAATATTCGACCTCATGCAGGAACCCAAAGGTGCGTGCGGCGGCCAACTCACGGGCGAACAGTGCCGGCGTCACCCGGTAGCTGCCGGACTGCGCGCCAATCAACGGGTGCGGAAAATCGATGGAGACATCGAGCGTCAGCGTGTCCGCCGGCCGAGCCTCGTACACCGACTCCCCATCCACCACGCGAATGGTCTTGCGCAACACCAGCCAGTCGGGGCGACCCGCTTGCGTGACCACCCCGGCACCGGTGAGAGCCTCAAGGAATGGCGCGGCGCTGCCATCCATGATGGGCGGCTCCGGGCCGTCCATCGCAATGGTCAGATCATCCAGGCCGAGCGCACCCACAGCCGCCAGCACATGCTCGACGGTGTGGAGGGCATCATCCCCCGACCCCAATTGCGTCCGGCGCTGCGCCTCGACGGCGACGTCGACGCGTGCCGGAATCAATCCAGACGATGGGAGATCGACGCGACGGAATGCAATGCCGCTCCCCGACGGCGCCGGCTCAAATGTGAGGGTGCACGGCTTGCCCAAATGCAAGCCGATCCCCGAGATCGTGGCGGTCTGCGCGATCGTGCGCCGCAATCCGGCGCTCGCGGTGGTCGAGGCGACACCAGTCGTCGAGGAGGCCCGGGCAATCATGCCGTTGGCTCCTTGGCCACAAGCTGCTCGAGCGGCCGCAGGATGCGCATGACCCGCGCGAGTGCGGCCTGTGCCCGCAACTGGTCGCGATGGGGGCGCGCCGGGAAGCCAGACCAGGTTTCCCCGCCGGGGACGTCCGACGCCGGTGCGCCACGGGCCGCAATGACCGCTCGGTCGCCAACCGTGAGGTGCCCCGCACTGCCAGCCTGTCCCCCGAATTGCACGCCGTCCCCAATGCGCACGGAGCCGGCGATCCCGACCTGCGCCGCAAAGAAACACATGCGTCCCACCCGCACATTGTGCGCAATGTGCACGAGGTTATCGAGCTTGGTACCGGCCCCGATGATGGTGTCATCCACACTGCCGCGATCGACGCAACTATTGGCGCCAATCTCAACATCGGATTCGAGGACACACCGGCCCACATGCGGGATCCGGGTGATGCCCGCCGGACCGGGCAGAAAGCCAAAACCCTCGCGCCCCACTCGGGCCCCGGCATGCAGCACCACGCGGTCGCCACACTCCACAAACGGATAGAGCACGGCCCCAGCGAAGAGGCGCACGTCACGCCCCAGCGTACACCCCATCCCGACCACGGCATGCGGGCCAATCCAGCTACCTGGCCCCACCACCGCATCGTCTTCGATGACGGCATAGGGCTCAATCGTGACCCCGTCACCAATCGACGCGGTCGGGGCGATGACGGCGGTTGGATGCACGCCGATGGGGCGCGGCCGACGACGCTGAAAACGCGCCAAGAGCGGCAGCATCGCATCGATGGGCTTGTCCACCACCACCCGCACACACGACGGTCCCGCCGCCTCGGCGAGCTCGGTGGCCACCACAACGACGCCGGCAGCCGTCGCGGTAAACCACGACGCATACCGGGCATGCGCATAGAAGCTCAGCGCCTCCGGTCCGGCGCGGTCGAGCGGCGCAATGGTCTGCACAACCACTGACGGATCGCCAACAAGGCGCCCGCCAGTCAATGCCGCAACGGCAGCGGCGGTGATGGGCGTCTCCCCATCACCGCCGTCCACCTGCGCTGCGGTTAACGCAGAACTCACGCCGTCGGCGGCTTCTTGGTGGTGACACCAGCGGGCGCAGCCGCCGGACCCGCCATCGGCGGCTTGGCCGCAGGAGCAGCCGCCTTCGGCGCCGCCTTCGGGGCCGACAACCGCAGCTTCGCCAGCACGCGGTCGGTGATGTCGAGGTTCTTGTCGGCGGAGACAATGAACGAACCCGCGGCCACGTCGAAGATGAAGGAGTAGCCGCCTTCCATGCGGATATCATCCAGCGCCTTCCGTACGCTTTCCAGCACCGGCTGCATCAGTTCGCCTTCGCGTTGCTGGGCCTGATCGTTCAGCTTCTGCACGCGCTCCTGAAAATCCGCCTGCTTCTCGCGCATCGTCTTCTGCCGCGCGTCCTTGGCAGCCGGCGCCAGTCCGGCCTCTTCCTTCTTATACAACGAGTCCATCACCGTCAGCGAGTCCGTGAGCTTCGCCACGGTGCCACGCATCGTCTCCAGCTCCTTCTGCAGCTGCATCTGGGCCTCAACCGCGCCCGGCGCTGCCTGCATGATGGCCTGCGAATTGATAAACGCGAACTTCTGCCCAGCGGTCTGGGCGGTGACCAGCGACGGAGCGGCAACGAGCAGCGCCGCAGCGCTCAGCAGTACGGGGAAACGCATCAGTGATCCTCTAGAAGAGCTGGCCAAGCCGGAAATGGAATTGCCACCGCGGGTCCGGCTTCGCGCGGAGGGTCGTCGGATCAACCGCGACGCGGTCAAATCCATACGCCAGATCGACACCCAAGGGGCCGAGTGGCGTGACAGTGGAGACGCCGAACCCCGCCGAACGGAACAGGCGGGTCGGGTTGATCTGCCGCGCGGAGGCCCAGTTGTTCCCGGCATCTGCGAAGGCATTGAGATAGAACATCTGGTTGAACCGCACCCCGACTTCACCCGTCACGGTCATGAAGGCATTCCCGAACGACGTCGGATCGGAGCGGTATTGATCGGTGGTCGGGTTGAAGCCCTGCGGCGTGATGGAAAATTCTGGGTAGCCACGCAGCTGCTGCCCATACATCACGCCACCCACCGAGAACTGCTGTTGGAAGAAGAACGGACCCGAGTTGCCGAACAACGCTCCCGTGCGTGCCGTCATCCCCATCACGAACTTGACCGGCTGGCCACCACCCAACCCACCAACCTGCGCCAACGGCACATAGGCTCGGAATTCCCCCGTGACCCGTTGGAAGTTCACCGTGCCGCCCAGCGGCCCACCGCTGAAATCCATCGTGACGGAACGCAGGGATCCGCCCGAGGCAAAGGGCATGTCGATGCGCGTGTCGCTCGTGTACTCGAGGCCGAGGTTGGAGCGGAAGCAGTTTTTGGAGCAGCTGTTGGCCAGCGTCCCCGAGGTGAAGGTCGCCGCCTCCCCGTTGTACGAAATCGCCAGCGTCGAGAAATACGACCATGGCACCGGCAAACCGAAACGCAGCTGGCTGCCCGTCCGCACGTTCTGCCCGAGGTTCCCGATAATGAAGCGGGACTGCGTCCGGTAGGCGCTAATGGCCCCCGAGACGCGCGTGCCACGCAGCGCCGGATCGGTATACGTTGCCGTGAAATCGTTGTAGAACCGGCCATACTGCCAGTTCAGCTTCCCTTGTTTGCAATTGCCAAACAGGTTGGGCTGCTCCACACCAATAAAGCCGCCGAAGCCCACGCCCCCCTGGCCCATCGAGGCGCCGAAGTTGATGCTCCCGGTGCGCTTCTCTTTGACCTTGAACACGATATCGACGTCGCCCTGATCGTTGATCGGACGATAGTCGGGAAAGGGCATCGGCGATTCAAAGAAGTTGAGGTTGCCGATGCTCTGATAGCTGCGGAGTAGCACGTCCTGATTGAATACGCCGCCCGGTACCAGATAGATCTGGCGACGGATGCAATCGTCCGAGGTAAAGTCGTTGCCGACAATTTCGATCCGGTTCACGATCGCCGGATTCCGTTCGTCAATCTCCCACCGCAGGTTCACCGTCGGGGTCGAGTCCGGCCCAACCGTCCGCTGTACCACCGGATTGATGCGGGCATACAGGTAGCCGTAGTTCCGGTACTGGGTGTTGACCTTCTCCAGCGCGTCATCCCATCGCTTCTGGTCGAAGACCCCTTCCGGCGCCGACACTTCCCGCTTCACAAAGCTCTTGACCCGCTCCGTCAGCGTCGGATCGTTCCCTTCGAAGGGATACATCCGCTTGAGTTCATCGGTGGAGAATCGCCGATTCTCAGAAACTTCGAAAGCGCCCACCCGATAGCGCGGCCCTTCATCCACCGTGATGGCGAGCATCCCTTTTCCACGGGCGCGGTCAACCACCAGCGTGTCCTTCATAATGCGCATATCCACGAACCCCAGCCGCGAAAACAGCGACGGGATGCGCTCCCCGAGATCACCGACGTACTTGTCGTCGTTGTACTCACCCTTCTGGAACCACCAGAACCCTTCCGGACGTGTCTTCATCGCCCCGACGACCAAGCGATCTGGCACGCCGGTGTTCCCCGTGATGTCGATGCCGGCAATCGCCAAGCGACGCCCCTCATCAATCCGGTAGGTCAGCCCAATGCGCCCCTCGCCCATGGGCGTCGAATCGATCATGACGCGCGCCAGATAATAGCCGGCCGCTTCATAGGTCGAATCAATCTTCGCCCGCGCCTTGGCCATCTGGAGCGGGTCAATCGGGCGACCAATGAGGAGGTCAATCTTCTCCCGAACGGTGCGTTCCGAGACGTTGACCGGCCCCGTCACTTTCAGGTCGCCCAAGACCGCGCGCTCGCGAACGGCCACCACGACGATCGCCTTGCCCGGAGCCGACGTCAGGTCGCAGGAGACATCGACGTCGTCAAATTCGTTCAGCGCATAGAGCGCCTTGATGCCCCGCTGAATGACCGGGAAGCTCAGCGTCACGCCAGCCGGAAACCCGACTTCCGTCCGGATCCGCTGGTCCGCGACCCGGGCGTTGCCAACAATGGCCACGGTGTCCGGCGTCGTGCACCGCCCCGTCACATCCTGCGCCGCGATCTGGCGCATGGGAACGAACGCACACACGACGCCCGCCAGCACACTGGATACCAGCGTGGTCAGCGCGCGTCGCCCGGCCCCAAGGGCCCCCCTGCGAGGTTCGTGCATCTGCATAGCCCGGGAATATACACTACAGAGCGCCCCAACCGGACCTGGGAAGGCCCGGTTGGGGCGGATCTGCTGGCTTAGACCTGTGGGGTCGGCGAAAGGACCCGGAACTCCAGCTTCTTCTTCTCGGTCGTCGAGACGTCCACCTCGATCTCGTCGCCCTTGGTGAATTCCGCCGTCAGGATCTTCTCCGAGAGGGGATCCTCGATGTACCGCTGGATCGCCCGCTTCAGGGGCCGCGCCCCGAAATGCTCGTCGTGGCCGTGATCAACCAGGAACTCCGTCGCCGCATCCGTCAGCCGGATCGTCAGCTCCTCTTCGGCCAGACGCTTCTGCACGTCGGCGAAGACGATCGAGACGATCTTGGCAATGTGCTCCTTGCCCAGCGGATGGAAGACAATCACGTCATCCAGTCGGTTCAGGAATTCGGGGTTGAAGACCCGCCCCATCTCTTCCTTGACCTTCTCGGAAATCCGCTCGAAATCCCCCCGGCCATCGGCCGTGGCAAAGCCCAGCGACTTCCCGCGGGTGATGTCCTTGGCCCCAACGTTCGAGGTCATGATCACCACGGTGTTTTTAAAGTCAATCACGCGCCCGTAGTTGTCGGTGAGGTGACCCTCATCCAGCACCTGCAGGAGAATGTTGAAGACATCCGGGTGCGCCTTCTCGATTTCGTCGAGCAGGATGACGCTGTACGGCTTCCGCCGGACCGCCTTGGTCAGCGTCCCCGAATCCTCGTAGCCCACGTAGCCCGGGGGCGCACCAATCAGGCGCGACACCGAAAACTTTTCCATGTACTCGCTCATGTCGACGCGAATGAGCGCGGAGGCATCCGCGAAGAGGAACTTGGCCAGCGAGCGGGCCAGCTCCGTCTTCCCGACACCGGTGGGTCCCGAAAAGATGAACGAGCCGATCGGCCGCCGAGGATCCTTAAGCCCCGCGCGGCTGCGGCGAATCGACCGCGCCAGCGCCTTGATGGCCTCATCCTGCCCAACCACCGAGCCATGGAGTTCGTCTTCCATGCGCAACAGCCGGGAGGTCTCAGCCTCCTGCAACCGCGTCACGGGGATCCCCGTCCAGCGGCTCACGATGAACGCGATCTCTTCCTCGCCAAGCGTCGGGCGATGCGACTGCCGCCGCTGCTCCCACTCTTCCTGGGCCCGACGGATATCCGCCTGCAATTCGCGCTCGCTGTCACGCAAGGACGCCGCCCGCTCAAAGTTCTGATCGCGAACCGCCGCTTCCTTCTCCGTGTTGATCGCTTCAAGGCGCTCCTTCAGCGACGCCACCTCGGACGGCTGCACCTGCGCCGCCAGGCGGGCACGCGCCCCAGCCTCGTCGATCACGTCGATCGCCTTATCGGGGAGGAACCGGTCCGTGATGTAGCGCTCCGACAGCTTGGCCGCCGCCAGCAACGTTTCGTCCGGGATGTTCACCCGATGATGGTCTTCGTACTTCTTGCGAAGCCCCTGCAGGATCTGCACGGTCTCTTCGATCGAAGGCGGCTCAACGACCACCGTCTGGAAGCGACGCTCCAGCGCCCCATCCTTTTCGATGTACTTGCGATACTCGTTGAGCGTCGACGCGCCGACGCACTGCAGCTCACCGCGCGCGAGCGCCGGCTTGAGCATGTTGCTGGCGTCAATCGCCCCTTCCGCCGCCCCCGCTCCAACCAGTGTGTGCAGCTCGTCGATGAACAGGATCACCTGCTTGTTCTGCGCGATCTCATTCATGACCGCCTTGAGGCGCTCTTCGAACTGCCCGCGATACTTGGTGCCGGCAATCACCGCCGCCATATCCAGCGACAGCACGCGATTGTCCCGCAGCGAATCCGGGCAGTCGCCGTTGGCGATGAGCTGCGCCAACCCTTCGACGATCGCCGTCTTCCCGACCCCGGGTTCGCCGATCAGCACCGGATTGTTCTTCTTCCGGCGCGTGAGCACTTCCATCACGCGCTCGATTTCCTTGGCACGGCCAATCGTCGGGTCCAGCTGCCCTTCGGCAGCCAAGACGGTCAGGTCGCGGCAGAAATGATCGAGCGCGGGCGTCTTGGACTTCTTCTCGCCGCGGGCGGGCGCGGCCGACGGCGGCGTGGCCCCCGCCTTCTCCGCCGGCGCAGCGGATCCCGCCGCCGGCATTTCGGTCCCCAGCAGGCGCAGCGTCTCAGCGCGCGCGGCCTCGAGGTTTACGCCAGCATCCGACAAGACCTGCGCCGCGATCCCCTTCTCCTCCCGCAAGAGGCCCAGCAGCAGATGCTCGGTGCCGACATAGCTGTGGCTCAGATCACGCGCCTCCGCCATCGCCAGCTCGAGCACCTTCTTGGCCCGCGACGTGTACGGCAAATCTGGGCCAGTAGCCTGGGCGGCTTTCCCCTTCTTGACCGTCTCTTCGATCTTGAGCGTGATGTCATCGAGGTCGACGTTCAGGTTCTGCAGCACGGCGGCCGCCACCCCTTCGCCCTCGCGAATCAGTCCCAGCAGGATATGCTCCGTGCCCACGTACTCATGGTGCAGCCGCGCGGCTTCTTCGCGCGCCATGGCCAACACCTTTCGTACCCGCTCGGTGAAGTTATAGCCGTTCATCGTCCCCTCGGGGTCGGGTCCAGGCGGGTCATCCGACACCGCCACTTTCGTTCGTGAGCGCCTGTCGCACAAACCGCGCGCGCGCCAGGTTCGCTTCCGGCTCCGTCAGCGGACGCCCCTCGAGATGCGCGAGGTGCGCCGATTGGGTGTGAATGAGAAGCGTATTCAGTGTGTATACACTGAGGCCAGCAATCAGTTTCAATCCGACCGCCAACCGCACGCCACTCAGGTAGTTCATGGCCTCGTCAAAGGTGAGGCTGCGAGCATACCGCAGCGTCCCGTACGCCCGCCACAATTTGTCCTCGATAATATAGCCCGCATCGCGCACCAGAACACGGCGCGCCTCCTCCTCCCGCTCGATCACATGCCGGACCACGCGCACGAGGAGATCCAGCAGTTCCTCCTCGGTACGTCCCAGCGTGGTCTGGTTGGAGAGCTGGAAGAAGTTCCCCACCACGTCGCTCCCTTCGCCATAGAGCCCGCGGTAGGTCAGCCCCATCTGCTGCAGGCCGGCCAGCACCTTCCCGATCTCCTTGGTCAGCACCAGCCCGGGAAGATGGATTAGCACCGACGCCCGAAGCCCGGTCCCCACGTTCGTGGGACAGGCCGTCAGGAATCCGAACTCCCGATGGAAGGCATATGGGACCTGCGCCCCAAGCTCCCGGTCGAGTCGGCTCACGGCCTCAAACGCTTGCGGCGCCGCAAAACCCGAGCGCATGGACTGGAGCCGGAGGTGGTCCTCCTCGTTGACCAGCAGCCCCACCCCATCGGCCAAAAAGGCCGCGGCCCCACTCCGCACCGGGTGCTGCGGGTCGAGCCCCGCCAGCTCCCGGCTGATCAGATGCCGCTCGTGCAGCAGCTGCCGATTGAGCATCGACGACTCGTCCAACCGGGCCAGCATCGCCCCATGCAACGAGGTCACGCCCCCCAACGCATCACGCACCTGGGCGAGAAGTCGCAACCGCTCCCCCTCCCGAGCGCGGGCCGTGAAGGCATACCCCGAGATGTTCCGGGCCAGCCGCATCCGGGTGGAAATCACCACGTCCGCGTTGGCCCCGGAGGCATCCAGCCATCCCAGCCCGCCGTCCGGAAGCAACGACAGGTCGAGTTCCGACCGCCCGGCGCTCACTCGAGCACCCGGAGGCGGTCCCGCAACTCAGCCGCCAGCTCAAACTGCTCGCTCTCCACCGCTCGGCGCAGGCGATCGCGCAGGTCGAAGACCGAGTCGGTCTTCTCGAGGACATGGGCCGCCGGGATATCGTATTGCCGCCCGACATGCTTCGAACTGCCGTGCAACCGACGGAGCAGCTCCCGCAGGCTCCGCTCCATCGCGTCGTAGCAATGGGGGCACCCCAACCGCCCGGAGGCCCGGAAATCCCGCGCCGTCGCGCCGCAGAAGGTGCAGGACAGCGCATCCTCGCTCCCCGCCGTCGTATGCTGCTGCACCGCCTGCAGGATGTCCCCCAGCGGATGCTGCGGCACCGACAGGGTGGTCTCCACCCCCTTCGCCGCCGCGCACTTTTCGCACAGGTGCAGCTGCGTCACGGCGTTGTTCACGATCCGGGTCAAATGCACCACGGCGTCACGCTCCTGACAGGTATCGCACAACATCAGGCCGCCCCCCCGTGTGTGTGTGTCTCCACCAAACGTCCCCCTTCCAAAACCAGCGTTCGATCCGCGCGAGCGGCCAGCGAGGGATTATGGGTCACCACGATCATCCCAAGCGACTGCTGACGGGCCAGTGCCGCCAGCAGGTCATGCAACCGCTCGGCGTTCTGCGCGTCCAAGTTCCCGCTCGGTTCATCGGCCAACACCAGCGCGGGCTCCAACGCCAACGCCCGGGCCACCGCCGTCCGCTGCTGCTCGCCCCCCGAGAGTTCCGAGGGCCGATGATTCCGCCTCGGAGTCAACCCCACCAGCTCCAGCAGGGTTTCCGCCCGGGTGCGCGCCGCCTCGTCGGTCCATCCAGCGATCCGCAGCGGCATCATGACGTTTTCCAGCGCCGAGAACTCCCGCAACAGGTGATGGAACTGAAAGACAAACCCCACCGACCGGTTCCGAAGTTCCGCCAGCGCGTCATCGCTGAGGGCGGCCAGCGGCTGCCCCCCGATCGCAATGACGCCGGCCGAGGGGGGCTCGAGGGCCCCGAGCACATGGAGCAGCGTGCTCTTCCCCGCCCCGCTGTACCCCATGATCGCCACCATTTCCCCAGCCTGAACGGTGAGCGCGACCTCGTCGAGCACCCGCAGAATGGCGCCATCGCCGCCGCGGAATTCCTTCACCACCCCATCCGCTTCAAGGACGGGGGGCCGCCGGATTCCGTCACTCATGACGAATGGCCTCCACAGGGTAGAGGCGAGCCGCCTGCGAGGCGGGGTACAGGGTGGCCAGGGCCGCGACGGCGAGACTCGCCACCGCCGTGACAAGGACGTCCAACGGCTGGGTCGCGACCGGGAGGTGGTCGATGAAGTACACCGAAGGGTCGAGCGCGATCAGTCGGTACCGCTCCAAGATCGCGGAGACGCCAAGCCCAGCCACCAGACCGCCGGCGGTCCCCACCGCCCCCACCACGATCCCTTGGAGCAGAAAGATCCGCCGGATCGACGCGGCCGGCATCCCCATCGCCCGCAGAATCCCAATCTCCCGGGTCTTATCCGACACGACCATGGTCAGCGTCGAGACGATGTTGAACGCGGCAACCAGCACGATCAGCAGCAGGATCACCCCCATCCCCAGCTTTTCAAGCTTCAGCGCCTGAAAGAGCTGGTGGTTCTGTTCCTGCCAGTCAACGGCCCGCACCGGGGCCTTGAGCGTCGCCCGCAGCGAATCAGCCACCGCCGCCGCCGCCCACCGATCCACCGTGCGCACCTCAATCCCCGTCACATCGGTCCCCAACGCCGCAAAGCGCTGCGCGACCGGCAAATTCAGAAAGACGTACAGGTTGTCGTACTCGTACATCCCCGTTTCAAAGATGCCGGACACGACCACGCTGTCGACATGGGGGACAAGCGCGCCCGTCGCCGCGTTCATCTCCGTGCTGGCCGCCCCGAGCATCACGACGGTATCACCAGGCATCACGTTCAGCTGCGCCGCGAGCAGTTTCCCGAAGCTCGCGCCGGGCAACCCCGAGCCGTCGCGGCGGAAGGAAAAGTCGCCCAGAATGGCATGGGACCGAATGCTGGTCACCTCCGATCCCGGCGGACCGGCCGTTTCAATGCCCACCATCTGCGCGCCGGTGACATACCCGGCGCTGTTGCGCACCAGGCCTTGCGTGGTGACAAACGGCGCCGCCGCCGCGACCCCACGCACCCCACGGACGGCCTCCCGAATCGCGGGCCAATCGGCCATCCGCATATCGGAGCCATAGGGCAGCACCCGAAGATCCGGGCTGCCCACCAAGATCTTATCCCGCAGATCCCGTTGCAGCCCGTTCATCACCCCCATGATCACGATCAGCGCACTGACGCCCACCAGCACCCCGCCAATGGCGATGACGCTGATGAACGACAGCAGACGTGACCCGCGGCGACTCCGCAGGTACCGCCACGCGATCGCCAGCTCCAGACGACGCACGGGGGTGCGTTACTCCGGTCGCATCGTGGGGAACAGAATCACATCGCGAATGTTCTGCGTGTCCGTGAGATACATGAAGAGCCGGTCAATGCCGATCCCCACACCACCCGTGGGCGGCATGCCGTACTCCATGGCGCGGAGGTAATCCTCGTCCACCCCGGAGGCTTCATCATCGCCGGCCGCTTTCAGGCGCGCCTGGGCCTCAAAGCGCTCGCGCTGATCGATCGGATCGTTGAGCTCCGAGAAGGCATTCGCCAACTCCTTCCCGCGCGCGAACAGTTCGAAGCGTTCGGTGATCCCCTCGGGGCCACCACGCTTCGGCTTCGCCAGCGGCGAGAGCTCCTTGGGATAATCCACCACAAACGTGGGCGTATCGATCTGCGATTCCACCAACGCTTGGAACATCTCATCGAGCACCTTCGGACGGCTCAGCGTGGCGACCTTCGCCACCCCAATCCGCTCCGCCATCGTCCGCAACTCGGCGTCACTCACGGCCATGACATCGGCGCCGGCTGCCTTCGACAGCGACGGCACCCATTCAATACGCGGGAACGGCGTCGTCAACACCGGCACCTTCTCGCCGACCCCAGGGATCATCCGAATCGCGTCGGCCGCGGCCACCAACATGGTCTCCACCCGCCCCATCATCGTCTGATAGTCAGCGAAGGCCTCGTAAAACTCCAGCATCGTGAATTCCGGATTGTGCGTCCGGTCGATGCCCTCGTTGCGGAAGTCGTGCCCAATTTCGTACACACTTTCAAACCCGCCCACGATCAAGCGCTTGAGATACAACGCGTCCGCAATGCGGAGATAGAGCGGCATATCCAGCGTGTTGTGATGCGTGATAAACGGCCGCGCCGCGGCGCCACCGTAGAGCGGCTG
>JBEIUK010000300.1:0-2712 GCA_040374415.1 Gemmatimonadaceae bacterium | reverse complement strand
TCCCGGCCAAGGCGCTGCTGGAATCGGCGAGCCTGGCCACGAAGCTCGGCCACGCAAAGGAACATGGCATCACGATCGATGGCGTGACGCTGGACTTCGGCCCAGCCATGAAGCGGTCACGCAGTGTCAGCGCCCAGAACTCCAAGGGCGTCGATTTCCTCATGAAAAAGCACAAGGTCACCGTGATCAAGGGTGACGGCGTGCTGGAGAAGGGGAAGAAGGTCACGGTCACCATGGCCGACGGTAAAAAGGAAACCCACGAAGCGAAGAAGGCGGTCGTGATCGCCACGGGCTCGCGCGTGAAGGGGCTGCCGCAGGCCGGGCTCGCCCTCGACAAGCAGACGGTGCTGTCGAGTGATGAGATCCTGATCACGGAGAAGGCACCGGCGTCTATGATCGTCGTGGGCGCGGGCGCCGTGGGGTGCGAATTCGCTGACGTCTTCAATGCGTTCGGCACCAAGGTCACGATCGTGGAAGTCGCGCCGACGATTCTCCCCATTGAAGATGCCGATTGCAGCGCGGAGCTGACGAAGGCGTTCAAGAAGCGGAAGATCGAGATCCTCACCGGCGCAAAGATCGGCAACGTGAAGGTGACGAAGACCGGCGCGAGCATGACCGTCGAAGCGGGTGGCACTACGCACACGCTCGAAGCGGAAAAGGTGCTGGTGGCGGCCGGTCGCGCCCCCAACGTGGAGCAGATTGGTCTTGAAGCGGTGGGTATCACCAAGACCGATCGCGGCTTCGTGAAGATCAACGCCGGCTTTGAGACGAACGTCCCGGGCTACTACGCCATTGGCGACGTGGCCGGTAACCAGATGCTCGCGCACAAGGGCTCACGCGAAGGGCATGTCCTCGCGGATATGCTGGGCGGCCAACATGCGCATCCGGTGAACTACGGCAACATCCCGAGCTGCACCTACTGCCACCCCGAAGTGGCCTCCGTCGGCCTCACGGAGCAGGCGTGCAAGGCGCAGAACCTTGAGTACACCGTGGGCAAGTTCCCCTTCTCGGCCAATGGTCGCGCGCGCACGTCGGGGGAGACCGACGGCTTCGTGAAGATCCTCAAGGGGAAGAAGTACGGCGAGATTCTGGGTGCGCATATCGTGGGCGCGCATGCCACCGAAATCATTCATGAGCTCGTGGTTGCTCGTGAGAACGAGTTCACGGTGGAAGAAATTGATCTGGCGTTGCATGCGCATCCGACGCTCAGCGAGGCGATCGGCGAAGCCGTGCTCGACTCGATGGGCAAGATGCTCCACGCGTAAGCGACGCGCGTGACCGCTCCGCGCGTGTTGGAGGTGCGGGACCTGGGCCTCGTGGCGTATGACGAGGCCTGGGCGTTGCAGAAGGAGACCGCCACGCGGCGGATTGCCGGAGAGATTCCGGATACGCTCATGGTGGTGCAGCATCCGCCGGTGGTGACGCTGGGGCGGAGCACCAAGCCCGGGCACCTGCTGGTATCGGCCGAGTGGCTCGAGTTGCGCGGCGTGCAGGTGCGCGAGGTGGAGCGTGGGGGGGACATCACGATCCACGAGCCCGGCCAGCTCGTGCTGTATCCCATCATCGACCTCAAGCAGCATCGCCAGGATCTGCACTGGTATCTGCGCCAGTTGGAGGAGGTCGTCATCCGGGCGCTGGCGTCGTTCGGGCTGGATGCCGAACGGCGGGCTGGGTTAACTGGCGTCTGGCTGGACGGGCGGAAGATTGCGTCCATTGGCGTGCATGCCAAGGATTGGGTTGTGTGGCATGGCATTGGGTTCAATGTGGTGAATGATCTCTCGACCTTTGCGCATGTGGTGCCCTGTGGGATTGATCGGGTCGAGATGACGACCGTGGCCCGGGAGAGCGTTCGGGGGGGTCGTCCGGTGCCGTCGGTCGCCGAGGTGCAGCAGGCGCTGGTGGCGGCGATGGGGGCGGTGTTTGGGCTCAGCGTGGTTTCGCGGGGCGACCGGGGCGCGTAGCCGCAGCTTACGCGCAGTTTTGCTACTGGGAAGATTCGGGCTGGGAACCCTCTGACCTGACTCAGGTATTGCTATCTTTACAACGCGCGCTGCCCGTGATTTAGAAGTTGAGCGCCACGGTGACATGAAGCGCTGCCACCTCCTTGTCTTTTTCGGGGTTTCCCATGGTTTCTACTGATGTTCGCTTTCGGGGCGTTTCGCTCCGTCGTTTTGCGGCTTTTGGTGCAGTGTGTGTCGCCGCGGTGGCGTTGGCCGCCTGCGGCAGCTCCGATGTGGGCGCCAAGAAGCTGAAGCCGATCCATGCGGGGATGCCCCGGGACTCCGTCCTGACCATCATGGGCAGTGGCCCTCTGATGGGCTACTACTCCGATACGCTGCGCCTCGTGAAGGGCTTCCGGGCGAGCAAGTACCTCATTCAGGGGAAGATGACCGAGGTGCTGTATTATCGTGAGGAGAAGGGGAATGTCGCCGAACCGGTGGAGCAGGTATTGGAGACGCCGATTGTTCTGCAGGACGACAAGGCCCTCGGCTGGGGCTGGAAGTACTATGTGAAGGCGATGGGGCAGATCGGGCTGCCGTCGCCGATCCAGGCGAAGAAGGACACGGCCACCGCGAAGAGCTAAGCGGCCTGCTCAGCGATGTACGACCAGAGGGGCGGCGTCCACATGGATGCCGCCCCTTTTCTCGTTCTGCGAGCTCGCTAGGGCCCGGGATCGGTCAATACCGGGAGCGGAGTGCCGCCCGGGGTGCG
>JBEIUK010000283.1:0-3135 GCA_040374415.1 Gemmatimonadaceae bacterium | reverse complement strand
CGTGGATTGAGCGGGATATCGGCGTCGAGTTTGATGCCAAGGGGATGCCGAAGGTCGACAAGACGACGCATCAGAGCACGCACCCCAAGGTGTTCTTTGGTGGCGATGCGGCGTGGGGCCCGGAAAATATTATCTGGGCGGTCGCGCACGGCCATCAGGCGGCGATCTCGATGGATCTCGTCTGTCAGAATCAGCCGGTCACGGAGCGCCCGCCGGTGGGGATGACGCTCGTGAGCGCGAAGGTCGGCATGCACAGCTGGGCGTTCGACAACGACTACGATCCGGTGCACCGCGCGAAGATGCAGCATGAAGAGCTCACCAAGCGCTTCACCGATTTGCATGTCGAAGTCGAACTGGGCTTTTCGGCGGAACAGACGGCGCACGAAGTCGGGCGCTGCCTCAATTGCGACATTCAGACGCACTTCACCGAAGCGGCGTGCATTGAGTGCGACGCCTGCGTGGATGTCTGTCCGACGAATTGCCTGACGATCACGACGAACAGCACGCCGATCGAGGAGCTCCGCACGCGGCTGTCCGCGCCGGCGCTCAATCTGTCGCAGGACATTTATGTCTCTGCTGCGCTGCCGCAGACGAAGCGGGTGATGGTCAAGGATGAAGATGTGTGCGTGCACTGCGGCCTCTGCGCCGAACGGTGCCCAACGGCAGCGTGGGACATGCGCACCTTCGATCTCAAGCAAGCGTTTGCAGGTTCCTTCGTTCCGGCGGTGGCCTGAGATGAGCGGCATTAACGATTTTTCTTTCAAGATGGGGACCGTCAATGGCACCGGCTCTGCCAGTGCCAACGGGCTCCTCATGCAGGCGATCTTCCGCATGGGGATCCCGGTCACGGGGAAGAACATCTTCCCGTCGAACATTCAGGGGCTCCCCACCTGGTATGAAATCCGGGTGAGCAAGGACGGCTACACGGCGCGTCCGTCAGAAGTCGATCTCGTGGTCGCGCTCAATCCGAGCACCTACGCCAAGGACGTCGCGACGGTCCGCCCTGGCGGCTACCTGCTGTACGACTCCACCTGGCCGCTCGATCCGGATCTGGTGCGCGAAGGGATCACGATCATGGGGATCCCCTTTGGTGGGTTGTGCGTGGAGCACTTTCAGGGCGACCGCGACCGCACGCTGCTCCGCAACATTGTCTATGCCGGCTCGCTCGCGGCGCTGCTGAACATCGACATGGATGTCGTGTCGGCGATGCTCTCCGAGAAGTACGGCAAGAAGCCCAAGCTGCTCGAGTCCAACCACAAGGCGATGCGCTTGGGCTACGACTACGCGAAGGCGCACTACGACTGCCCGCTGCCGTTTTCGCTCGAGAAGATGGATAAGACGAGCGACTCTATTCTGATTGACGGCAACACCGCCTGCGCGCTGGGTGCGGTGTACGCTGGCGCGACCGTGGGGGCCTGGTATCCGATCACGCCGGCGACGGCGCTGATGGAAGGGTTCAAGAGCTTCTGCGAGAAGTTCCGCGTGGACCCCGAGACGGGGCTTCATAACTATGCGATTCTGCAGGCTGAAGATGAAATCGCCGCCGCCGGTATTGTGATTGGTGCCGGGTGGGCGGGGGCGCGGTCGTTTACGAACACCTCGGGCCCCGGCATCTCGCTGATGCAGGAGTTCATCGGGCTCGCGTACTACACCGACATTCCGGCGGTCTTCTTTGATGTGCAGCGGTGCGGCCCGGCCACGGGGATGCCCACGCGCACGCAACAAGCCGACCTGATTTCGCTGGCGTATGCGTCGCATGGCGACACCAAGCATCTGGTGCTCTTCCCGGCGAATCCGCGCGAAGCGTTTGAGATGGCGGTGCAGTCGTTTGATCTGGCCGAGCGGTTCCAGACGCCAGTGTTTGTGGCGACGGATCTCGATATTGGCATGAACGACTGGATGGTGAAGCGCTTCGAGTGGGACGACAGCTATCGTCCCGATCGCGGCAAGGTGCTCGACGCCGCCGCGCTCGAGAAGATCCAGAAGTTCTCGCGCTACCTCGATGTCGATGGCGATGGCATTGCGGCGCGCACGCTCCCGGGCGTTGGTGGCAAGGGGGCGTACTTCGTGCGCGGCTCTGGCCACGACAAGCATGCCGCGTACACCGAAGACTCCGATGCCTATCAGGAGCTGGTGGACCGGCTGACGCGCAAGTTCCAGCATGCGGCCACGGCGATGCCGGTGCCGGCGTTCACGCTGCAGGAGGGGGCCGATGTTGGGCTCGTCACGATTGGCGGCTGCGATGCCGCGGTGCGTGAAGCGGCGGATAAGCTCCGCGCGCAGGGGATCGTGGTGGATGTGATGCGCATCCGCGGCTTCCCCTTTGGGGAGGAGGTGCGCGACTTCATGGCGCGCCACGACCGCACCTTTGTCATTGAACAGAACCGGGATGCGCAGCTGCGGTCGCTGCTCGCGATTGAGCTGGGGGTCCCGCGCGATGCCATGACTTCGATTCTCGATTATGCTGGCATGCCGCTCACGGCGAAGACCGTGGTGGATGCCGTGACCCGCCATCTGGCGCAGGTGACCGCATGACGTCGATTGCCAAACCTCCTGTTCGTCATCCCAGCTCGCGCACGAATGGTCGGGGGCTGACGCTCCGCGACTATGAAGGGGCGATGTCCACGCTCTGCGCCGGCTGCGGCCATGATTCCGTTACCGCGGCGCTGGTGCAGGCGGCCTGGGAGATGGAGCTTGAGCCGCATCGCGCGGCGAAGATGAGCGGCATTGGCTGCTCCTCGAAAACGACCGCCTATTTCATGAAGCAGTCGCACGGCTTCAACTCCGTGCACGGGCGCATGCCGTCGGTGACGTCGGGGGCGAATGCGGCGAACCGCAGCCTCACGTACATCGGGATCTCCGGCGACGGTGATTCGCTGTCGATCGGGCTGGGGCAGCTGTCGCATGCGATCCGTCGCAATGTGAACATGCTGTATGTGCTCGAGAACAATGGCGTCTACGGCCTCACGAAGGGGCAGTTCTCCGCCTCGGCCGATATTGGCTCGATGTCGAAGAAAGGCGAAGCGAACGAGCAGTCGCCGATCGATCCGATCCTCCTCGCGCTGACGCTCGGCGCGTCATTTGTGGCGCGGTCGTTCTCAGGGGATAAGAAGCAGCTGGTCCCGATCCTCAAGG
>JBEIUK010000281.1:0-3314 GCA_040374415.1 Gemmatimonadaceae bacterium | reverse complement strand
TCCCGCCCATCCCGCCCATGCCGCGCTGGGCGAAGGCCGTGGTCGTCGCGGTGAGGCTGAGGAGTAGCAGGAACGTGGCGCCCCTGAGGAGGCTCGTTCGCGAGGGAAGGACGCTACGCGGGGTGCTGGGGAGGCAGGCCATGCTTCGATGGGGGCAGAACGTGGGGATCGTTGCGCTGCTCGGGGTGATGGTCAGCAGCAGCGCCTGTCGAACAAACACCTCAGCGGGGCCCTCCCCCAGTGCCACGGGGACCGTGCCACCGCCCCCACCGCCTGCGGTCGCCGCGCCCGTGGCCGCCTTCGCGGTGATTCCGGTGCAGGTCACCTATGTCCTCCGCACGCTTCAGCCCACGCTCGATTCGCTCTTTCCGGCACGTGACTCGCTATCGGCGGCACAATGCACCGCAGCGCGCGGGCTCGTCTGTCATCAATACGTCTATCGAAGGGATTCGCTGCAGCTCCGTGGGATCGGGGACCGGATGCAGATCGGCACGCAGTTGGCCTACCGCGCGCAGGTCGGGGCGCTGGGGCGCGCGGGGCTGGCGGGGTGTGGCTACGCGCCGGAGACACCGCGCCGCGCCGCGCTCTCCATGAATGTCGCGCTCTACTGGCGTCGCGACTGGCGCATCGGGGCCCGGGATACCCGGCTCGCGGCCACGTTGCAGGACCCCTGTCGGATCGGGGGGCTCGATGCCACGCCGACCTTGCAGGCGCTGATTGACCGGCAGCTGTCCGGCTTCGCGGCGCAGGTGGACAGTGCGATTCCGCGCGCCGCCAACTTTCAGCCACTCGCCGATTCACTCTGGCGCAGCTTCTCGGCCCCGATGGCGCTCGATTCGGCGGGAACACTCTGGTTGCTCCTGGATCCGGAGACGGTGCGCGTGGTGCCCTTCGCCGGCACGGGACCGAGCCTGACCACCGCGCTCGTGCTCTACGCGCGCCCCCGGGTGGTGAGCGGCGCGCGGCCGAGTGCGCGGGTGCGTCCGCTTCCGCCCTTGTCGCTGGGGGAGGCACCCTCGCGGTTCACCGTGCCGGTCACCGTCGAGCTTCCCTTTGCCGATGTCGGGCGTCGGGCGTCGGAGCTGCTGGCGGCGGAAACGCGCACCGGGAGCGTCCACGTGGACAGTGTGCAGGTGCGGGGACGTGGGGACACCGTGCTCGTCGACCTGGCGGTGTCAGGCACCCTGCGCGGGCAGTTGGCGATGGTGTCGCGGGTGCGGTGGGATGCGGACACGCGGGAGCTCCGGCTCGACGATCTGGAGTGGACGCTGGAGAGCCGCAACGCGTTGACGCGGGTGGCGGCAACGCTTGGCGCGCCGCTGGTGTCGCGCGCGATTCGCCGGGCGACCTCCGGTGGTCGGATTTCCGTGGGCGGCCAGCTCGATGCCACCCGCTCCGAGCTCATGCGGAAGCTGAATGGGCCGATGGGAGCGGGGGCCATGATGGGCGGCAGCGTGACAACACTGCAGATTACGACGGTCACGACGAGCCGTACGGCGTTGCTGGTGCAGGCCCGTCTCGAAGGGACGAGCGGCGTCTGGTTTCAGCGCTGAGTCCCGTTTCTTTTTTTGGAGCCACCATGATGCCGCTGGGTTTCGTACGTTGGGCGAGGAGGGCATCGCGGTCGACCGCACCGCGATCGCACCGCTGGTGGCGTTCGGCCATGGCGCTCTCGGTCGTGCTCCTTGGCATGGCGCCGGCGTTGTCGGCGCAATCGGCAACGCCGTCACTGCCGCCGAGCGCCGATGCGGTCACGAAGAAAATGATGGCGCGCCTGGCCGCGCTGTCGGCCGACTCCATGGAAGGGCGTCGTGCCGGCTCCCCCGGCGCCGCGCGCGGTCGGCGCTGGATCATCGGTGAGCTCACGGCGATGGGCGCGAAGCCGGTTGGGGCGTCCTTCGAGCAGGCGGTCACGCTTCCCGCGCGCGCCGGACTGGATACGCTGGGGGCGAACGTCGTGGCGCGGATTCCCGGACGCCGTCCTGGTGGGCCTGTGCTGGTGCTGAGTGCGCACTCGGATCATCTGGGCATTCGGAACGGCCAGGTGTATAACGGGGCCGACGATGACGCCTCCGGGTGTGTGGCGTTGCTCACGCTGGCGGAGCAGTTGCTCGCCTCACCACCGCAGCATGACGTGATCCTCGCCTTCTTCGATAACGAGGAGGGCGGCATGCACGGCTCGAAGACGTTTGTGGCGTCGGGGCTCGTGCCCCTCGACCGCATCGCGCTCGATATCAGCCTCGACATGGTCGCCCGTCAGGATGGCCAGGCGCTCTGGGTCGCCGGACTCGCACATTATCCGGGGCTTCGTAGCCTCGCCGAAACGTCGGCGAAAGGCGCGCGGGTGACGATTCGCTTTGGCCACGACACGAAGGATCTCAAGCCCGGCGATGACTGGACACGGTCGTCGGACCACGCCGCCTTCCATGCGAAGGGGATCCCGTTCCTCTATCTCGGCGTCGAGGATCACCCCGACTATCACAAGCCTGGGGACGATGCCGACAAGGTGGATCCCGCGTTCTATCGGGGCGTGGTCGATTTCGCGCTCACGCTCGTGCGCGCCGCGGATGGCGCGCTCGAGACGGTGCGCGCGCTGCGCCCGTAAGTGCGCCGCGCCCCTACACGGGGCGCGGCCCCTGGCTGAAGGTGACCGCCGGGGTGTCCGCTTCATTGACGTGCAGCGTGAACACATCCGGCCGAGCGTAATGGCCGACCGGATCGAAATCGAAGCGGGCACGGGGAATGGCGTCGCGGTCGAGATCGGCCACGAGCAGCGCTTCGCCATCGATCGCCGGTCCCGCGACGATCTCGCCGAAGGGATCCACAATGCAGCTGCCGCCTCGAGAAACGACGGCCTCCGGCGTGCTGCCATCGTAGCTCTCAGGATAGTGCTGCTGTTGCGCGTATTGATTCGCCGCGAGCACGAAGCAGCGCCCCTCAAGGGCGACGTGGCGCATGGTGGCGATCCAGCTCTCGCGCGCATCAGCGGTGGGCGCACAGTACAGTTCGATCCCCTTCGCATAATGCGCGGCCCGCAGCAGCGGCATGTAATTCTCCCAGCAGATCACCGCGCCCAGTTTCCCGAGGGGGGTGTCGAAGACGGGCATGGTGGAGCCATTGCCAAAGCCCCAGATCAGCCGCTCGGCGGCCGTGGGCATGAGCTTGCGGTGCTTCCCGAGGTACGCGCCATCGGGGGCAAAGAAAAGCACCGTGCAATAGAGCGTGCTCCCGTCCCGTTCAATGACCCCAACGACCAGATGCAGCGAATCGCGCGCCGCGATCGCAGAGAGCCGATCCACGGCCGGTCCCGGGAC
>JBEIUK010000200.1:0-5270 GCA_040374415.1 Gemmatimonadaceae bacterium | reverse complement strand
GGGGCATCTCACCGAGATCCACGGCACGGTGCGCGACATCGATGGCGTACCGTTTCGTGAAGGCGATTGCGTCACCTTCCTCGATGTGCACGAAACCTGCGGCGCCTGCTATGAGTGTCTCGTCACGAAGCAGACCACACGCTGTCCGCACCGCCGCGTCTACGGCATCTCGTACGGCGTCGCCGACGGCCCCCTCGGTGGCTGGGCCGATCATATCTGGATGAAGCCCGGCGTGAAGCTGCTGCGCATGCCGCCGTCGGTGGATCCGGCGCAATTCATTGCTGGCGGCTGCGGACTGGTGACCGCCATGCATGCCGTTGAGCGTGGCGGCGTACGACTGGGCTCGACGGTGGCGGTGCTCGGCGTGGGGCCAGTGGGGCAGGCGGCCATCGCGTTGTCCGCGCTGTCGGGGGCGCAGCGTGTCATTGCGGTGGGTGCGCCAGCGGCGCGGCTGGAGTTCGCCACGCGGATGGGGGCGACCGACACGGTCTCGCTCGATCTTCCGCCCGAGGACCGCGTGGCGGCGGTGCGTGCCGCCAATGGGGGACGCGGCGTGGACATCGTCATTGAGGTCGCCGGCGATCCTTCAGCGGTGGGGCAGGCGCTCGATCTCGTGCGTGACGGCGGCGTGGTGGTGGTGGCGGGGCAGTACACCGATGCGGGGTTGCTCACCATCAATCCGCACACGCAGCTCAATCGCAAGCATGCCGAGGTGCGGGGGTGCTGGGGGTGCGACTATTCGCACTTTCATCGCGCGATTCAAATTCTGGCGCATCAGGGGGGCGCGTTGCCCTGGCTCGATGCGCTGTCGGCGCGCTACGGGCTGGCACAGGCCAACGAGGCGCTGGCGGCGGTGGCGGAGCGGTCGGTGGTGAAGGCGTTGATTGTGCCGGGGATGGTGGCGTAGCCATATCGTCGCGATGGACCGACGTTGTGGCGACTGAGTTAGTGCACGGCTGCGGCGTCAGCCGGCACCGCGCCGTACCCTAGGGCCGGACCACCACGCGCTTCACCAGGGAATCGGCCACTCGCCCTCCGGATGCTGACCCCCGGCCGCCGACGCATCGCACCGTGACCACGCCGGCGGTGACCACATCAGTGCCATCGGGTGTCGAACCAGCGGATATGGAGAGAACACGCCAGCGTCCGCGACCCCACTCTCCGCCGACAATCCGAGGGCACCACCACTGGCCGGTCCTGCGGGATCACCTAGAGCGCCGATCATCACGCCGTCGCAGCCGCATCGCGGTGGCTATCACCGCGAGCCCGGCGGCCATCAGGACATAGGTGGAGGGCTCAGGGGTCACGGTTGCCGTTACACTGACATTATCGAGAAAGGCGCCCCAGTACCCATTGGTACCGGTGCCGGCGGGAGGCGCAAAGGTCAGCGTGGTGGCAGCTCCGGTGGCTTCAAAGGTGAACTCCCGGCGGAACCAGGTGGGCGCCGTTGGGTCCGAATCGGGCACCTCAAAGATCATCGGGGGACTCCCGGTGAGCTCGACCACCACCCGGCGTGGATTGAGCGTCCCCCCTTGGGCGGCGCTTCTCGGACCCGCCATCCAGAAGCTCAGCGTGTACGAGGCGTTCGCCGCGGTCCCGAAAGTCTGCGAGATCGTCCCCTGTCCGGAACCTTGCCCGCCGGTGCCATCGAGGTTCAGGTCGATCATACGGAGTCCCTGCTGCGCCGGTCCCGGAGTACCGGTGCCGAGGTGCCAGTCCACTCCGTACACCCGCCCACTCCCGTACGCCCCAATGGTCCACCCGGTCAGGGCGGTGGAGCCCGGAGCTAAACGAATCCAGTCGCCATAGTTGTTCGGGGCACCCACGGGGTTCTGCTCAAACGAACCGTTGATGAGAAGATTCGTTTGCGCCTCAAGGGTGCCGGTGGCCACGAGACAACTGCTGGCCACTCCCACAACCCATCGCTTGTAACGTGCGCGCTGCATGAATGAAGACTCCTCGAGCCACGGGATGTTGACGTGCTGGCCAGCGGCCTCGGTAAATGCCGAGCTCTGCCATACTGCACCCCTTGCTTACACATTCCATGCCAGCGTTGCGTCGAGGAGGAGGTGATGTAAATACTTATTTTACAATGATTTAAGTAATACTTGGTGTTGAGTTCGCCTAGCGTGTGGTATTCACGCTACAGAAGAGCTCGCTATATGTGGAGCTGATGCCACATCTCTGGCCCGCCGCAGCACAAAGACAAAAGGCGGGGCCCCGCGCCAGTCCATCACGCCCAACAGCGTGTCGTCGTCAATGCGCCGAAAGGCATCGTGAATCGGCAGGTGATCGTACACCATCGTGGCGGTCACCACCCCGCGGTACGACAACAGGCGGAGTCGCGCCGCCGGCTTCGTTGTTCGAATCACCGGGCGCAGCAGATCAAACATCCAGCGTGCTACGCGCGAGCGCGCGAACCGCGGAAAGACGGCAAGCCCGAGGGGCATGAGCCGCGGCGCCACGGCGAAGGGCGTACCGGTACCCCGCCCAGTGCCCCGCTGAAAGAGCAACGGGTCCACGCGCTCGGTGTCCGTGAAGGCCTTGCCATACCACCCGTAGTGCTCCAGCAGGCCATCGAGCAGATGCCCCGTGGGGCATCCGGACCCACGCCAGACGCCCTGCAGCGCCTCAAGCGCAACCGCCGGACAGGCGTCAAAGAGCGCTAGCGCGTCGTCGAGGGCGTGCACCTGCGTGCCGCCGCGATCACAGAGCCGGTCCAGCGTGGCGCGCCGCACGGTGGCCTCGTCGGCGTCATGTGCCATCGCGTCAGCGTCCACCGTCGACCTCGGCGAATGCCGTGACCATCGGGAGCGTCACGGTAAACTCCCCACCGCCCCCCTCGCGATCGCGATAGGTCACATCCCCCTGCTGCACCCGCGCGAAGGTGCGCGCGATCGCGAGCCCCATCCCCATCCCCTCGCGATCGCTCGTCTCCAGCGACGGCGTCACGCGCCTGCTCGCCGTCCCGCGGCGCAAGGGTTCAAAGACGGCCATCACTTCATCGGCCGACAACCCCGGGCCCCGGTCAGCCACGGTGATGTGGACTGCGGGGCCTGCACCAGTGACGATCACATCGATGGGGCTCCCCGCCGGCGAATAGCGCGCCGCATTCTCCAGCAAATTCGCCAAGATCTGCAGCGTCAGCGTGAGATCACAGCGCACCAGCATCAGCACGGGCTCTGTCGGAATGGTCACGGTCACCGGATGATCGGCGAGTGCGAGCTCGCGCGACTGACGGGCCGTCCCAATCAGATCATCCACCACCTGCGGTTCAATCGCCGTGTCGCGCCCCTCCGAGCGATCGGTGACCGTGTAGTGTCGCATCGCGCGCAGAAATTCCGAGATGCGCCGGATCTCGTCGGCCATGCGCGGCAAGGCCACCTCCGACGGGACGGCGGAGGTGGGATCGGCGAGCATCATGAGCGTCGCCAGTGGCGAGCGCAGGTCGTGCGTGACCGACGCGAGCAGGGCATTCTTGAGCCGCTCGGCTTCCCGCACCACCTCGGCGCGCGCCGCCGCCATCTCGAGCTGCAACCGCTCTGCACTCAGTCGATGGATCTCCTCGGCCCGGGCGGTCGCGAGCATCGCCGTCCGCTGCATGCGGATCACGAGCCGCGCAATCACGACGCTGGTCATGAGAAACCCGACCAGGATGACCAGATCGAGATCCGAGGCGTGGCCGAACGCCCGACGCGGGGGCACAAAGATCCAATCGACGGCGAGATAGCTGGCGATCACCATGACGCCCGCCAATGGCCAGTCCCCTTCGCGACTGACGGCCACAATCAGCAGCAGATACGCCAGCACGCCATGCGCCACGCGCAGCGTGGGAATATCGGGGAGCGTCGCGAAGAAGGCCGTGACCAACGCATACAACCCGAGCCATCCACCCCATACCAGCGCGCGGCGTCGGGTCACGGACCCACGAAGCGGTAGCCGACGCCCGGTTCGGTGACGATTAGTCGGGGGTTTGCGGGATCGGGCTCGATCTTCCGTCGCAGGTGCGTGATGTGTACGCGCACATGCACGGCCGGGTCGCCGAATTCGCGATCCCAGACCATGTCCCACAGCTGTCGGGGCGTCACCGGCCGACCCGCATGCAGGGCCAGCGCGCGCAGCAACGACCACTCGGTGGGCGTCAGACGCTGAGGCACTCCCTGACGGGTAACCCGCTGGGCCACCAGGTCAATGTCCACACCGTCCAGCATGACCCGCGACCACGCCTGTGCCACCTTGGACACCAGTGCGCGGCGCAGCTGACCACGCACACGGGCCAGAAGTTCCGCGGTCGTGCACGGTTTCACGATGAAGTCATCGGCACCCGCGTCGAGCAAGGCGATCTTCTCCTCATCGCTCTCACGCCCGGAGAGGACGACGACCGGCACCGCGGTCACCGCCCGCAAGGCGGTCAACAGCGTTGCCCCGTCGCCATCGGGGAGGCCGAGATCCAGCACGACCAGATCCGGCTCGTCGGCGACGCAGGCGGCCGTGGCCTCGGCCAGGCGCGACGCTTCCCGCACCGATGGCGTCAATGTTGACAGCGCCTCCACCAAGGTCTGCCGGAGGGCGTCATCATCTTCAACCACCAGAATCGACCGGGGCTCGGTGGTCAGGCCGGACGGGGTCGGAAACATGGGCGGGGTGGCAGACGCGGCGGTTAAGGCTCCATTAATCTCGCACCGGCCCGCTTGGCATACGGACTGGACCGGTGGATACTGTGCCTTCCCTTAGGGTAACGTGTCCCTCCCTCCGACGATAGCGCATGTCCCCGATCCTGCCGGCGTCCGGCGTGCCGACCGCCGGCCCCCCGCTGTCCGGCCTCCCCGTGACGGTGGTCATCCCCACACTGAATGAGGCCGACCGCATTGCGGCCTGTCTGCAGTCGGTGTCGTGGGCGGCGGAACGGTACGTCGTCGATGGGGGCTCGAGCGATGACACGGTGGCGATCGCCATGCGGCTGGGGGCACAGGTGATCACGGGGAGTTTCCGGACCATCTCGGAACAGCGTAATGCGGCGATTGCAGCGGCGGCACATCCCTGGGTGCTGGCGCTCGATGCCGACGAACGGGCCACCGCCGAGCTTGAAACGGCGAGTGCCGCGGTCCTGACCGCCCCCCCGGGCGCGATCGCGGCCTATCGGATCCGGATGCGGAACCGCTATCTCGGGGCCCCCATGGAGCGCGGCAGTTGGGGGCGCGACTGGCATGTCCGCTTCTTCCGGTCCACCCTGCGCTTCGAGGTCAAGCGGGTGCATGAGGGGCTGCAGC
>JBEIUK010000317.1:0-2320 GCA_040374415.1 Gemmatimonadaceae bacterium | reverse complement strand
CAGCAACCCTTCTCGGCTCGGATCTTCCCGCACGACACGCGTCGGCCAATCCGCCGGAATACCGTTCTTCCCGTCGGTCAACCGCGTCCGGCTCTTCCCGTAGTCGTCGGTGCGATAGATGTACGGGGCGTAATCCCCGAGCAGGTACCGGTACACCGCGAAATACGCCGAGCCCTTCCGGTGGGGCGAGACTTCGATCCACGCCACCCGACCACCCCAATCCAGACCCTTCGGGGTCACATTCTGCCACGTCTTGCCGTTGTCGCGCGTCACATGGAACGGCCCGTCGTTTGAACCCGTCCAGATGACCCCCTTTTCCATCGGCGATTCGGTGATCGCGTACAACGTGCTGAAGAACTCTTCACCCGTGACATCGCGGGTGATCGGCTCTCCACTGGCGCCCTGGCAGCACTTCGGAAACGCCGTGAGATCCGGCGAAATCTTCTGCCAGGTGACCCCCTTATCGGTGGTGCGGTGCAGATACTGCGATCCGTAGTACAGCACATTCGGATTGTGCGGCGACAGCGCCATCGGCGACACCCGCTGGAAGCGATAAATCAGTTCGCCACCGGCATTGCCGTAGAGTGACTGGCCGCCAATCCAGTAGTTCTTGTTTTGCCCCGTCTCCGTGTTCTGGACAATGAACTGTCCTTTGCACGACCCGTAGATGATGTTCGCGAGCGTCGGATGCGGAATGATCGGCCCCGTCTCGC
This sequence comes from Gemmatimonadaceae bacterium, assembly GCA_040374415.1. Lineage (GTDB taxonomy): Bacteria > Gemmatimonadota > Gemmatimonadetes > Gemmatimonadales > Gemmatimonadaceae > Gemmatimonas. The sequence continues at coordinate 1,607 of JBEIUK010000317.1, read as the reverse complement.
ACCCCGGACCGCCACGCACAATGCTGGCAGACGGATCCACGAACGGATTCACTTCGTACGTGCTTTCATCCTGCTGCGCCATGTACAGGTGATACGGGAACTTGCTATCGATCCAGACGCCATAAAACTCGGCCGTCGGCTGATTGTCCTGCGACGACCAGCTCTTCCCGCCATCGAACGAGACATTGGCGCCGCCATCATTCGACTGGATCATGGTGTTCCCGTTGGTCGGGTTGATCCAGATGTCATGATTGTCGCCGTGCGGCACGCGCATCGTCGCCAGCGTCTTCCCGCCATCCACCGACTTGTAGAAGCTCTCGGCGCCGGCATACACCACATCCGCATTGGTCGGATCGACCCCCAGCGTCGTGTAGTAGAACGGACGCTGCGTCAGGCCAGGATTGGTGTTCATCAGCGCCCACGTGGCGCCCGCATCATCCGAGCGATAGAGCCCAGCGCCCGGAAGCGCTTCCACCAACGCATAGATGCGCTGCGGGTTGGCGGCCGTCACCCCCAGGTTGCCTTTGCCAATGAGCCCCGTGGGAAGCCCTTTGCTCCCCGCGGTCCACGTCTCCCCGCCGTCGGTGCTCTTGTAAAAGCCGCCGGCACGTGAGCCGGAGATGATCGTCCACGGCTTCCGCTCGATGCGATTCATCCAGGCGTACACGACGTTCGGATTCCCCGGCTGGAGCTCCACATCCATCGCGCCGGTGCTGTCGTTCATGTACAGCGTCTTCTTCCACGACTTGCCGCCATCCGTGGTCTTGTAAATACCACGGTCCGGGTTGGGCTTGAAGATGTCGCCGTAGGCCGCGACCCACGCGATGTCCGGATTGGTCGGATGGATACGCACCGCCCCCACCTGCCCGATCGCGTAGAGCCCGAGATACGACCAGCTCTTGCCCCCATCCAGCGTGCGATAGATGCCATGCCCGGTCGACACGTTGCTGCGGACGCCATCAGACCCGGTGCCGACATAGATGATGTTCGGATTGGACTCCGCCACGGCGATGGAGCCAATAGAACCCAACGGCAGTTTGCCATCGGTAATGGGCTCCCAGCTCTCCCCACCGTTGGTGGTGCGGAAGACACCGCCGCTCGCCACCCCCATGTAGAAGGTCTTGGGCTGCGACGGCACACCCGTCACCGTGGTGACGCGTCCACCGCGCGTGTGCCCGGCCAGCCGATACTTGAGTCCACGAAAGAGCGTGGAGTCAACCGAGGCCATCATCGGCGCCTTGGCGGGTCGGGCGGCGGTGGCCGACGCCGTACGAGGCGCCTGCGCATCGAGCGGCGCCTGCGCAGGCATCAGGAGGAGCAGAGCTGGCGTGAGGGCCTTCGACAGCGTCGAGAGCCGCCGCAGCGATTGGGAGCACATACGCACACTCGTCGGGGTTGAGGTCACAGGTTCAGGCCGCCACCGCCACATCACCGCGGCGCACCAGGGTCAAAATTGAGTAGACAGCGACCGGCTCGTTGAGCTGGTTGAGCACTTCCACATCCCACTCCACCACCCCCTGCGGGATCCCCCCCTCGGGCGTGTCCTTCGCCGTCTTCTGCTTGACGGTCAGCCGTACATGAATGGTGTCCCCGGGATACACAGGCTT
>JBEIUK010000314.1:0-2407 GCA_040374415.1 Gemmatimonadaceae bacterium | reverse complement strand
GAACGTGGGCTCTTTGATGGCGTGGATACCACGTGGAGCGCCTGGCGGGGGGTGACGCCGCCGGCGGTGCAGCCCGTGCTCGACTCCGCGGTCGCGGCCATTGCTGCGGTGCGTGCGCAATATCGCGCACAGGATCCTGCGCCACTCGTTGGGCGACTGGCTGAGGTGGTGCGCATGCTCCGACAGGTGCAGGCGGCCATTGGTGCGGCACCGCCGATGCTCGTCACGTCACAACCCGGGGCGGCGGCGACGCTGGGAACGCGGCCGCGCACGATGGCGGATCCGGCCCTCTGGGACGCGTTGCTGCTCACGACGACGCGTGCCGAGCAGGCGTTGGTGCTCGCGGCGGGGGTGGCACTGGAAGCGACGGCCCCTACGCCGGTGATCCCCGTACGGGATGCGGCAAAGGATCGAGTGAAGGACTCGCTGCCGGTCACGATCACCCTGTTCAATCGGGGTACGGCGCCGGTGACGCTGCGGCAGGCGTACATGCGAGAAACGCCGACGGCCGTGGGGGCACCGGCTGCATCGCCGGTGCTGCTCGCACCGGACAGTGCGATCACGCTGACGCGTACCGCGGTGGCGTTTGAGGCGACGGCGCCGTGGTGGCGCATCAATGGCCGTCGCGAGCAAGACTGGTTCGCCACGCCGATTGATGCACGGGATGAATCACGGCAGCAGGAACGCACGGCCACGGTCGCGCATGCGTTGGTGGAGATCGCGGGGGTGCGGGTGAACGTCTCGGCGCCGGTCGTGTATCGCTTTGCGGATCCCGTGAAGGGCGATCAGCAGCTGCCGATCATGGCGGTGCCGGGGATCACGATTGGGCTCGAACATGCCATGGAGTACATCCGCGCTGGCGTTCCGGTGCAGCGCGAGGTGCGGGTCCGTGTGCAGTCGGCGTATGATACCGCGACCACCGTCACGATTGCGCTGACGGTGCCAACGGGATTCACGGCGGATTCAGTGCGCCGCGTGCGCGTGCTGCCCGCGCGTGGCAGTCAGGTGGTGACCTTCCGGCTCGCGGGTACGCTCCCCGCTGGCCGTGTCCTGTTGCGCGCCACCGCGACGCATGACGGCGTGGCCTCTACCGCGGGCTATGTGGCGCTCAGTTATGAGCACATCACGCCACAGCATGTGTATGGGGCCTCGGGGATGTATCTCTCGGCGGTCTCGGTGAAGCTGCCGCCGCGCGCCCGCGTGGGCTATATCGTCGGGGTGGGCGATCATGGTGTGGAGGCGCTGCAACAGTTGGATGTGCCAGTCGAAGCCATCGATCCGGCGTCCCTGTCCGCGGCGGATCTCTCGCGCTTCACGTCGATTGTGGTCGGACCGCGCGCCTACGAAGCCAACGAGGAGTTGGTGCGACGGAATGCGCGGCTGCTCGACTATGCCAGCAAGGGGGGCACGTTGGTCGTGCAGTATGGCGCCCAGGATATGAGCCGCTATCCGGTCACGCCGTTTCCGCTGGAGTGGACGCGGCCGGCGGCGCGGGTCACGCGCGAGGATGCGGACGTGCGCGTATTGCAGCCGTCGTCGCCACTGCTGACGCAACCCAATGCGATCGGTGCCGCCGATTGGGCCGGATGGGTGCAGGAGCGGGCGACCTACATGCCCAGCACGATCGATCCGCGGTACAGCGCGCCGCTCGCGATGCATGATCCGGACGAGCCGGACAATCGGGGCGGTTTGCTCATGGCGCCGGTGGGGCGTGGCCGCTACGTCTACGTGACGCTCGCGCTCTTCCGGCAACTGCCGGCGGGGGTGCCGGGCGCGGCGCGATTGCTCCTCAATGTGATCAACGGCGCGGGGCCGGCGCCGTCGGTGCTCCACCAAGACTGAGCACCCCGCCCACCACCAGCACGGTCACGGCCCCGATCACATTGTGCCAGAGAAAGGAGACGGTGGGGGCGCCGAAGGAGACGGCGCCCACCGCTGTCATCCCGGCGAGCAGTCCGACGAACGCCCCGAGCGCCCGCGCCCGGGGGATCATCGCCAACAGGAAGACGCCGAGGATCGAGCCGTAGAAGAATGAGCCAAAGCGGTTCACCACTTCGATGAGCGAGCCCAGTGTGGCGGCATAGGTCGCCACGACGCAGGCGAAGATCCCCCAGACGGCGGTGGCCAGTCGCGAGACGCCCAGGAAGTGTTCGTCACTCGCCTCCGGACGCAGCCACCGGCGATAGAAATCAATGACCGTGGCCGTGGAGAGCGAGCTGAGTTCAGCGGAGATTGCCGACATCGCGGCGCCGAGGACGGCGGCGATGAAGAGCCCCGCAAGGCCAATCGGCAGGTAGTCGAGCACGAAGCGCGGAATGAGATAATTCACGTCGCGTGAAGGCTGACCGGTGACGCGCCCGGCGGCGGCGAGGGCTTCGGTCCGTACGGCGTCAACGTCATTCTGGCG
>JBEIUK010000143.1:0-7788 GCA_040374415.1 Gemmatimonadaceae bacterium | reverse complement strand
GAGGGCGTGGAGGACGCCGAGCATAAGGCGTTGCGTGATGCGCTTTTCCGCGAGACGAAGGCCGAAGCGATTCGGCTCTGGTACGTCGCGATGACCCGGGCGAAGCGGCGGCTGGTGCTGAGTGGCGTGGCGTTGGGGAAGGGCCGAGCGAGTGACTACACGCCCGGGCTCGTGATTCGCGCGGCCATGGCGCCCACCGCGATTCGCACCGCAATGGCGACGACGGTGACCGCATCGGTCACTGCCGGACATCCCGTGGCGAGCGAGACGCTGCTCACGCGCCCGCCGGTGCGTGTCGTGGCACCGACCGGGCGGTCCCGGTTGTCGGCGACGCAGCTCATGGCCTTTGCGCACGATCCCGCACACTGGTGGCGGAAGTACGTGCTGGGCTACGAAGGGCTCGCGCCGAAATCCGCGGGCGGGGCGCGGCAGCATGGCACCCTCGTGCATGAAATTCTGGAGCAGTGCGGCGGCGACCTCACCGATCTCGATGAGGTGATCACGGGGGTGCTCTCGCGCCACGGCCTCGAAAGCGACAGCGACGGGGGATCCGATGGCGATGGGGCGTCCATGATGTCGGCGCTTCGCGAGACATTGCGGGCCATGGTCCAGACCGCGGCGTCGCACCCAACGTGGCTCGCCTTGAGTGCGGAACCCTCCATGCGGCAGGAGCTCTCCTTTGTCCGGATCCTCGCCGACGGCAGCACCGTCGAAGGGGCGATGGATCTCGTGGCCCGCACGGCCAACGGCGTCGCGATCGTTGACGTGAAAACCGGCGCCCTTCGCGCCCCTTCGGCGGAAACGACCGGGTCAGCGCCGGGCACCAGTGCCCGCTACGCCCTGCAGGCGGCGACCTACCGCGACGCCGTCGCGGCGATCACCGGCACCCCGTCCAACGCCATCGCCTTCACGCTCCTCTCTACCGTCGGCACCGGCAGCACCCTGACCCCGGCAATCGATGACGAGGAGCCCACACAGACGATCGCTGCGTTGCGGGGGTGGACGGGGACCAGACAATTGACTTGACTGGTCTGACCAGATTATCCATATTCTGGTCATGCCAGACGAGTACTCGCTCTACGACGCCAAAGCCCACCTCTCCTCCCTCGTCCGGATGGTCCGGGAGGGACAGTCGTTCATCATCACCGTCCACGGGCAGCCGGCCGCGGAGCTGCGTCCGATTTCTCCGGAGAGCTATCCGCGCACCTTGGCCGATCGGGTGGCCGAACTGGCATCCCGCGGGGAAGTGAGTCCGGAGCCACGCCCCGACGCCGGGCGCTGGGCCGGCCTCACCCCAACCCCGGCGCCAGGGGCCCTCACGCGTTTTCTGAACGATCGGGAATGAACGCCGTCTTCGTCGACAGCTCGGTGCTGGTCGCCATCGCGTTTGGCGAAGCGCACGCGCAGACGTTCGCCACGCAGCTTGATCAGGCCGACGTCGTTTTTGCCGCCCCGTTACTGGAGGCGGAACTCTCCAGTGCGCACCGGCGGGAGTCACGTCGCATGCGCCCGGAACTGTGTGCCAATGTGCGGTGGGTATCCCCGCGACGCCCCCTGAGCGATGAAATCGCCCGGGTCCACGCTGAGGGCTACCTCCGTGGAGCGGACACCTGGCATCTCGCCTGTGCGCTCTATCTCGCTGATGACCCCGCGCAGCTGCACTTCCTCACCGCCGACCTGACCCAGCGCGCCGTAGCCTCGCTGCTTGGCTTCCGCGTGTGAACACCACCTCGGGACTACCTGAGCACCCCATGTTTGTCATGCGTTGCCTCCGCCTCGCCGCACTGCTCGCTCTTGCCGCCTGCGCCCCGCGCACGCCGGTCGCCACCACGGCAACGTCCGCGAACGACGGACCGCCAGTGGTCATCCTCATCTCCATCGACGGCTTCCGCGCCGATTACGTCGATCGTCCGGGCGCGGTCAACCTGCGCGCGCTTGCCGCACGCGGGGTGCGCGCCGAGCGCATGATCCCGTCGTTCCCGGCGATCACCTTCCCCAATCAGTACACGCTCGTCACCGGGCTCTACCCGGGGCACCACGGCATCGTGGTGAACAACATGAGCGATTCAGTGCTCGGGCGCTTTGCGCTGGGGGACAATCCCGCCGTGCGCGACGGGCGCTGGTGGGGAGGCGAACCGATCTGGGTCACCGCGGAACAGCAGGGACAGCGGAGCGCGATGTTCTTCTGGCCGGGAAGTGAAGCGGCGATCAAGGGGGTGCGGCCGCACTGGTACAACAAGTACGACGGGAGCGTCCCCAACAGTGCGCGCGTCACGCAGGTGCTCAACTGGCTCTCGCTGCCACTCGACAGTGCGCCGCGCTTTATTGGCGTGTACTTCAGCGACACCGATGACATGGGGCACAAGTTCGGCCCCGACTCCCCGGAAAACGCTGCCGCGATCGCGCACGCCGACAGTGCCGTCGGCGCCATTCTGCACGGCATCGATTCACTGCGGCTCACGCAGCGGGTCAACGTCATTGTCGTCGCCGATCATGGGATGACCGAACTCGCTCCCGATCGGCTCATTCCGCTCGACGAGTACGTGTCCCCCGACAGCGTCACGATCCTCGAGCTCAACCCCATGGCGGCGATCTTTCCGAAGCCCGGGGCCGAAGCGTACGTCTATAACGCGCTCAAGGGACGCGATCCGCATCTCACCGTCTACAAGAAGGGTGAGCTTCCCGCGCGCTTGCAGTATCGCGAGCACCCGCGCGTCGCCCCGATCATTGCGCTCGCCGATGCCGGCTGGACGATTGTGCGCACCCGCGCATCATCGCGTGTGAAGCCCGGCTCCCTCATGGGGATGCACGGCTACGACAACGAACTCGCCAGCATGGGTGCGGTCTTTGTCGCCGGCGGTCCCGCCTTCCGTCAGGGGCTCCGAGTGGGCCCCTTTGCGAACATCCATGTCTACCCGCTCATGACGCACATTCTGGGGCTGCGCGCGGCGCCGAATGACGGATCACTCAGCGCCGTGCAGGGCATGTTGCGGCGCTGAGTGGTTACTTCCCGATGACGGCGCGGGCGATCCGTTGGCGGACCGCGCCCATCGGCATCCCCTTTTGTCCGGGGAGGATGTTCCAGGCGTTGAAGACGACGACGAGGTCGAGATCGGGGAAGGCCATCGGAAACTGACCGCCGAATCCGGAGCCACTCCAGACGAAATGCCCCGGTGTGAGCGGGTCCGGATAGAGCCACCATTTGAGGCCGTACTTGGGCGCCGCTGGTGACGAACCGGTCGCGACCAAGGGGGTGACCGATTTGGTGATCCACGCTGGCGCAATGACCTGACGTCCCGCCCACTTCCCGCCCTGCAACCAGAGTTGCCAGATGCGGGCGAGGTCGCGCGCCTCGAGATACAGCCCGCCTTCGGTATCGAGCGAGCCGGAGGGGGTGCGCTTCCAGTGCCACTGCGTGATGCCGAGTGGGGCGAAGAGATGCTGCGCGGCGTACTCCTCAAGATCTCGCCCGGTCGCCTGTCGGAAGACATGCGCCAGCAGCGCACTCTCACCGCTGCTGTAGTTGAATTGCGTACCGGGCTCCCGCGCCATCGGCTGGTTGATCGTGAACTGGACCCAGTCGGGACTCGCTTCGAGGAGCGACGCCGAGTTTTTCGGATCGACGTACGGGAGATTCTCGTTCCAGTCAAAGCCACCGGTCATGGTGAGCAGATGCTGCACCGTGATGCGCCGTTTCCGCGCGTCGATGTTGGCGACTTTGGTCGTATCGAAGTAGCGGAGAATCGGCGTGTCGATACTGGGAAAATCGCCATGCGTGATGGCGGCCCCAATCACGGCGGAGGCGACCGTCTTGGTGACCGACTGCAGCGTGTGCAGTTCGCCACGCCGATAGGTCGGATGCCACCAGGTGGCGTAGTAGTTGAACGGCCCCGTGAGGTCGTGCGCATTGAGCGAGCCGTTGGTGCGCGCCGAGTCGCCGTAGATCGTTTCGTAGTCGTGCGCGTACCGTCGGTCGACGACGAGTTGGCCATGCCGGATCACCACCATCCGGTCGATGTAGCCATACGTGCCCGCGCGGATCTCCGCATCGAGCGAATCAAAGACGGCCGGATTGAGCCCGACCGCGGCCGGCTTGCCCACGGGCCACGCGCCACTGGGGCCCTGAGCGGTTGCGGATCCTGCAATGAGAGCGGACAGCACAACCGCCCGCGTGAACGCTGCACTGCGACGAGTCATGACCAGAGGGGGAAAGGGGTTCCTCCTATTGTACAAGCCCCGTCGGCGGCTGTCAGGATGCGACGCGCCCCATTCGTTACCCCAGCGCCTTCTCGATCGCGCTGGCCAACGACGCCGGCGCATCCGCCGAGCCAAAGCGCTCCAGTACCGTGCCATCGCGGCCAATCAGGAACTTCGTGAAGTTCCACTTGATCGCCTGCGTCCCCAGCACGCCGCGCTGCTCCGTGCGCATCCACTGCCACATCGGATGCGCATCGTCGCCGTTCACCTCGAGCTTCGCCGACAACGGGAACGTCACGTCGTAGGTGAGCGAGCAAAAGCGGGCGATCTCCGCCGAGTCCCCCGGCTCCTGATGCCCGAACTGATCGCAGGGGCACCCCAGGACCACCAGCCCGCGGTCCTTGTAGCTGCGCCAGAGCGCCTCGAGCCCCGCATACTGGGGGGTGAAGCCACACTGGCTCGCCACATTGACCACGAGCACCACCTTCCCCGCCCAATCCGCGAGCGGCAACGGCGTGCCGTCGAGCGCGGTCATCGTGAAATCCGCCAGAGTCGTCATACGACGGAAGGTAGTACCACCTGCCCTCTGGACAAGATGCCGCTCGCCGCACCACTTCTTCCGCATGTCGAATCTCGATCCCTCCCGTCGCCACTTTCTCGCCTTCCTCGCGGGAAGCCCCCTCCTCGCCGCTGCCGGCCTCAACGCGGACGCGCTGACCCGGTTCGTCGGCGATTCCCCGCGTGGCGCCGAACGGGCGCTTGAGCTCGCGCACTCACTGGGACAGACGGCGGTCCGCGACACGGTCCCGGCCGGCGTCATCACCAAGGCCGCCGATGCGCTCGACGTCTTCGATTTCGAACCGGCCGCCAAGGCGCGCATCCCCGTCGCCCATTGGGGATACCTCGCCACCGGCACCGATGACGATCGCACGATTCAGGCCAACCGCGACGGCTTCGATCACTGGGCGATGCGCCCGCGCCGCCTGATCGACGTCAGCACCATCGACGCGAGCGTCTCGCTCTTCGGTACGAAATACCCGACGCCCATCATTCTCAATCCGGTCGGCAGCCAGAAAGCCTTCCACCCCGATGGCGAACTCGCTGCCGCCCGCGCCGCCAAAGCGAAAAATCACCTGCAGGTGCTCTCCACCGTGGCGACCACGTCCATTGAAGACGCGATCGCCGCCCGCGGCGGACCGGTCTGGTTCCAGCTCTATCATCAAACGGACTGGTCGATCACCAAGCAGATCGTCAAGCGCGCCGAAAAGGCCGGCGCCCCCGCGATCGTCTTCACCGTCGATCTCTTAGGCGGCAGCAACCGCGAAACGATGATCCGCTACGCGCGGCAGGACACCCGCGAATGCACCCGCTGCCACCTCGGCGGCGCGCCACTCCCCGGTGTAAGTGGCCGCGTTGATGATCGCGACAATCGGCGGAAGCCCAATCTCGTGGGCTATGAATCGCTCCCGCCGCAGCTCGAGAAGGGGACCCCAACCTGGGAGTTCGTGGAGCGTCTCAAGAACAGCACAAAAATGAAGGTGCTGCTCAAGGGGATCGTCACGCATGAAGACGCCGCGCTCGCCGTACAGCATGGTGTCGACGGACTGTTCGTGTCCAATCATGGCGGGCGCGCCGAAAACTCCATGCGCGCCACCATCACCGCGCTCCCCGATGTCCTCCAGGGAACCAAGGGCAAGATCCCCGTCATCTGCGACGGGGGATTCCGTCGCGGCACCGACATCTTCAAGGCGATGGCCCTGGGCGCCACCGCCATCGGCATTGGCCGCCCCTACATCTGGGGGCTCGGCGCCTTCGGGCAGGAAGGGGTCGAGGCGGTCCTCGGCATTCTCCGCAAGGAATTCGAGGTGGTGATGAAGCAGGCCGGGACCACGACGCTCAAGGCAATCACGCGGGCCCACATCGAGCCGCGGCGCTAAGACATCTTACCACGTACCACTCGTTGGTGACTGCTTCCTCAACACTATCCTCAAACATTGTCGAATGCAGAACGACTCGACGGAGTGATGAGGGAGCAGTAACAGACGAGTGATAAGTAGTAAGCGCTGCCTACTTCCCCCCGATCAGTCGGCGCAGCTCGCTCATCCACGCCGGATCGGCCACAAACAGCGACTCCGGAAAACTCCGATGGCTCGTGATCGCATCGGAGATCTCCCCCGAGGTGTAGTTGTTGAGTCCTTCGCCGGCGAGGTACTGCAGCCGGAGATTGCGGTCGGTGTTGATCGCCGCATCCTTGAGCCAGCCGGCGAGATCGGCCCCGCTCCCCTGATAGGTCGCGAAGAGATCGAGCGGCGACTGGAAGCCCGAGGCCATCAGCTGGGATCCCACCTTCTGATAGCCGGCATCGGCAAAGCGCTGCCCCATCGCGTTGATGTCAATCCGCGTGGGTCCATTCTGCCCCAGCAGCACCACATCGTAGCCACGGCCATCGACGAGATTCGCCCAAACGGTGCCCTGCGGAAAGACCGCAAAGAAGGTCGCGAGCTCGCTCCGCACCGCCTCGAGCGTGCTTTCGTAGAGCGGTACCCATTGCGTCACCACGCCGCCCGGCTTGAGGTGCCGCTTCACGGACTCGAAGTACTCGCGGGTGTAGAGCGACGCCGCCCCCTTCACCCACGGATTGATCGGATCGGAGGTGATGATGTCAAACTGCTCGTCGCTTGTGAGCACAAAGCTCCGCGCATCGTCGAAGTAAATCTGCGTGCGCGGGTCAGTGGTCACATGATTGTTCTCCTCGGTGAACCAGGTGCTCACCACCTTCGGGATCAGCGGCTCGATCTCGCAGATCACCAGCCGCTTCACGCTCGGATACGGCAGGAATGACCCCGCCGTCACCCCGGCGCCAAAGCCCACCACCAGCACACTCTGCGGATTCGGATGCACCAGCGCCGGCAGATGCGCGAGCATCTTCTGCAGTCGCATATCCTGCGGGAGACTTGACGCCTCGACCTTTCCGCTCACATGAAACTGTGTGGCGCCACTGCTCAACAGCCGAGTCACCGCGACCGAGCTGTTCATCCCTTCACCCACATACAGGATATCGGTCTTCCCAAGCCAGGTGACCGTGTAGCGCCCATGCGCCACGAGCTCGCCGGGAAGCGCCGGGACGGCGGCCATCAACAGCCCCGCCAACACCGGCGGCACGACCATCGACATCACGGAGCGCCCCGCCATCCGCCAGGTGAGCACAAACGCGGACAGCGCCGCGAGCGCAATCAGCACGCGCTGCGCATCGCGGGTCCCGAGCGCCGGCACCAGCAGCAGGCTGCACACCGTCGCCCCCAGAATCGATCCCACGGTGTTTGCTGCATACACGCGGCTCACCACACGCGACGTGTCATCACCCGGGCGCGCAATCGCGGCGAGCGCCAACGGGAAGCTCGCCCCCCAGAGCAGCGCCGACGGCAGCACCACCAGTGCCGCGCGCGCGAGATCCATCTGCAGCGCAAACCAAGCACTTGGCGCGAGCGACGGATTGATTGGCCAGTTGGGGAGCGCCTTGTAGATCACCGCCGCGCCCCACGCGATCCCGACCATCAGGAGCCCCTGACACCAGGCGAGCACGCGCGACGT
>JBEIUK010000234.1:0-4411 GCA_040374415.1 Gemmatimonadaceae bacterium | reverse complement strand
GCCTGCACCGGCGCCGAGAGCGCCCCCTGCGCGATCCGATGCGTGAGATCGGCGTAGAGCGCCTGCAGCTGCGCGGGCGTGGCCCGTCGCATCCAGGTCACCAGCCAGAAGCCACGCAGTGTGATGTCGCGGAAGATGAGCGTCCCCGGTGACAGCTTGCAGGGTTCGCCGCTAAGTGCTCCGTAGTTCACCACCGTCCCGCCAACGGCGAGTGCCTGCGCGAGACGGTCGGTGGCCGAGCCCCCTACCGCATCGAGCGCCAGCCGGATCTTTGCCCCCGACGTGGCCGCTGCCACCCGCTCGGCGAGATCGGCACCATCGACCAGCACAACGTCCGTCTCCGCGCCCTCCGCCAGCGCATCGGCCCGGCGCACGACGTTCACCACCCGCAGCCCACGGGCGCGGGCCAGCTGCGTGACATACGCCCCAACCGCAGAGTTGGCCGCATTCTGAATGACCCACTCGCCGGGCTGGAGATCGACGTACTCAGAGAGGAGCAGCGATGCCGTGGGCGGATTGACCGCGAGCATCGACAGCTGGAGGACATCGCCTTCCGTCGGAAGCGGAATGAGCGCCGCCGCCGGGGCCAGCACATGCGTGGACCACGTGCCACCACCGAGTGGCATGAGGACGCGCGTGCCAACGGGATACGGAATCCCCTCCCCCACCGCCACGATCTCCCCGATGCCTTCGTTGCCCCCCACTGCAGGGAGCGGCGGCAGCATGCCGTAGTGCCCGGTCAGCGTCAGGACATCACTGGGATTGATCGGGGCGGCGAGCATGGCAATGAGCGCTTCGCCCGCCCCGGGCGCCGGTAGCGCGAACGGTTCACAGGCAATGACCTCCTGCGGCACGGGGCCGCGCATCGCGTACTGCGCGCGATACATCGTCATCTTCTCCGTCATTCGCTCCTCAGACCAGGTCGTCAGCGCTGCGATCGTGGATCGTGACCAGCTGCTCAATCACCAACCGGCGGACACGCGTCGGGAGCTTGAGGATCGCCTGCTCGCCCACCGCCTTCCCCTGCAGCGCGCGGCCGATGGGGGAGCCCATGGTGACATGCCCGTCCTGCAGTTCACCAGCATCGCCAAAGACGAGCTCGTAGTGCTCAATGCTGCTGCTCTGCTCGTCACGTACCACAACGCGGGAGCCCAGCCCGACCTTGTCGGCCGGGATCTGCGCAATGTCGATATTCGCGAGCTTGGTCACGCGCTGGGTGAGCTGCCCGAGCCGAGCCTGCACAAACTGCTGGCGCTCGAGGGCGGCCTTGTACTCGCTGTTTTCCTTCAGATCGCCCAGCTCGACGGCTTTGCGAATTTCATTCGGGATCGTGACGTTCAGCTCGAAGCTGAGCGTTTCGACTTCCCGGGCCATCTTGGCAATGAGTTCCTGAAACATGAGAAATGGTGCTGAGGTCGGCGCGGCGCCGGGCGCGGCGCACGAGTCGGGCCGGAGTGACCGGTCGGGGTGCGGCGGCGCACCCCGGGGGAAATGGCGCGCGCCCGGCTGTGTGGGGCCGGGCGCGGTTCTGGATGAAATATGGCCAGACGGGACCGGGGTTCAACCCCATAGGCGTCCCTTCTGGCGTCTTCCCGGACACGATTCGGCGCGCGCGATCGGCTATCTTACGGGGTGATCGAAACCACCCGGCATGACGATGTTACCGCGTACCGCCTCTCCTGGTGGCGCAGCCGCCTGATCGACTTCGGCGTCCACATCTTTCAGGTGCGCGGGGTCCTGATTGACACCGGATTCTCGGCCGCGCTCCGGGAGGTTCGGGCCATTCTGGCGCGCCAGCCGGTGCGTGGCGTCTTCGTCACGCATGCCCACGAAGATCATGCCGGCAACGTTCCGTGGCTCGCCGCGCGACGCCTCCCGATGGCGATCGCCCCGGCCACGCAGCGCCTGCTCGCGCAGGCGCCCCCCATCGGCCTCTATCGGCAGTTCACCTGGCAACGCACGCCTCGGCTCCAGCAGGACATCCTGCCGTTCACCGATCCGTCATGCTTCCTGATCCCCGCGCCCGGCCATGCCCCGGATCATCACGTCGTCTGGGACGCGGAGACGCGGACACTCTTCGCGGGCGATCTGTTTCTCGGCGTGAAAGTCCGGCTCGGGCACCCGTATATCGATCCGCGCGCGGAAGTGCAGTCGATCCAGTCGCTGTTGGCACTCGGGCCGGTACGCGTCTTCTGCGCGCACCGGGGGCTGTTGCCCAATGGCGTGGCGCTCCTGCAGGCCAAGGCCGACTGGCTGACGTCGCTGATCAGTCAGACGGAAGCGCTGGCTGATGCGGGCCGGTCGCTTGGGGCCATTCGGGCGGAATTGCTGGGCCCCCGACCGATGACCCATTGGTACAGTCGCGGCGAGTATTCGCCGGACAATCTGATCCGCGCGATCCTGCGCGGGCGGTAAGTGGTCTCCGACTCACTCCGGGCTTGGCGCCAGCTTCGTCGCCGAGTGCGCGGCGTGGGCCTCGATGACCGCCTGTGCTGCCTCGGCGGGATCGTCGGTGATCACCAACAGATCCAGATCCCCGGCAGAGATTTTTCCCTCCGCCGCGACCCGCGACCGGATCCACTGCAGCAGCCCATCCCAGTACGCGGTACCGAAGAGCACCACGGGAAACTGATAGATTTTCCCGGTCTGGATGAGCGTCAGTGCCTCAAACAGTTCGTCGAGAGTCCCAAAGCCGCCGGGAAAGATGATGAACGCATTCGAATACTTGATGAACATCGTCTTCCGCACAAAGAAGTAGCGGAAGTGCACGAGCGTATCGACGAACGGGTTGGCGCCCTGCTCGAAGGGGAGCTCGATGTTGCATCCCACCGAGTGCCCACCGCCCGCCTTCGCCCCTTTGTTGGCGGCCTCCATGACCCCAGGGCCGGCGCCGGTGATGATGGAGAAGCCCTCCGCCGCAAGCAGGCGCGCCGTTTCGTGCGCCGCCGCGTAGTGCGGATCATCGGGACCAATGCGCGCCGAGCCGAAGATCGTGACGCCTTTGGTGATGTCGGCGAGGGCATCGAAGCCTTCCACGAATTCCGACATGATGCGCATGACGCGCCACGGGTCCGAGTGCGTAAACGCGCCTTGATCCGGCTGGGCGGGCTGCAGCAGCTTCTCATCTTCCGTCAGCATGGGCCGGTCGCGAATGGCCTGATCGATGAGACGGGGTGGCGAGAGGCGTGACTTGGCCATGACGACAGGGACTCCCAAGCGGTGGATCGGTGCGCTCCGACCGAGCGGCACGTGACGAGGAACCGGACGATACCGGATGATATCGCCGGGGCGCCGCGGCTGCTGGTGGTGGTGGCCGATGGCGTGCGCCCGGATGTGCTGGCCGACGAACTCGATCGGGGGCGGACCCCCGCGTTGGCCCGTCTCCGTGAGCGCGGTGGGCTGCACACCGTGACGGCGTCGTTTCCGTCGGTGACGGGCCCAGCGTATGTGCCCTTCGTGATGGGACGGCATCCGGCGCATGTCGGGCTGCCGGGGCTCCGGTGGTTCGATCGCAGTGGCCGGATTCCCTGGGCGCTGGGCCAGGCGCGCAGCTATGTGGGGATCGATATCTGGCATATGGACGGCGACGTCGATGCGGCGTTTCCCACGCTGTTCGATCTCGCCACGCCGTCGCTGGCCGGGCTCATGCTGCTCGGACGTGGGGCGACGCATGGACGCATTGGCCGCGGGTTCTCGTGGATGCTGCGCGCGATGCGTGTCCACTTCCGCGGCGATGTGCATGGCTGGCGGGCGATGGAGCGCACCGCGATTGACGCATTCCTCGAGCGCTTTGCGGCTGTTCGACCCCGGTTGGCGATGCTGGGGGTGGTGACCCCGGACAAGTTTTCGCATGCGTATGGCAGTGACGCCGAGATCGTGCGCGAGGGGATCCGCGACGTCGATGGGGCCGTCGCACGGGCGCAGGCGATTGCGGCGGCGCAGGGCGATCAGGACCGGCTCCGCGTGTGGGTGGTGGGCGATCATGGCCATGCACCCGTCTCGTTGCATGAGGATCTGCAGCAGTGGCTGGAAGACCGCGGGCTCCGTGTGCGGGCGCATCCGCAGCTGTTGCGGCGCCGCCCCGACGTCGCGCTCATGGTGAGTGGGAACGCCATGGCGCATCTGTATTGCGAGCCCAGTACCCGTCGTCGCCACTGGTGGCCGACGTTGGCCGCGCGCTGGGACGCCCTGCGCGCGGCGCTGCTGACGCGCCCCGCGATGGACTTGGTGAGTGTGGCACTCGACGCACACACGGTCCATGTGATGCACCCCGTGCGCGGGAGTGCGTTGGTCGCGCGCTCGGCGGCCCATCACGATGCCCGCTGGCGCTATCAGCCGCTCGACGGGGATCCGCTGCAGCTGGGCGGGGCGCTGCATGATCTCGACGCCGACGACGCGTGGAGCGCGACGG
>JBEIUK010000048.1:0-15050 GCA_040374415.1 Gemmatimonadaceae bacterium | reverse complement strand
TGCTGTGCAAACCGCCGGTGCCCTACGACGGCATCACGAAGCGCGTCATCGGCTCGTAGGGAATCTCGCGGAAGCGCGGCAACCCTGCGGCGGCGATGATTGCTTCAAGGCCATCCCGCGTGTGAAACTCCATCCCGTCACGGTTCACAATCACCGCACCTGGGTAGGTCGGCGCCAATCGACGGAACTCCGCATCAATCATCTGAAAGCGGGCGACCATGCGCTCGCGCTCTTCATGGGGCCGGCGCCGCTGACGAATGTGCTTCTCGATGGTGTCCGTGCTCGACGTGAGCACGATGGTGCGATCCGGAGACCAGTGCTCACCAATCACTAACACCTCGCGCAGCGCCTCATGCTCCGCCTCAGGATACTCGGCGATATGCGCTTCAAGCGTCAGCCGGGACCCTTCGATAAACACGACGGATTCCGGGCTGTCGTGCGTCGCCGCATGCCGGTAGTTGGCATCGTACAACCACGCGAAGTAGGCCGTCACGCCAACCGGATTCCGCCCCGCCTCGATATCGGCGAGCACCCGCGGATCCCACACGCCCTGCTCCCCTTCGCCATAGGACCCATGGCGATACAGGTCACCCAGCTGGCGCACGAGGGTGCTCTTCCCGATCCCGGGGCCTCCGACAATGGCTACACGCATCCTCGAGTATAACGGCGGTCACATCACCGGCGACAGCGCCAGCTCGGTCAGCGCATGCCGATAGCGCCACAACACGAACAAGGACCCCACCGCCAGCGCCACACCGCTCCAGGCCACCACCGCCAGCGCCGGCGCCAGCACAGCGATCACGACCCCGGCCACCCCCAGCGCCACCAGCCGTGCGGTTTCGAGCGGACGCGCCCACTTCGCCCGTTCAAAGATTCCTCCGACACCCGCCAGCGCGACCACGATAAAGAACGCCGCTGCCGCCGACTGCCCCACGGGTAACGTCGCCGCTCGACGCAACAACAGCACCGCCGAGATGGTGGCGACGACAAACTGCACCAACCCGTACGTGGCGAGCGGCGCGGGGAGTGGTGGATCAAACTTCACGAAGGTGTCCGCAGAGACCGGCTTCGGCACCTCAGAGAGCCCGAGCTCTGGCGGCCGCCACCCCGGGCGACCAAAGACAATGCGGAACCGGTCGGCCCACCGCGTGGCCCGACGGGCATCCTGCCAGATCTGTGCAAACACCTGCAGATTCGCGGCAATCGGATTCCATCGCTGCAGTGGCTTCGTCACGCCATAGACCACTTCCTCTTCTTCCACCTGAAAGGTGCCAAACCAGCGATCGAAGACAATGAAGACGCCGCCGTAATTCTTGTCCTGATACTTCGGATTGACCCCATGATGCACGCGATGATGACTCGGCGTGTTCATCAGCCATTCAAGGGGCGCCCAGAGCTTCCCCACCGTGCGCGTGTGCAGCACGAACTGATAGACGAGATTGATGCCATACGCCGTGACAAACATCCGCCACGGGACGCCCAGCAGCGCCAATGGCACATAGAAGACCCAGGTCATCAGCTTGCCAATCGTCGCCTGGCGCAGCGCCACCGCGAGGTTGTACTCCTCGCTCTGATGATGCACCACATGCCCCGCCCAGAGGACATTGATCTCGTGTGATAGCCGGTGCGACCAGTAATAGCAGCAGTCGACCAGCACAAAGACCACCACCCAGCTGATCATCGCCGCGCCGTCCATCACACCGCCGGCAAAGGGCGCCCGTTCCACCCAGGCGGGCACCGACGGCAGCCACTGCTGCAGCGCGATGTGCGTGCTGATCCAGATAAACACGCCCAGCGTGATGGCCTTATCGAAGATCCCCGCCATCTGGCTCATAATCCCGCAGCCAATATCGGAGAGGGCGTCGTTCAGTCGCAGGACGCGCTGCCCCGTCATCTGGCTCCAGAGGATTTCCAGAGTGAGGAGCAGAAAGAAGATCGGGATGGAGGCCTGGATGATTCCCATCCCCGAATGCTAGCAGCAGGCACCGGGGTGGCGGGAGCGGTCCCATCCCCAATCATCACCATAGCGGAGGCTCGGCAGCCCCCCTAAACTCTACGGCCATGTTCACCCTCGACCAGCTCAATCAACGTGCGCAGGGACACTTCCCGGGGCACTTGGGCATTGTGTTCGTCCAGGCCGCGCCCGGAACGATCTCGGCGGAGCTTCCGGTACGCCCGGAGCTCATGGCCCCCAATGGCTTCCTGCATGCCGGTGCCATTGTATCCCTCGCCGATACCTGTGCCGGTTTTGGCTGCGTCATGAACCTGCCACCGGGTGCGACCGGCTTTACGACCGTGGAACTCAAGTCCAATCATCTGGGGACCACCCGCGATGGGACCCTCGCCTGCACGGCGACGGCTGCACACCTTGGCCGTACCACGCAGGTATGGGACGCCGTGGTGACGCACCGGGAAAGCGGCAAGACGCTGGCGCTCTTTCGGTGCACGCAGATGATTCTCGCGCCCAAAGCCCCCGCTGACGCCCTGGGTGCCGCCGGAGTCGATGGATGAACTGGGAGCGGATGACCCTGCCGGTTCTACTCGCCCAATGGGCCCGCACTGTCGATTATCTCGAACGCCAGCCGGTCACCACAGAGGAGTTCGTGACCGAGGTCTTGCTGCGCCACGAGATCGCCAAGCGACTCCAGACCCAGCCAGTGACGCGCGAGACGCGCGACCTGCTGGCGGAGATCGATGAGCACTTCCGGACGCTCACTGAGGAGCAGACGGGGTGTACGCTCAGCCCGATGGTGACCGACATCAGCGGATGGACCCCCGTTCGAGAATGGTATGCGTGGCGGAGGCCACGGGAGGCATGATGCCGTGGCGGCTGTGGTCCCTCGTGCTCTTCGCGTTCGGTGCGATGACGCCGACAGTGCGTCCCTCGGCGATGCCGCCCAAACAGGAAGTGATCGTCTGTGGCGCCGATGAGCTCTTCATTCTCGATCTCAGCGGGGCCGTGCCACAGAAGGTGTGGAGCTGGCGCGCGGCGAATCGCCCAGAGCTCCCGGAGGCGATGCGTCGGAAGTATCAGACGATCGCCGAATGCAAACCGGCCGATGGCGGCGCCCGCATCCTGATCGCCTCGTCATCCAATGGGGCGGCAGTGATTGAGCGGGCCACGGGACGCGTGGAATTTTATGCGACGGCGCTGAATGGTCATTCCATCGAACTGCTCCCGGGGGGACGCGTGGTCATCGCCGCATCCCATGCCAACAATGGGCAAGGCGATCGGCTGAGCGTCTATGACCTCGCGCGCTCCGATCAGGAGCTGTTTCATGTGGATACGCCGTGGCCACATGCCGTCATCTGGGACGCCGAGCGACAACTGCTCTGGGCCGATTCCCAGAAGGATGTCGTGGGTTATCGGCTGACCGATTGGAACAGCGCGAGCCCGAAGCTGTCGGCCGAGGTCGTGGCCGCGCTGCCAGATATCAACGGACACGATATGCTCCCGGTCCCCAACTCGCCGCTGTTAACGCTGGCGACGGCGGCGCATGTCTGGTTCTTCGATCGCGATGCGCACACCTTCACGCGGCATCCAGTGCTCGGCGATATCCCGAAGGTGAAATCCATCCATGTGGACCCCGCGACGGGGCGTCTCCTCTGGATTCAGGGAGAAGGCGACCAGTGGTGGAGCGACGTGCTGCACTTCCTCAATCCGGCGGGGCAGATCACGCTGCCCGGGGAGAAGGTGTACAAGGTGCGCTGGATGCCGAACACACGGTAGCGACCGCGCCGCGCCACCGCCGATGGTGGTGAAGGGTTAGAAGTTCAGCTGCAACCCAATCCCACTCCAGAACCCGGTGAGCGGCGTACGCGAGGTGTACCCCACTGTCGCCGGCGCGGGTCGACCCGGACGCACCACCACGCGCCCGGCGACCGGATCAAGGCGCGAGACAAAGCCGCCCGTCGTGTAGCCGAGCCGGGGGAGCAACGAGAGGCCGTGGGGCAGTGGGATATCCGCGACGAGATCCGCGGTCCAACTCGTGGCCGAGCTGTGGAGCGTCGTCGAAACAAACTGCAGCCCTTGGCGGACGCGGACAGTCGCGTCGCTGGCCTCACGGGCCCAACTGAGCGTTGGCGTCCAGGTGACGCGCCCTGTCGCGAGATCGGCCGACGCCGACCAGCCCGAGTACGTCCCCAACGGCAACGCGCGCGTCACCTGATCATTGCGCGTATTGCCAAAGGGCCGCTCGTAATAGGCGTCGATCGCATAGGCGATTGTGCTGTCCGTCCCGGTCTCCCCGGACAGACTCGCGGTCAGCCCACGCGTGCCACCACCGGGAAACTGATTGAGCCCCCCCAACGAGTCGGTTTGGCTTTGGCTGAGATACGCACTCACCGCGAGCCGCTGACGGCCGATGGGGATGGCGGCGGTCAGCGATCCGCTCAGCGTCGTCCCTTGATACCATGCGAGGCCAGTGGCGGGCGGGCGGGCATCCCGCTCCACCCCCGCCGTGGCCCCCAGATAGATCGCGCCCACCGGGCGGCCGACGACAAGCCGCGCGCCGAGATGGGCCGGCACGCCCAGCTCCATCGCGCCGACATCGAGCACGCTCGTGCTGACCGTCCCAATCGCTTCGCCCTGCAGCGTATCCAGATTGACGGGGCGGCTTCCGGTTTGTCCGTAGAGGATCAGCGTATCGCCGGCCCATGGGACCAGATCCACCTCGAGCTGTGTCGGCGTCCACGAGCGCATCACCGTGGGGTCCACGGCAAAGCGAATCGGTGACCCACTGACCATCGCCGCGAGATGCGGGGCCGTGACCCGCCATTCGAAGGGCGCCATCAGTTCACTGACCGGCACCCCCTCCACGGAAAAGCGGCGCGAGAGCACGGACAGCGACAGCTGCTGCGTCGTCGATGCGGCCAGGGAATCGAAGGGAATTCGACGCACCCGCCGCAGGGAATCCGTCTGTGCGGCGGGAACCACCGGGCCGGCCTGCTGCGCACCTACAGGGATGCTGAGCAACAGCACCAATGCGGCGCCCCACGGGGCATACGACCAGCGGTTCGCCATCGGAGCTCACGCAAAAGAGAACTGGTGGAGGATCAACGCACCCGCCACCTTAACACCGATACCCGTTCGGCGTCCAATCACTGACGTCAGCGCTCTCCGGCGCGATCAGCCACTACCGCTCGTTTCCCGTTCCCACGCCTCGTGCGCCGACTCTCCGCCTCTCTACTGATCACCGTCCTCACCGCCTGCGGCGGCAACAGCCCGTCGGCACCCGCCACCACGGGCGGATCCACCGGTGGATCGACTGGTGGGACGACCGGCGGCTCCACCCCGACCGCCACCGGGCTCACCGCTGGGGTGGGGTGTACCCTCAGCTACTCGGGCATCAACACCAGCCCCAAGGTCAACACGACCAGTACCTATGCCTGGAGCTGCAGCGGCACGACGCGCGCGCTCGCCGGCAACGGCATTCCGGATCATGCCGTGACCGGTGGCAACTTTGCCACGCCCATCGGCAAGCAAACGATCGCCGCGACGTTCTCGCTGAATCCGGTCAACACGGGCACGGCCTCCGGCGCCGGGATGCAGCCCATCGGCTACGCGATCAACTCGGTGAAGTTCGATCCCGGCACCGCTGGGACCTGTCGCTCCGATGCCACCTCCACGCTCCCCGGTGGCGGCTGCGTCGCCGTGGCCGGTCAGGACCCGTGGCGCATTGAAGCGCTTGGTGGCGCCTTCACCTTTGGCACCGACGAGAACAACGCGCATGTGCAGCCCGATGGCGCCTATCACTATCACGGCATGCCCGAAGGGGTCATCACGAAAGCCAACAGTGGCCAAGGGATGATCCTGGTGGGATGGGCGGCCGATGGCTTTCCGATCTACGCCCGCTTCGGCTACAGCGTGGCCACGAACGCCGGATCGGCGCTCAAGCTGATGAAGGGGAGCTGGCAGAAGAAGGCGACCCCAGACGCCGGCCGGCCCGCCGTCAGCATCTTCCCCATGGGGACCTTTCAGCAGGACTACGAATACGTGGCCGGCTCCGGTGATCTCGATGAGTGCAACGGGCGCACCGGGGTCACCCCGGAGTTCCCCACCGGGATCTACCACTACTACATCACCGAGAGCTATCCCTACATCCAGCGCTGCTTCACGGGCACGCGACTCGGTGGCGGCGGCGGTCCCCCGCCGCCGTGATGACTGGCCGGCTGTGGCGGGGGCCGTTACTGGTCCGCCGCCTGATGGGGGCGGGGGCGCTGCTCGTGAGCCTCACCGCGGTCGCCCGGGCCCATCTCATGCCGGCGCAGCGCGGCACGCTCAACATCCTCGAGAACGCCGTCTTCGCGGCCCTCTCGCTCCCGGTGTCGGGATTCACCGGCATCGATGACAATCGTGATGGGCGGCTGTCCAATGCGGAGCTGACCGCGCACATGACGACGCTCCAGGCAGCGCTCGCGCAGCGCGTGCACTTCACGAATGCGGGGGTCGCTGGTCGCCTCGATCTCCTCATGCCAATGAGCGACGCCGATGAGCGCGACAGCAGCTCCACCGCCGGCAGCACGCATGTGCTGGTGCTCATGAAGGCGACCTTTCTGGTCCCGCCCACCGCATTACATATCGATATCGATATTTTCGGCACCGCCGCCAACGAGCAGCAGCTCACCCTCAAGGCGACGCGTGGTACGCTCGCGGAAGCGGCCGTGCTCACACCGGGACGTCACGCGCACACCTTTTTCCGTGCGCCATGGCAGATCGCGCTCGACTATCTCCGACTCGGCGTGATGCACATTCTGGGCGGCGTCGATCATCTGCTCTTCCTGCTCACGATCATCGTCGCCGCCGCCGGGTGGCGCTATTGGCTGGGCGTCCTCACCAGCTTCACGATGGCGCACAGCATCACGCTGGGGCTATCGCTCTTCAACGTCGTGCAGCTGCCAGCACGCATCGTGGAACCGCTGATCGCCGCGTCCATTGTCCTCATGGCCGTGGGGAATCTCCGCCGACGCGGCGTCCAGCACCCCGGTCGTCAGATCGCCATCGTCTTTGCTTGCGGTCTCCTTCATGGCCTCGGCTTCGCGGCGGCACTCAGTGACCTCGGGGTGCAGGGGACGACCCGCATCAGCAGTCTCGTGGGCTTCAACGTGGGCATTGAAATCGGGCAGGGGGCGTTCCTGCTTACCGTGCTCCTGCTCAATGCTCTGAGCATGACGGTGTGGCCCGTGGCGCGCGATGATCGGGGCGAGGAGCCGTCGTTCTGGAGCACGCCGATTCGGAGCCCACGAGTCCTTTCGTGGCTGGCGGCCGCCCTGGGTACCGTCTGGTGCGTGCAGCGGCTGCTCGTGCTCCGCTAATCACCAGACGGCACGGTTCCGTCTGCTCAGCGCGGCGACTTCACCGTCACCTGGTCCACCGCCTTCTGCGCCGCCGCGACCTGATCGGCCGGCAACGTAAACGGCCGTACGGCCATCGGGAGCGAATCGGGGAGATACCGGTTGCCGCGCACGAGATACGATACCGCGGGGAGCCCTGTCACCGGCTTGCCATAGAGCGTGCGATAAAAGACGCCGGCGGCGATATACGTACCGATCGGCGTCGGATGACTCCCGTCATCGATGTACAGCTCGGCGCCGGGCATCGCGCTCCGCATCGCCATCCATGCCGGACCCACCGGCACGAGCGTGGCATCGAGACGTTGCGCAAGCTGGCTGTATGCAGCCACAATCGCATCCGACGTGTTCGGCGTGTCACGACGGGGCCAGGTCACATAGAGCAGCACCTTCGCGCCAGCCTGCTTCGCCAGCTGTCCCAATTGCTGCCCATACTTCCACAACGAATCCGGCTGTTGAATGGGCGTCGTGCTCTGCTCCTGCAGCACGACGTAGTCCCACCCCTCCGCGATGAGCGCGGGCAGATCTTTGCGCTGCGTGTGGCCCTTGAGATACTGCCCGCCCTTCAGCACCGCCGTAATCGCCGGCAGGCGATCCTCACCCGCTGCCATCGCCAGCGACGTCAGCGTGCGCGGTAGATCGTTCACATACGTGTAGCTGTTCCCGATCCACAGCATGCGAATCGGTGCCGACACCGCCGCAACCGCTGGCGTCGCGTTGGCCGTGCGGGGCTGCGCCGAAAGCGGCGCGGTAAGCAGGGTGATGGCAGCACCCGACAGCAGGGAACGGACGATGAGGCGCATAAGGAGCCAAGCAGAGGGAGTCAGTCGGTACGAGCGTGGAGACTACACCAAGGGATTGAGAAAGCGGAGCCCACGGAACCGGGTGAAATCGCCATCCGCAGAGGCGAGCGTCGCCCCCCGCTCAATGCACAGCGCGGCCAGATGCGCATCGGTGACCAGCGCGCCACCGCGACCGGCCTCACGTACCAGCGTCTGCAAGATCTCCCAGTGGCGTTCCCCCGGCTCCACCACGGTGGCAACCGGCTGCTGCAACCAGAGCGAGACGATGCCCAGCGCCTGCTCCAGCGGCAGGCAGTGCTCGAAGATCCGGGGATTCGTGCTGATGCGCACGAAACCCAACAGGGCAGCCCACGCGAAGCCAACCGGCTCGTCGCCCTGCATCGTCGCGTCCAGCCACTGGCGCGCCAGCGCATGACGCGGTGACGAGGCATCGACCGCGTACAGCAGCAGGTTCGTATCCACCACAATCACAGGTCAGCGCCCCTCATCGCGTTTCCGCAGCAGCTCGGCGTCCTCCAGCGCATCCGCCACCCATCGCGCCTTGTCGAGGTCGATCCCCTCCCGTACCTGACCAAGCGGGAAGGTTGGCGTCTGATAGCAGTGGAACGGCGCGGGCGGCTGCGGCTCAAGCCCCCTGAGGAGCACCCGGTGCAACATGGTGCGGAACGGGACCCCGTCCTGATGCGCGGCCTCGCGGAGCCGTCGCAGGAGCTCGACGTCCAAATCGATGGTTGTGCGCATGAATGATGTTATTGCATCATTTTTATGATGTCAACGCATCACATCAGGTGTCCCCCGAGGGACAGCAGCTGCAGCGCCGTAGATTTCGCGGGTGCTCAGTTCACCGTCCGCCCCCCGACGCGACATTCTCCACCGGACCGCCTGGGGGATGATCGCCATGACCGTGATCGCCCTCGTGGCCCATGACATCGGCCACGATCCGGCCGGTCATCCGTTGCAGGTCTCCGTGGGCAACGCGCTCATGCTGCAACTGCCGCTCTACCTCTCGGCGCTGGCCCTGCTGCTCGCGCTCTGGAGTGCCGTCGCGTGGCAGTGGCCGCGCCGCCGAGCGATCGTGGACGCCATGTGCGTCCTGCTCTGCGTAGTCATCGTGTGGCTGACGCAGCTCGATCTGGGGATGCAGCGATTCCGCGGGGAACGGATCGCCCTCGCCCATCTAAGACTCTACGGCAGCGGGCAGGTCATCAACTCGGACTGGATCCTGCCCCTGCTCGACATGCCGGGGGCCCTCGCCATGCTGCTGGGACTCGCCGTGGGCACCTCGGTGTGGCTGCTCTGGCCCTGGCGACCAGGCGCCGTCGTGGCGCGCACGCCGATCTCGGCGCGTATCCCGATGCTCTGGATGGGGGTGGCGGTGGCTGGTCAGCTTCCGGGACGCATCGCCTTCGATCATCAGCGCGTGATGGCGCTCTCGCCAGCGGAATCACTCGTGCGCGAGGCGATGATTACCCCACGCGTGTATACCGCGGCCGACGAGCGCGCCGCCCGCGACGATTTGCGCCAGTGGCTGGATCCGGTGGGACAGAGCCGGTGGCCCAGCGAGCAGGCCCCACTCTGGCACACGCCGGATTGGTCGACCGTGCCGCAAGCCGGCGCCGCGGCGGCATCGCCCCCCGATATTCTGCTCTTCACGGTGGAATCCCTCCGAGGACATGACGTGGGCTGGGGCTTCGCACCGCGTCCTGCCGGGCAGTCGGTCACACCACACCTCGATTCGCTGGCGCGCGAAGCCGTCACCTTTCCGCACTGGATCGCCGGCGGTGAGCCATCGCCGCGCGGCTTCATCACGCTGCACACCGGCATGTGGGAGCACGGCACCGGCTTCATCATTGCCAACTATCCCGAGCTCCGTGTCGACGCGCTGCCACAGCGGCTGCGCACCGCCGGTTATCACACCATGGCGATCTGGGGCGGCAATCCCAGCTTCGACAACCAACTCACGTGGGCGCGTCGCTGGTACGACGAGCTCGATTTCGAGCGTCCCGGCAATCAGCTCTTTTATTTCCGCACGCGTTCCGACCGCGAAGTGATGGATCATCTGATGCAGCGTGTCGCCGCCCACGATGCGACGAAACCGAGGCAGCCGTTCTTTGCCTACGTCGCGTCCAACGGCACGCACACGCCATACACGCTCGAGGATCCAGCCCCGGAGGTGGACACCGCGACCGCGGCGACGACGCGACAGGCCCGATACGATCGGGTGCTGCGCAATGTCGATGCCCAGATCGGGCGCGTCATCGCGGCACTTCGAAACCGCCCCCGCTGGCGCAATACCGTGGTGATCGTCGTGGGCGATCACGCCGACCGCACCGATGAAGCCGATGATCGGCAGTGGACGGGGACGCCCACCGATGCACTCGTCGGAACGGCCGCGCTGATTTATGGACCACGCGCTTTGGTGGGCCCACCGCGTGTGAATCCCATGACCGCGAGCCATGTGGATCTGCTCCCCACGGTGTGGGCGTGGCTTGGTGATACGGCGGCGTTCACCACGATGGGGCGGAGCGTCTTCGATACCGCGAACATCAGCGCACGCGCGGCGGTCTCGATCAACAGCCGGGGGGTGCGACTCGATCGGGGCGGCTACTCGTTGCTCGTAGCACGTGAGGATCCGTCACGGTTTCGCGCCTGGCGTGCCTTCACCGGGGAGCAGCCGGTCCCCCTCCCCCTCTCCGCGACGCCGTTCGCATCAGACACACCGCGCCAGCTCTTGGAACGCGTGCGCTATTGGAGTCATCTCGTGGAGCGCGATCGGGTTCGGCCGTAGATACGGAACACCCCGGCAGACCCACGGCACACACGAATGGTGTATGCCTGCGGTCTGCCGGGGTCGCATCTCCGCAATTAGAACTTCGTGCTGAGCGTCAGGAACAGCTGCCGGGGGGAACCCGTGAGGAGTGTCTGATTATCCCCCATGGCCCCGTACCCATTGGATCCCATCGTGGCGATGTAGCGGGCATCGAGCAGGTTGTTCACGTTCAGCTGCAACTCCAACGACTTCAGCGCCCCGAAGCTGCCAAGCTGCTGGCGGACCGACAGATCCGAGACGAAGTACGACGGCACCTTGCCCGCACCATCACCCGCCGTCTTGAGATCGTTCGTGTACGTGAAGTAGCGCTCCCCCACATACCGACCGCTCAGCGAGGTGGAGAATCCCTTCAGCCCATAGGAGAGGGCGACGTTCGCCAACTGCTGCGGCGCATCCTGGACAAACTTCCCCTTCGTGCGCACCGTGGAGTTCGCATCGCTTTCATTCGTGCGATAATCATCGCCGAACTTGGACTGATTGAGGGTGGCTGAGGCGAAGAGGCGGAAGCCGTTCCCCAGATCCGCGTTCATCACCCCTTCGAGGCCGGACGACGTGACACTGCCCACGTTGCCGAAGCCCGTGGCACAGGTGACCGTGGGCGGGCAGAGCGCGATGCCGAGCAGACGATGGCGGTAGTCAATCGTATAGACCGTGACGCCGGCCTCGATGGCCCCACGCTTGGTACGCACACCGCCTTCAATGGTGGTGGCCCGCTCGTTCTTCGCCTTGTCCTTGAAGTAGGAGAAGGTCGCCGGATTGGCGTTATACACGCCGCCCGCGGGGCTATACGGATACTGGTTCACATTCTCCGACCAGTTGCCGAAGACTTCATCCTGCGCGGTGATCTTATAGACCACGCCAATCTGCGGCAGCAGACCGCTCTTCGTCGGCGCCGACAACGCCGGGCGCGTAGGATCCGCAAAGATGGGGGCCGTGAAGCCGCTCACCGCCGTGTTACCATTGTTGACGAAATCCGCGGACACGTTCAGCACCTTGGCGCCGTACGAAATGGCCAGCTTGCCATCCAGCGCCGTGCTCGTGTTCTGCACATAGGCCATCGTCGTGGCGATCGTCCCGGTACGGTCGTAATCCAAACGCAGCACCTTGGTGAAATCCACTTCGGGACCATTCTGGTAATTCACCATGCGCCAGCGCGGGCGGCGGTTGTTCACCGTATTGGACTCGTACCAACCGCCAGCTTCGAGTTGATTCCGCACGCTGCCCAGAGTGAAATTGGCCGACAGCTTGCCCGTCACACCGTCACGGTCCGAGTGATACTGCGACTGCCGGAACATGATGGGGTCCGGGCTGTAGCTCGCCCCGTAGCTGGGCGCATGCCAATCACCGGCACCGCGATTCCGGTGCAGGTACGGCTGCACTTCCAGACGCACCTGCTCCGCCAGCTGGAACTCCCCCTTCAGATACGCGAGGTGATCCATCCGGGCCCCCCTGTGCCGACGCAAAATACGCCGCATCCACCAGCTGCGGGTTGATGGCGAACGCCTTCGCCTCGCTCCACGTCGTCAGGTAATCGAACATCGGTCCCAGCTTGATGCCCGGGAATGCATTGTTGTACACATCCAGCGACAAATCCATATAGTCGCTTTCCTTCCGGGAGGCGTAGTTATAGAACGCCGTGATCTTGTTCGCCCCGAGGAAGAGCGTGCTCTTCAGATTGAACTGCTCATGCCAGGTCTGGCCAGCTTTACCGAACAAACCGCTCTGCCCGAAGAACAGGTTCTGTTCGCCGGGGAAATTGGAGTACCGGTCACCGCCCCCCTTCCACTTGTCGGTATCAAACCGGGAGAAGGAGACAAAGGCGTTGAAGCCATTCGTGCCGAACTGCTTCAGGCCGAGGTCATAGCGCAGCGAGGTCCGACGGGCCGCGTACGAACCACCCATCTGCTGCAGCGTGAACTGCGAGGTGGCCGACGGATCGGCGGAGTTGTACTGCACCACGCCACCCAGGTTGTTCCCGGACGCGGTACCCAGAGCACCCGTGCCCTGCGTCACGGCCGTTGCCGCAATGTTTGATGCGTCCACCGCACGACCGATGCCCAGCCCATTGAAGTTGCCATACGACATATCGCCCAGCGGCACGCCATCCATCGTCTGGCCGATCTGCTGTGTCTGGAACCCACGCATCGTGACGCGGTTCGACCATTCATACATGCCGAAGCCGTCCACCGACTGCATGTTTACGCCGGGGAGGCGTTCAATCACCTTGAGTGCACTGCTCCCGGGGGCAACGGCACGCAGCACACCGGTATCCACGGCGGCGGCGGCGCGGGCACTGCCCCGCCCGGTGACGCCGGTGACGGTCACTTTTGTCAGCTGACGGGCGCTATCGCTCTTCGCGGCCGTCGTTTGGGCGTGACTCACGGCGGGGATGCTGATCAGGACGCCCGCCATGGTCAGCATGGCGGTCTGATACCAATTGGTTCGACGAGAATACATGGAGACTCCAGAGAGTGGATCGCGTGGGTTGAACCCCGACACGAAACACCCGGCTCCCCACGATTCCGGTGACGCCGCTGTATCAACTTGCTCGTCCGCTGCGTCACGAATGTCACAATAGCGAGCCACCGGGGTCTCACCGGGTAACCCCCTGGTAGACTTTGACGACCAGGTCGCGGACCCGTAGGATAGGAGATCCCTTTCCTCCAGAGGTCCGCATGCATCCCGCTGCACCCCGACCGTTTCTCCGCGCTGTCCTCCTGAGCGCGTGCGTCCTGACCGCTCGGCCGGTCAACGCACAACCACAGCGCCCCACCGGACGCCCCGCACCAGCCGATGCCGCCGCACCAGCTGTCACCGCGGACGCCTTCCGCGGCGTCAGCTGGCGGCATATCGGTCCCGAAGGGAATCG
This sequence comes from Gemmatimonadaceae bacterium, assembly GCA_040374415.1. GTDB lineage: Bacteria > Gemmatimonadota > Gemmatimonadetes > Gemmatimonadales > Gemmatimonadaceae > Gemmatimonas. The sequence goes on along the minus strand of JBEIUK010000048.1, from coordinate 1,198 downwards.
CTTCAGCGCCGTGACCGGCGTCCCCGGTGATCCGCTCACCTACTACATCGGTGCCGCCTCCGGTGGCCTCTATAAGACGACCGACGGCGGGGTGCACTGGGACGAGCTCTTCGATGAGCAGCCGGTGCAGTCAATCGGATCGCTCGCCGTCGCCCCCAGCGACCCGAATGTGGTCTGGGTTGGCACCGGCGAACCGCACATCCGCTCACACGTCTCCATCGGACAGGGGATCTATCGCTCCACCGATGCGGGAAAGAGCTGGCGCCTCATGGGACTCGAAAAGACGGGGCGCATCGCCAAAGTCATCGTGCACCCCACCAACCCCGATATCGTCCTCGCCTGCGCCCTCGGCACGCTCTACGGTCCGCAACAGGAGCGCGGCATCTACCGGACCACCGACGGGGGACAGACGTGGACGCGGGTGCTCTTCATCGATGAAGACACCGGCTGCTCTGATCTGGTGATCGATCCAGCGAACCCGCGGATCCTCTTCGCCGGCATGTGGACGATGGTGATTCACACCTGGGGGCGTTTCAGCGGGGGTCCCGGGAGTGGCCTCTTCCGCAGCACCGATGGCGGACAGACGTGGACACGGCTCAAGGGGAATGGCCTGCCGGTCAAGCCCGTGGGCAAGGTGACACTGGCATCGGCCCGCTCGAATCCGTCACGGTACTACGCGCTGATCGAAACAGGCGATGGCGTCCCGAGCAATGGTGACGCCACGGAAAGTGGGCAGCTCTGGCGCACCGATGACACCGGTGATCACTGGCAGCTCATGACCCGCGACCGCAATGCCATGGGTCGCGCGCACTACTACTCACGGATGGCGGTGGCCACCGACAACGACAACGAGGCGTACTTTCTCACCGCGAGTTACGCGAAGACGATCGACGGCGGGCGCACGCTCCTTCCCGTCACTGGCCAGGAAGCGCCGGGCGGCGATCATCATGACATCTGGATCGATCCCACCAATGCCAATCGGCAGATCGTTGCGCACGATCAAGGGCTGTCGATCACCCAGAACCGTGGCCGCACCTGGTTCCGCCAGCGGCTCAGCAATGCGCAGATCTACCACGTCACGGTCGACAACCTCATTCCGTACAACGTGTACGGGAACAAGCAGGACGAGCCAAGCTACCGCGGCCCCAGCAACAGTCGTGTGCAGGGCGGACGCTCGGCCGGGATCTCCCGCGGCATG
>JBEIUK010000072.1:0-12818 GCA_040374415.1 Gemmatimonadaceae bacterium | reverse complement strand
GCCCCGTGGTCCACCGGCCGCGACGCCCCCACAAACACCCCGCCCCCAAAGAACCGCACCCCCGCCGACACCGCCCCGCGCACCCCGCCCGTCTCCCGCACCCCGGGCGCGAACACCGGCACCACCGCCAGCACGGGCAGCCCCATCACCACCGGCGGCGTCACCAGCCGCCCCATCGACGCCCGAGCCCCCGCCGTCGCCGCATCCGCCCACCCGGCCTGCACCCCCACACTCACCGTCGGCGCCACCGCCGGAAAGAACAGCCGCTGCCACCGGATCGGCTGCTGCCACAGCTTCAACGGATACTGCACCGACCCGCGCAGCATCGCCGCTCGGCTCCCCGCAAACTCCTTGTCCTTGTACCCGGTCAGATTCTGCGGCGTCCCCAGCTCAAAGAGCTGTTGCGGCGGCGGCCGGTCCCCCAGCACCACCCCGGCATCGGCCCGCACCGTCGCCAACAACGGACCCAGCAGGCGACGCACCACCACCCGCCCCTCGATCCGCTGCCAATTCAGCGTCCCGTCGCCCCGCTCATAGCTCAGCCGCGACCCCACCCCCGGGCGCACCCCCTCCACACTCACATCGGGGTGCCACTCCGCCAGCAGCGCGGTCCGCAGATAGCCACCCGCATCGACCCCGCGATTCGCGCGATACGCCGACCCGCCCAGCGGGCTCCGCGCATACGTCGCCCCCCGGTACCGGTCGTCCGCCACCCCAACCTCACCACGCACCACCCACGTCCGCGGACCCACCACCCGCACCACCCCCGCCGTCAGCAACCGCCGATCGACGTAGTCGTAGGGATCCTGCGACGCGAACAACGCCGACGCGCTGTTCCCGGAGTCGAGCGCAATCCGGAAATCGTTGGTGAGGTCCAGCGTCCGCCCCCCACGCAACTCCATCGTCCACGGCCCCGCCGTCCGCGCCACCGACAGCCGCCCCCGCACCGCCTGCTCATGCCAGGCCCACCCGACGTTGCCCCGCACCACCACCCCAGGCGCGACATCGCGCAACGACCACTTCCCGCCAAAGCCGGTAAACACCCCCTCCACCCGGTTGAAGTGGACGAGATCGGTGCGGAAGGTCGTCCCCCAGTCAAAGCGCGGCGCCCCCGTGGGGCGCCAGCGATCAGGCCCCACCTCCAGGAAATCGTCGGCATGGAGCCCCTCCACCAGCGCGCCAAAGGCACTCCGCCACGCCGAGTAGGATTGCAGTGAGTCCCGCGTCGCGAGCGTCAGCCGCACGCGCCGCAGCCGGCTCAGCGTGTCGTTGCTGACGACCAACGCCGACCGCACCGTGTTGTCGTTCACGGTCACGTCGCGAAAACGCGACACCAGCCGGATCACCGCGCGGTTCTCACCCAGCAGCGGCGATGTCGCCTGGATCTCCACCCGCTGCCGCACCGGCAGCCAGTACGCCCCCGCCTGCTCGCCGTTTTCGAGTTCGATAAAGGCCACCACCTCCCGCACCAGCGACTGCGCCGCCACCGCCGCCGCCCGCGCTCCGCTGCCACCGGTGACCAGCGGCCCATAGCGCACAAAGCTGCCGCGCATCCGCACCAACGTCCCCGTCGTGGCGTCGAGCCCCAGCTCTCCATCGAAGAGCAGCACCGGCGTCCGCTGCTGCTGCATCATCGCGGCGGTCGGACGCACCCGCACCGCAACAATCGGAATCGTCCGCGACCCGCTGCGAATCGTGACGACGGTGTCGCCACCGGTGTAGTCGTAGTACTGCAGCCGATCGGTGGCCAGCGGATGCACCGCCAGCAGCGTATCCGGATTCGCGCGCGGCACCCCCTGCTGCCGCACCAGACGCTCCGCAAGACGACGCGCCTCCCCGGTGAGTGAGGAATCCCGCGCCGATGTCTCGTCATCGACGGTGCGCGACACCGTGCGCAACCGGTTGCCATAGAGCGAGGGGATCAGCCACCCCGCCGGAAAGGCCGACAGCATGGAGATGTTGGGCCCCGTTTGCTGCGAGCGATACCCCACCACATGCTGCTCCGCCGCGCCATCGCGCTGCCAGCGGAGCGTGCTCGCAATCTGTTCCTCCGACCCAATCAGTTCATTGCCGGTTTCCTGACGGATGACAATGCTGAGATCCGTCTCCACCGCCGCGCGGTAATTGCGCAACGCCTCCGGCACCCGATTGCGCCGACTCGCATCGGCCAACAACGCGGCCAGCGCCTGCGGCGAGACACGCCCCTGTCCCTTCGCCACCGGCGCGCACAGGGAGAGCCCCGCCACCAGGAGCGGGACCATCCCACGCACGCGCCGGATTAGCGGCACTTACTTCGCCAGCACGATTTCGATCGGCGCACCCTGCAGCGCGATCTTCACCAACCGATGCGGCGCCGCCACCGTCACATAGAAGAACGTCGGCTGCTCCGCGCCATCAATCGTCGCCTTGTACGTCTTGAAGGTCCCCGCCGGTACCGTCACCTCTTCCTCACCCACGACGGTGATCCCGGAGTTCTTCGCGCTCCCCTTCCCACTCTGAAAAACCGTGAAGGGAATCTTCGCGTTCGCCGCGAAGGGCATGATCGGCATGAACGCCGGCACCACGTTGTCATCGAACGCCCCCGCCGGCACCTCACCGTTCACCGTGATCGATGTCGGACCCTGCGGACCGGGCGTCTTCGACGTCCCCGTCGCCTTGCCATTCGCATACGTGACGTCAATCATGGCCTCTTGCCCCTGCACGGTGCCGGTCTGCTTCGACGTGCGCATCACGCCGGCCGCACTGAACGTCACCGTCGAGGTCTGATTGATGACCGGACCCAGCACCGTCTTCTCGACATATCGCCAGCCATCGCCGTCGCGCTCGAGCCGCGTCGTCTGATAGCCAAAGGGATTCCCCTGCAGCTTCACGACAAAGCTGTCCGCCATCGGCACGAGCGACGCCCAGTTCAGCGACAACGTCGACGCCTTCGGCTTGAGCGCCTCCGGTGTGATCGCCTTGCCATCGACATCCACCAGCCGCACCGTCGTCGCAATCCCCTGCAGCTTGTCGTACAGCTTCGCCGCATCACCAACGACCAGAATCACGCCCTTGTCCGGCTGGAAGGCCGCCGCAGCCGCCGCCTGCGCCGACGCTGGCGTGACCGCCGACAGCTTCTGCCGATAGGTCGCGACGTAATCGGCCGGCAGCCCAAGCAGCTTCGCGGTCGCCACCTGCCCCGCCACCTGCTCCGCCGTTTCCACGGTGAGTGGGAAGCGACCGGTCAGCGACCCCTTCCGCTTCGTGAATTCATCAGCGGGCACCGGCTGCGTCCGCAGTTCGCGGATCTGCGCCAGCATCACCTTCACCGCCGAATCGGTCACCTCGGTGCGGAACTCACCCATCGCCTGGAAATTCCCCATCCCCCGCTTCCGCGACAGCCCCGAGTACGATCCATAGGTCCATCCCTTCTCCTCACGGAGTATCCGGAAGAACCGTCCTTCACTGCCACCACCCAGCACCTCATTAATCACCGTCGCCGCATAGCTCCGCGGATCACTCGGCAGCCACGTGGTATTCCCAATAATCACGTTGCTCTGCACCGACCCAGGACGATGCACGAGAATGAGCTCGTTCGCCGTACGCGCCGGCACTGCCGGCAGCTCGGCGGCCTTCGGCGCTGAGCCACTCCAGCCGGCAAAGGCCTTCGTTGCCAGCGCCTTCGCGGTCGCGAGATTCATCGCCCCCGCCACCACCAGCAGTGCGCCCTGCGGACGGAGCTGCGCCGTGTGATACGCCACGATATCATCGCGCGTGATCGCCTTCACCGACGCTTCGTCGGCCTCAACGCCATACGGATGCGTACCGTAAATCGCCTGCTTGTACAACCGGCCGGCAATCGCGGCGGGCTGTGACTTCCCGAGCTGAATATTCGACAGCGTCTGCGTGCGCAGCAGCTCCACTTCACTCGCGGGGAACGTGGGCCGCATCGTGGCGTCGGCCAGCAATCCAAAGGCCAGCTCCGCATCGCGCGACAACGTGTTGACATACAACCCGAGGAAGTCATCACCGGCCGACGCGGAGAAGCCGCCACCGACGCCTTCAATCGCCGCCGAGAAGTCGTCGGCGGAGCGCGTACCGGCGCCCTTGCTGAGGAGCCCGGCCATCATGCCGGCGAGTCCGTGCCGCGTGGTCGGTTCCTGCACCGCGCCCGCCGCGAAGGAGAGCGACAGCGAGATCACCGGCTGCTTGCGATTCTCGACGACGAGGAGCCGCAGACCGTTGGGAAGCGTGGCTTCCTGGAACGGTGGGAACTGCGCCGGCGCGAGCGCGAGCGGCGCCGGCGGCGTTGTCGGGGCGCCCTGTGCCATCAGGGTGGCAGCAGGGAGCGTCGCCGACAGGAGCGTCATGGCCGCCCACGTGGGCGCCAGCGTGCCGGTAGCCATCATCACAATACGGCGCATCACTTCTTCTCCGGCTGAATGATGAGCGTCAGCGAATTCGCCGGCTGCAGATAGGTCGCAGCCACCCGCTTGATATCCGCAGCGGTCACAGCGTCGTAGCGATCGAGATCGGTGTCCACCGCTTTCACGTCACCGAGAAACATCGCGGCGAAGTGCAGCGCTTCGGCAAAGAAAAGCGCTTGCTGCCGCTCAGAGACTTTGCCATAGCGATAGGCGTTCTTGGCCTTCGTGACTTCCGCATCGGTCACCCCGCCGGTCGCCACGCGGGCGATCTCCGACATCATCAGCTGTTCCGCCGATTCAATCGCCACCCCCTGATTCGCCACCGCGAGCGCGGCCCAGGCACCGGGACCGCGCGTCGGTCCAAAGGGATTCACCAGCGCCTGATTGGCGATCGTGAGCTTCGCCTCTCGGCCCAGGACCCGATTAAAGCGCGAGCTTTCACCGCCGCCGAGGATCGTGCCGAGCAGCTCGAGCGCCGGATAGTCCGGATGGTTCACCGCGGGAATACGGTAGGCAATGAGCGCCGCCGGCAGCGTCGCGTTCTTGTCGGGGAAGACCGTCCGACGCGCAGCGGTACCCAGCGTCTGCGTGCACTGGACGGCGGGGGCCTCCTTGCCGCGCGGAATGCTGCTGAAGTACTGCGCGATCATCTGCCGCGCCTCAGCGGGCTTGAAGTCACCCACCACGACCAGCGTCGCGTTGTTCGGGGCGTAGTACAGATTGAAGAACCCCTGCACATCGCTCACCGTCGCGGCATTCAAATCGTCCATCGAGCCGATGCTTGGATGCGAATAGGCGAAGCAGCCGGTCGCATCCCACAGCGTGGGTAAGCCTTCCACCAGCGCGCCGGAATACGGCTGGTTATCCACCCGCAGCCGGCGCTCCTCCTTCACCGCTTCCTGCTGGTTCTTGAGATTCTCCGGCGTGATCGCGAGCGAGCGCATCCGGTCGGCTTCAAGCCAGAGCGCGAGGTTGAGCCGGTTCGACGGGAGATACTCGTAGTAGTTGGTGACATCCGCGCGGGTGGAGCCATTGAGCTCGCCGCCGGCATTGCCGATGAGCGCCATGTGATCGCCCTTCTTCACGTTCCCCGAGCCCTGGAACATCATGTGCTCGAAGAGATGCGCGAAGCCGGTGCGCCCTTTCACTTCGTTGCGCGATCCGACGTTGTACCAGAGATCGACGGCGACGACCTGCGAGGAATGATCCTCAACCAGATGCACCGTGAGCCCATTGGGCAGGCTATAGCTGTCAATGCGGGTCCGGGGGGGCTGGGCGCCGAGGGCGCTCACCGTGAGCGTAAGGAGTAGCGTCTGTTGTATTAGACCGCGAATCACAAAAAGTCTCCTGGATAAAAATTTTTCTCAGCACTGCGATAGTCGTGAGGAAGCAGTCACCAACGAGTGCTAAGTCGTAAGCCTTAGCACTTACCCCGCGTTTGTTACTGCTCCCTCATCACTGGCCCGATGCATCGGCAGGATGATGTCCAAACTGCGATAGTCCTCAGGAAGCAGTCACCAACGAGTGCTAAGTCGTAAGCCTTCGCACTTACCACTCGTTCGTTACTGCCCCCTCATCACTTTCCCGAGGCTCTGCCCCCACTACCAACTACCCCTCTACGGCCTGCGCCGCCTCCCCCCAGGCGTTCATCGCCCCCTCCAGCGCCTCGCGCGCCGCATCCAGCGCCTTCCCCAGCTTCTGCGCCTGCTGGATCCCCTCCGGCGTGTCATACAACGAGGGGTCATCGAGACGGGTTTCAAGCGCCGCAATCTCCGCCTCCAACGTCTGCACCACCCGCTCGGCGTCCGCCAACTGCCGCTCCAGCTGCCGCGCGTTCTTCGGCCCCGATGACGCCTTCGCCTTCTCGGCCTTCTGCGCGGCAGCCCGCGAGGCGGCGGCCCGCTGTGATTCCGCCACACTCGCCGCCCGCGCGTCTTTGTCTGCCTGCGCGCGCGTCTCCGCCCGCAACGCCTCCCACTCCACAAAGCTGCCGTCAAAGGGGATCATCTTCTGATCGCGCAGCTCCCACACCTGCGTCGCCAGCCCGCGCAGCACCGCGCGATCATGGCTCACCATCAGTACGGTCCCCTCGTACGCGTCGATCGCATCCTCGAGCGCCTCAATCGACTCGACATCGAGATGATTGGTCGGCTCGTCGAGAATGAGCAGATTGTTGGTCGACAGCGTCAGCAGCGCGAGCGCCACGCGCGCCCGCTCCCCCCCGGAGAGCGTCCCCACCGTGCGCTGCACTTCATCGCCGCTAAAACCAAAGCGGCCGAGATGTCCCTGCACCAACCGCCGCTCCCAGAGGGGGCGCTCGTTGGCGATGGCATCATAGATCGACATCGCGAGCGGCAAATGCCCCACATCCTGCCGGTAATACGCGACCGTCGTGCTGGGCCCCACCTTCACCTCGCCCGCCATAGGGGGGAGCTCACCCACCAGCGTCTTAATGAGTGTGCTCTTCCCGGCGCCATTCGGCCCTACTAATGCCACCCGCTCCCCACGTTCCAGCACCACCGTGCAATCACGCACCAATTGGCGCGGCCCCGTCTCCCCGGGCACCGCCACCGTCACATGCTGCGCCTCCGCGACGCGATCGCCACTCCGCGCCCCCGCCGTCAGGCGCAACGCCATGACTGCATCGGCCCCAATCGGCGCCGACAGGCGCGGCATCCGTTCCAATCGCTTCCGACGCCCCTTCGCCTGCGCCGTGTTCTGCCCCGCGATATTGCGCGCGATGTAGTCGCTTTCCGCCGCGATCTTCTTCTGCTGCTGCTCAAACTGCCGCTGCTGCGTGAGCCGACGCTCCTCGCGCTGCGTGACAAAGGCCTGATAGCCGCCCGTGTAACTGAAGGCGGTCCCCCCTTCAAAATGCAGCACATGATCCGCGAACGCCGCCAAGAACGCGCGATCATGCGAGATGCACAGCACACTGCGATCGATCGTCTGGAGATGCTCTTCGAGCCAGGCCGTCGTATCGAGATCAAGATGGTTCGTCGGTTCGTCGAGAATCATCAAGTCTGCCGGCATCGCGAGCTGCCGCGCGAGCGCCACGCGTCCCCGCTCGCCGCCGCTCAGCGTCCCAATCCGCGTCACGCGCGCAGCCTGCGGATCGAACCCGACGCCCATCAGCACGCTGTCGACCTTCGCCGCCATCTGATAGCCGCCCTCGCGCTCAAAGCGCTCGAGATCGCGGCCGTACTTCTCCATCGCCGCCTCGCCATGATCGTGCTCGAGCTGCGCCGCCTGCTCCGCCAGCGAGCGCTCCAGCGCCCGCAACGGCCCAAAGGCATCGGCCACGATCTCCCACAGCGACTGATCTTCCGGGAAGCGCCGATGCTGATCCATGAGCGAGACCCGCAACCCCGGGGTGCGCGCGATCGACCCGCGCGTCGGCTGCAGGTCACCGGTGAGCAGCCGCACCAGCGTGGTCTTCCCCGTCCCATTCCGTCCGACCACCGCCCAGCGATCGCCGGCGCCAATGGTGAACGAGATGTCCCGAAAAATTTCGGTCGCGCCAAACTCAACGAACGCGTTCCCAACAGACAGCAGCGACACAGGGAGGTGGACTAAAGGAAAAAAGGAACGACGGCCCGGCTACCCCAACGCACCCCACGCCGCCCGGACCCGCTCGGCGGCCCCCAGGATCGCCGTCCGGTCCGCCGCCGATTGCGCCCGGACCCGCCGCCTGAGCCGCAGGGCACGCACCGCGTCATGCCACCGGATCGTCAGATCGCCAAGCCGCGGGAGCAGCAGCGCCGGCGGGAGCGCCCACCAGGGGGACCAGCCGAGCTGGTGCGCGACCGTCGCCATGAGCCCGCCAAGGAGCAGGTACCCCAGAAAGATAAGATGGAGGCCCGGGACGATCGCCCGGGTCAGCACATCCGTCCGCACTTCGGCCAACCGCCGGGCCAGCGCCCACACCACCCGGAAGAGCGGCCCGTGAATCAGCGACCCCACGAGCGCCAACGGCGCCTGCAGCGCCACTATATAGATGGCGGGCCAGTGCGCCTGCGGATTCGCCGCCCCCGCCGCATCGAGCACCCGCGCCGTATCCCGGGCCGACGTCGGCTTCCCGCCCAGCCGCTCCACCCACTCGGCGAGTGGATCGGCGAGCGTCCGCCAATGGGCGTCGTTGGGGTGCGGCGGCGCGTCCCCCTGCGACGGGTCACGCCCCTCCACCAGCTGGGCACAGCGGTGCTGCACCGACGCCGCCGTCGCGAGGATCGGCTCGGCGGGGGAGGCCACAACCGCCGCGACGGCCGCGGTCAGCCGGTTACGGGCCTCGGCATTGGGCCAGCTGCTGCTGTTCCGGGTCACCGCCGCGAGAGCGTCATGCAGCTGCTCCCCAAGCGCCGGCGCCGACGGCTCCGGGAGAGACGCCTGCCACTCCCGAAGCGATACCGGCGCGCCGATCACCACGGTCACATCGCTCCGCGGCTCCCTCGGCGCCTCATACTGGACCCCAAAGGGGATCATCAGGATATCGCGAATATCACCACTTTTCGCGCCATTATTCAAACTGTCCAGCACCATCATCGGAACACCAGGTCGGGTTTTCCCGATATGCGCATGATCGTGCAAGCCGCCTTCCGGGAAGACCCCCACCACGGTGCCGGCGACAAACGCGTCGTGGACGGCGCCGGAGGCCGCTTGGTTGATGGCGGTGAGGTCCAGTCCGAGGGCCCGCATCTTCCGGACATCGCGGGCGCGGGCCACGGGAATCACCCCGAGCCCGCGGTAGACCGCGCCGGCGAGTGGCATGGTGGTCGCCGAGATGGTCGCGATGTAGCGGACGGGGCGTCGAGTCGTGTAAAAACCGGCCAGCACGTCAGGAAGATCATTTGGGTGGTTCCCAAAGAGCAGCACGGCGCCGCTGGCCGGGATCTGCTCCCGCCCAACGTAGTGGATCTCCCGGTACATCCAGCGGAGCGAGCGCCGGCTGAGGGCGTCCACCAGCCAGGGGACAAAAGCGATCGGCATATCAAGAAAGAAAACACATCGGAGGGTGCCTTGACGATGCTTGTGCAGCGAGTGAGGTTGGCAAACTGATGTCACCTTACCTCACGTTCCTGCTCTATCTGCTGGCGATCGTCGGGTTCACGGCCTTGGCGCTGATCCTCAACGCGCTCCTGGGCCCGAAGCCAGCCATGACGTCGACCAAACTCGAGCCCTTCGAGTGCGGGGCGACGCCTGTTGATCGCGTGAATGTCCGCGCCGTGCCGATCAAGTACTACGCGGTCGCGATCATCTTCATTCTGTTTGACCTCGAAACGATGTTCCTGTTCATCTGGAGCCTCGCGGCGAAGCCGCTCACCGGGTTCCTGATGTTCACGTTCTTTCTGTTTGCCGCGCTGCTGGTGCTCTGCCTGCTGTATGTGTACCGCGCGCGGATCCTCGAAGCGGTCACCGACTGATGCCTGGCTACGGCAAGCCGCTCCCGCTGCTGGCGGGAACGCCCGGTGCTTCGGCGCCCGGCCACACGAAGGACGGCGCCTTCGAGTTCATCACCACGCGCAAAGATGAACTCGTGGGATGGGCCAGAAAGTTCTCGCTCTTCCCCTATCCGTTCGTCACCGCCTGCTGCGCCATGGAGTTCATGGCCGTCGCCGGCCCGAAATACGACACCGACCGCTTCGGCGCCGCCCTCCCGCGCTTCTCGCCGAGACAGGCGGACCTCCTGATGGTGGTCGGGACCATCACGCAGAAGCAGGCCCCGATTCTGCTCAAGGTGTACGAGCAGATGTGCGAGCCGAAGTGGGTCATGGCCTTCGGGGTGTGCGCGAGCACCGGGGGCTTCTATCAGAACTACGCCTCCCTCCCCGGCATCGATCGCATCATTCCGGTGGACGTCTATGTCCCGGGGTGCCCGCCGCGTCCGGAGATGGTGATTGACGGCATCACGCGGTTGCAGGAGAAGATCGCGAACAGCCGGCACCCCATCATCAACGACCGGTTCTGAGCATGCCCACTGCTGATGGCGCCACGAACGGCGCGCCGGCTGCGGCGCTCTTCGACCGGATCCAGAGCGCACTCGCGCAGAGCGCGCTCGCGCCGGTCGCCGCTGATGCCACCGACGCCGCTGTCCGATCGCTCGGCGTGCAGCATGGGACGCTCGTCCTCGCGATCACCCCGGACGCGCTCCTCGCGACCGTTGATCGCCTGAAGACCGACTTCGGCTTTGACGTCTTCCTCGATGTCACCGGCGTCGACTGGCCCGACGAGGCGCTCCGCTTTCAGGTCGTCTGGCACTTCTATAGCAGCACGCACTTCGCTCGCGTCCGCCTGACGACGCGCGTCGCCGAAAGCGACCCCACGGTCGACACGCTCACGGGACGCTACGGCTCGGCCGGCTACAGCGAACGCGAATGCCACGATATGTACGGCGTCGTCTTCCGCGGCAACGCCGATCTTCGCCCCATCCTGTTGTACGAAGGCTTCACTGGTCATCCGCTGCGCAAGGATTATCCGAAGCAGCTGGAACAGCCGCTCGTGCCGTACCGTCCGCCGCAGAGTGCCCTTGTCCGCTAGCCCGATTCAGCAGCCCGGGATCGCGAACCCGATCCACCCGGCCTTCACGACGCACCAGCGCGATGACACCGTCATCGTCAGTCTGGGGCCGTCGCATCCGGCGACGCATGGCACGGTGCAGATCATCGCCGAACTCGATGGCGAGAAGGTGCTGCGCACCGATGTGCACTGCGGCTATCTGCACCGCGGCTTTGAGAAGGAGTGCGAGGATCACACCTGGCACAATCTCATTCCGTACGTTGATCGGCTGAACTACTGCTCCGCCCTCATCAACGGCTTCGCTTACTGCGATGGCGTCGAGCAGCTGATGGGCGTCACGATCACGCCACGCACGAAGTATCTGCGCACGCTCCTCTCGGAATACTCGCGCGTCTGCGATCACCTCACCTGCGTCGCCGCCCAGCTCATGGAGCTCGGCGCGATGACGGCGTTTCTGTATCTCGTCACCGTGCGCGACCATATGTATGAGCATCTCGCGGCGCTCACGGGCGCGCGCGTGACCTACTCGTACAGCCGCATCGGGGGACTCGCCCACGATGTCCCCGATGGCTGGTTCGCCCGACTCCGCGAGCTGTTCACCGAATACGAAACGATGGTGGAGCGGGTCCACGGCCTCGTCGATCGCAACCGGATCTTCATTGATCGCATGCGGCGCGTCGGCACCATCGACACGGCGACGGCACTCCACTGGGGCTTCACGGGGCCGATCCTGCGCTCCACGGGGGTCCCGCGCGATCTCCGGAAAGACACCCCGTATCTCGCCTACGCCGAACTCGACTTCGAGGTCCCGGTCGGGATCCTCGGCGATAACTACGACCGGTACTTCATCCGCATGCGCGAGATGGATGAATCGGTCTACATGATGCGCCAACTGCTGGAGATGATTCCGGACGGGCCGATCAATGTCGACGACCGGCGGTGTGTCTTCCCCGACAAGGCGCTGGTCTACACGGAAATTGAATCGCTCATCAACCACTTCAAACTGGTGATGGAGGGACCGGTGGTCCCCGCGGGCGATATCTACGTCGCGCACGAAGCCCCCAACGGGGAGCTCGGGTTCTATATCGTGAGCAATGGCAGCGGCACACCACACAAGGTGCACGTCCGCTCGCCCAGCTTTGTGCACATGGGTGGCGTGCACACCATGCTGAATGGCCATCAGTTGGCCGACATCGTCACCACCTTCGGGTCGGTGAACATGATCGGCGGAGAGTGCGATCGATGAGTGAGCTGGTCCAGCGGCTGATCCCGGAATTTGAGCGCTGGAAGGAGCGCTATCCGGCGGGCTTTGAAGGCTCGCTCACGATTCCGTGCTTCCGTCGCATTCAGGAAGAACGCGGCTACGTCGCCGACGAAGATGTCGACGCCCTCCAGGCCTACCTCGGCATCGCGCGCACGCAGCTCGACGAAGTCCTCGGCTTCTACACGCAGTTCACGCGGAAGCCGCTGGGGAAGACGCACCTGCAGGTGTGCCACAACGTCTCCTGCTCGCTCCGCGGCGCCGCGAATCTCGTGACGTACCTCTCCTGCAAACTCGGCATCCAGCCCGGCCAGACCACCGCCGACGGCAAGTTCACCCTCAGCACCGTGGAGTGCCTCGCCTCGTGCGGCACGGCGCCCATGATGATGGTGAACGATGCGTACCATGAGAATCTGACACCGGCGACGGTCGACGCACTGCTCGCGGAGCACTCCGCATGAGCGACACTACGACGCCGACGACGCCGACGACGCCGACGCTCTCCGGCACGAAGTTCTTCATGAACTTCCCGGTGACCGATACGTCCCATTCGCTCGACGCCTATCGCGCCCGCGGTGGATACCGGGCGCTCGAAAAGGTGGTGCGCTCCATGCAGCCCACCGAGGTCACCAAGGAAG
>JBEIUK010000142.1:0-7861 GCA_040374415.1 Gemmatimonadaceae bacterium | reverse complement strand
CCGCCAGCACGACATTGCTCGGGATCTCGCACATGACATAGACCTCGAGCCCGTGCTCACCACGCACCAGGCCGTGCGTCGCCATTTCCGCCTGCACCAAACACGCTTCGTCCAGCGTGCGGCAGAATGGAATCATCACCTTGAGGTTGGTGAGCCCCATGACCTCACGCACCTGCTTGACCGCGCGGCACTCGAGCGCGAAGGCGGCCCGATAGCGGGGATGGTAGTAGCGGCTGGCGCCGCGAAAGCCGAGCATGGGGTTCTCTTCCACCGGCTCGTAGGCGCGCCCACCCAAGAGATTCGCGTATTCATTCGTCTTGAAATCACTGAAGCGCAAAATCACGTCGTGTGGATGAAACGCCGCCGCCAACATGGCGACCCCCTGCGCGAGCTGATCCACAAAAAACTGGGGCTTTTCGGCATACCCCGCCGTCAGGCGCGCGATCTCCGCTTTCGCCTCCGCATCGGCCAGCGTGGCAAAGTCGACCAGCGCCTGCGGATGAATACGAATCCAGTTGGCAATGATGAACTCCATACGCGCGAGCCCCACGCCATCATTGGGCACCATCGCGAGACGAAAGGCATCATCCGGGTTCGCGACATTCAACATGATCTTCGTGCGCGGACGCTCCAGCGCAGACAAATCTGTGCGATCGATGACAAAGGGGAGCGCTCCCTCATACACCACGCCCACTTCCCCTTCCGCACAGCAGACCGTCACGACCTGACCATCCTGCAGCGTCCTGGTCCCCGTCTCCGTCCCCACCACCGCCGGCACCCCCAGCTCTCGGCTCACAATCGCCGCATGACAGGTGCGTCCGCCGCGGTTCGTGATGATCGCCGCCGCCTGCTTCATAATGGGCTGCCAGTCGGGATCCGTCTTGTCGGCGACCAGCACATCCCCCGGCTGAAAATCCCCGAGGCGCGCCAAGTCGGTCACCACGCGCACGCGTCCCGTCGCGATCTGCATGCCGACGCTCCGCCCCTGCACCAGGGCGGTCCCACGCGCCGTGAGGCGGTACCGCTCCAGCGTCTGCAGCGAACGGCGCGACTGCACCGTCTCGGGACGGGCCTGCAGAATGTACAGCTGCCCGGTCACGCCATCCTTGGCCCACTCGAGATCCATCGGCGTCGGCACCCCATGGCGCGCCGAATAGTGTGCCTCCACACGCGCGCCCCAACGGGCAAGTTGAAGAATCTCGTCATCGGTCAGCACCCATCGCCCCTGATCCTCTGGGGTGACCGGCACCGTCGTGACCCCGCCGGCCGCCCCCGCCTCATAGATCATTTTCAGCGCCTTGCTGCCGCACTGTTTCCGAATGATCGGGCGGTGCCCCGTCGCCAGCGTCGGCTTGAAGACGGTGTATTCATCGGGGGTCACCGCCCCTTTCACCACCAGCTCCCCCAGTCCATACGCGGCACTGATCAGGACGACGTTCGGAAAGCCGGTCTCGGTGTCGATCGTAAAGAGCACCCCCGCACCGCCACGATCCGCGCGCACCATGCGCTGCACCCCCACGCTCAGCGCCACCGCGGCATGATCGAAGCCCATCGTCGCGCGATAGCTGATGGCGCGATCGGTAAAGAGTGACGCAAACGACCGCCGCACACTCTCGAGCAGCGCCTCAATCCCCTGCACATGCAGGAAGGTCTCCTGCTGCCCGGCAAAGCTGGCCCCCGGTAAATCTTCCGCCGTCGCCGACGAGCGGACCGCGACATCTGGGGCCACTGGGTCATCGCCCTGCAACAGACGATAGGCCGCTCCGATCGCCTCACGCAGTGCGTCCGGCAACGGCGCCGCGAGCATAGCCGCACGCACCAACGCCCCCCGCCGTTGCAGCTCCGCAACCGCGCCGACATCCAGCCCGGCGAGCGTCTCGCGAATCACGCGATCCACCCCACTCTCCCGAAGCGCGAACCGGAAGCCGTCGGCGGTGATCGCGAACCCATCGGGCACGGGGACCCCCTCCCCCTGCAGCGCATGAATCAGCTCCCCCAGCGAGGCGTTCTTCCCGCCGACCGTGGGCAAGTCATCGAGAGTGATCTCGGCGAAGCGCTTGATAAGCACAGGATCAGCGGCGACCGGGATGGCCGTCATCGCATGCGGAGGGGTGAGTGCAGTCGTCGTCATCCCCGAGGCTACCCCGCGCCGCCGTCCCACACCGTCGGGAGCCCGCCACCATCGCCTTCCGGTTTGCCTGACAGCCGCCGTGCGTGCCATGCACCGTCATCGAAACGGGCTCACCTGCTGGCGATTCCGTGGTTGGGCGGTCACCTTTCCCCGGCGATGAACCTTGCTGCCCGTCGCAAGCCCACCGCGCGGGGCGTCACGCTCGATCGCGCCCTCGAGGAACTGCCCCTCTTTCGCCTGAGTGACTCGGCGGAGGATGGGCCCGTGGCGTTCACCACCGACAGTGGTGGACGGTGGCGCGTGATCCCCGCCCCTGGTGACCGGCTGCCGGGGACCTTCGATCAGGATGTCTACGTCGAGATCCTGCATCGGTACCATGAAGCCGGCGCACCGGCCGATGGCGCGGTCTCGTTCACGCTCCACGCCTTCCTGCGCTCCATGGGGCGCCGCGCCGACGGCCGCACCTATGAGCAGCTCCGCGCCGCACTGAGCCGCCTCGAGCGGACCACGCTGGAGTCGGTGGGCGCTTACTGGTCGGCCACCACCGCCCTCGACGATCTCAGCTTCACCGTCCTGAGCGCCGTCTCCGTCCAGCGCCGCCGCGTCGCCGACCGGGAACAGCTGCACCTCTTTGGCAATCTGGCCGCCGGAGAACCGGGCGACGCCCGGGTCGTCATCTCCCCAACGATTCGCGCCAATCTCACGGGTCGTCACACCGTGACGCTCTCTGCGGCCCGCTACCACGCCCTGTCCTCGCCCGTCGCGCGGCGGCTGTATCGAATTCTCGAGGTCGCCCGCTCCGATGGGCGCCTCTCCTGGCGCGTTCCCCTCGAACGACTGGCCGAGCAGCTCCCGCTGTCGCAGCGCTATCCCTCGCATTTGCAGCGCGTGCTGCAGCCGGCCCACGAAATGCTGCTCAGCGCGGGCCTGGTCCGGGACATCGGCGTTCGCCAGTACGAGAAGGTCTGGCACGTGGACTACGTCCTCGGCGTTCGCCCGCGCGACGACGCCTGATCGCCCGGGGCACCCGGCCAGCCAAGCCGGTACCTGCCCGCCAACCGCGGCCCCGGCCCACGCCCCCGATTTCCGGGGAAACCTGTCGATCGCCCGGGGGTTCTGTATAGTTAGAGAATCCGCCCCACCCCCTTTTCTTGACCAGCCGCATGACCCGCACTCGTAAGGCCGCCATCGCCAGCCTGTTGCTCATTCCGGTTCTGACGGGAGGCTTCATCCTCCAGTCGCGGGTCGGACGCGGCACGGATCAGCTGCTGCAGCAGGTGATGACCTTCGTCGCCCTGCGTTACGTCGACACCCTCGATGCCAACGCGCTCTACGAAAAGGCCGCCCGCGGGCTCGTCAAAGAGCTGAACGATCCGTACACCGAGCTCTTCTCCCCCAAGCAGATGGAGGAGTTCTCCCGCAATACCAACGGACGGTACGCGGGCCTCGGCATGCAGATCACCAGCGTCAACGGCTTCGTCACCGTCGACAAGGTCTTCCCCAACACCCCGGCCGAGTCCCGCGGCGTGCAGGAAGGCGATCGCATCGTCGCCATCGACACCTTCCAGGCGCGTGGCTGGACGACGCAGCAGGCCCAGAACAAGCTCCTCGGTGACGTCGGCTCCTCCGTCACCGTCACCTTTGGCCGCCCGGGGCAGCCGCAGCCGCTCAAGCTCGACTTCAAGCGCGCGGAAATTCATGTCCCGGCGGTGGCCTACCGGATGATGCTCGAGGACAACATCGGTTACGTCCCGCTCATCCGCTTCAGCGAACAGACCACGCAGGACATCGCCGAAGCCGTCTCCGCCTTCCGGAAGCAGAACGCCAAGGGGATCATCATCGATCTGCGCGGCAACCCGGGCGGCATTCTCGACGAAGCCTTCAACATGTCCAACCTCTTCCTCCCCAAGGGGAAGGAGCTGTTGAGCGTGCGCGGGCGTGTCGATTTCCAGAAGTTCGTCGCCGAACGCGAACCGATGGCCCCAGAGATCCCGCTCATTGTGCTCGTCGATGGCGGCTCGGCCTCGGCCTCGGAAATCGTCGCCGGCGCGCTGCAGGACTACGACCGCGCGCTCGTGCTGGGCACCACCTCCTTCGGGAAGGGGCTCGTCCAGAGCGTCTATAACCTCGACGGCGGCTATGCCCTGAAGCTGACCACCGGCAAGTGGTACACGCCGTCGGGACGCTCCATTCAGAAGGATCGCAAGTTCAACGCCGACGGCCAGTTTGTGGAAGTCGCCCCGGATTCCCTCGAATCGGATTCGGTGCGGAAGGCGCGGCCGGTCTACAAGTCGGCGTCGGGACGCACCCTCTACGGTGGTGGCGCGATCACGCCGGACGTGGTCGTGGCGCCGGATACGATCTCCACCAAGGAACAGGCGCTCGCCCGCGCGATCGCCCCGCACTTCCAGAAGTTCTTCGGCATCGTGACCGATCTGGCCCAGCAGCAGAAGGGGAAGGTGAAGCCCGACTTCGCCTACAACCCGTCGTGGCGCGATGAGGTCTACAAGCGCCTCGTTGCCGATACCGTGAAGATCGACAAGGCCGTCTACGACGCCGGCGTGAACTGGGTCGACCGGTATGTCGAAAGCCGCGTGGCGCGTGTGGCCTTTGGCGACACCACCGCCAAGCGCCATGAACTGCGCGACGACAACCAGCTCCTCCACGCAATCGCCCTCATGAAGAAGAGCCCAACCCAGAAGGGGCTGTTTGCCGCGGCGGCCGCGGAGCCGGCCACCGGGAAGCCGGGGCTCGTGAAGCAGACCCGCGGCGCCGGCAACTAAGCCCGTCGCAGCACCCGCGTGGTCCACGACGGCTGAGCCGTCGCGGACCGCCCCCCTCGGCCTCGGCGTCCGTATTCATGCGGATTGCCGAGGCCGTTGTCGTTCGGTAGGGTTCCCCCTCATGCTGCCCCTCTCTCTGACTCCGTTACAGCGTCGCACCACGGCGGCGCTGCTTGTGGCCCCCCTGCTCGGCGCGCTGCTCAGCGGCTGCGCCCCGCGGACCCCGTCCAACGCCTCCGCCACCCCCGATCAGCGGCAAGCCATCGCCGCCGACAGCGGTGAGCGCCATCTGACGAACCTGATCCAGGTCACCAACGGCGGGGAAAACGCCGAAGCGTATTGGAGCGCCGACGGGAAGTGGATCACCTTCCAGTCCACGCGCGACGGCCGCACCTGCGACCAGCAGTACACGATGCGCGCCGATGGCAGCGGCATCACCAAGGTCTCCGTGGGTGGTAAGACCACCTGCGGCTGGTTCCTCCCCGGCAGCCAGCGGCTCTTCTTCGGCAGCACCCATAGCGCCGACACCGCCTGCCCCCCCAAGCCCGATCCGTCCAAGGGCTACGTCTGGGGGATCGACCCCTTTGACATCTATACCGTGGGCCGCGACGGCAAGGACCTCAAGCGGCTAACGAACTACGGGGTATACACCGCCGAAGGCGTCCTCTCCCCCGACGGCACGCGCATCGTCTTTACGTCGCTCAAGGACGGGGACCTCGACATCTACACCATGAATGTCGATGGGACCGACGTGAAGCAGCTCACGCGGACCCCCGGCTATGACGGCGGCCCGTGGTGGTCACCCGACGGCACGAAGATCGTCTACCGCGCCTGGCACCCGACGAACGCCGATTCCCTGAAGGCGTACCGGGATCTGCTGAAGCAGCGCATGATCCGTCCGAACCGGATGGAGCTGTTTGTGATGAATGCCGACGGCAGCGACCAGAAGCAGATCACCAATCTGGGCGGCGCCAACTTCGGGCCGTCGTGGACCCCCGATGGTCGCCGGATCATCTTCTCGTCGAACCATCAGAATCCGCGGAGCCGCAACTTCGACCTGTTCCTCGTGAACCTCGACGGTACCGGGTTGGAGCGGATCACCACCAACGGCGACTTCGACGGCTTCCCGATGTTCAGCCCGGACGGCAAGAAGCTCATCTGGGCGTCGAACCGCCACGATGCGAAGGCCGGCGAAACGAACCTGTTCATCGCCAACTGGGTGCCGTAAAACGGCGAAGGGGTGTCGGTGACGATCATCGCGCGATCATCACCGACACCCCACCCTGCCACTGCCAGACTCCGGCGTGACTTCGGCCGCCGCGGCGGCCTGCACGTCAATCGTGAGCTTGACCTCGTCGCTCACCAGCACACCGCCCGCTTCGAGCGCGGCATTCCAGGTCAGCCCCCACGCCTTCCGCGACAGCTTCGCGGTCAACTCGGCGGAGACCTTCGTGTTCCCCCACGGATCGGTCGCCTTGCCACCGATTTCCCCCGTGAGCGTCACCGGGGCCGTCATGCCATGCATCGTCAGATCGCCCGTCGCCGTCGCCTCGTCACCCTCACGGGAGAACGACGTCAGACGGAACGAGGCCGTCGGGTACTTCGCCACATCAAAGAAGTCCTCCCCCTGCAGGTGGCCATCGCGCTGCGCCGAGCCGGTGTTGACGGACGCGAGCGTGATATCCACCGAGACGGCGGAGACCGCACCGTTCTCTTCCTCGATCGTGCCTTCGAACTGGCCGAAGGTGCCGCGCACCGTGGAGATGCCGAGGTGCTTCACGGCGAACTGGATCTGGCTGTGCGACGGATCAATGGTCCACTTCATGAGCGACTCCTGCGCCAGTGAGCGCGTTGGGGTGGTGAAAAATAAAGTAATGCTTGTGCGTATGTCTTAGTGATAAGTATATTAATTTCTAAATTCAGCCGGTCAAGAGGTCGGTAGTCCCTTGCGCCTGCCCGACAGACCACCGAGCCTTCTGGAATGCCCCAGTCGCCCCGTTCCATGTCCTATTCGTCCCAATCGGCGCCCCACGCCGGTGCCCATCCGCGTACGGCGCACCCGGTCGATGCGACCCCGGAAGAGACCGCCGCGCTTCGCCTCTGGGTCACCCTGTCGCGCGCCCAGTCCGCGATCTCGGCGCATGCCGCCGTCGACGTGGCGCGGAACGGGCTGACGCTCGCCGAGTTCGCCATCCTGGAGGCGCTGTACCATCGGGGCTCGATGCTGCTCGGCGAAGTGCAGCGGCGGATTCTGGTCTCAAGCGGCGGGATCACCTTCCTCGTGGATCGCCTGACGGCCAAGGGCTTGGTCGAGCGTCAGGAGTGCCCGTCGGACCGGCGCGCGCGGTATGCCTCGCTAACCGCGAAGGGGGAAGCGCTGATCGGGTCGATCTTCCCGGCGCATGCGGCGGCACTCGCCCGGGCCATGGGGGGCCTCTCGCCGGAGGAGATGCGCCAGACGGCCGATCTGCTCCGCACGCTGGGGCGGTTTGCCGCCGAGCTCCCGCCGGAAGCGCCTGATCACGAGGGCGAGGCCGCGACGGAGTCGCTGGACGACAACGCCCCTGCGGCGGTCTGACCGAATGGCCGCCTGTGATCTCCGGCGCGCCGAAACCGGCGACCGGATCGAACATGAGTTTCTGGTCCGCGACCGGATCGAAAAGACGGCGCGGAACGGCGCCCCTTTTGTCATCCTGACGCTCGCCAATCCGACCGGGGCGATCGATACCGCCCCGATCTGGCAGGAGCACCTCGATTGGGTCGCCGGCGCCGAGAAGGGGAAGGTCGTCCAGATCGTCGGCAACATCTCGTCGTACGGCGACGATGCGTCGCGGCGTCGCCAGCTGGCGCTGTCGGGGCCGGCACGGGTCCTCCCCGCCTCGGAGTTCGATCCGTCGGAGTTCCTCCCCACGGTGGATGTGGAGATGGAGCGGCTCTGGGATGCGAT
>JBEIUK010000017.1:0-22220 GCA_040374415.1 Gemmatimonadaceae bacterium | reverse complement strand
CGTGATGGAGACGCTGGCCGTCGTCAGCGACAGCGAGATGCTGAGCGTGCCACCCACCGCAGCGTCCGAGACGGTGAACGCCAGGTTGGTGTTGAAGATCGCCGCGCCCTGATAGTTCGTCGAATCGATCACGCGGGCAGATTCTGCCGAGAGTGTCGTGAATTCGTCGGTCAGGTACGAGATCGTGCCGTTGTAGTTGGCCGACTGGCTCTGCATGAACAGTTCCTTCTGGCGTTCCAGAATGCGCTGGATCACCGTGGCGGAACCTTCCGCAATCTGCAGCATCGCCGTCGCCTGTTCCGCGTTGTTCGACGCGACATTCAGCGCGCGCGTCGACGTCCGCAGGTTGTTCGCGATCGCCATGCCGGCGGCATCATCCGAGGCCTTGTTGATCCGAAGGCCGGAGGACAACCGCGCCATGCTGGCATTCACTTCCTTTTCGATCGCAAACAGATTCTTGTTCGCGGTCAGACTGGCCACGTTCGTGTTAATACGCATAACGCTGTGCTCCCTGAATGGATATGGTCGGAGGCTCCCTCCTCCCCGTCTGCCGTGGTCAGCCTATGGCCCTGGGATCCGGCATCTCAGAGGATTCCGGGCCGGACCGCCGGTGCTTCCAAGGCGATGGCGAGTCGGTGTAACGCAACTCGCGTGCCACGGGAAATCGTCACGTTTCTGCGCTGTAACCCATTGATTCATAACGCTTTGCATTTTGTGCCGCCCGTTGGATCCTCGCCGGAATCACCCGGCAAGAATTTCCATCCCGCGGGTGTTTCCTTACCGTTTTCCGAGCGATGAGCGACTCCATTACCTACGCGTCCTACATCAAGGTGCCGGAACTGCTGGCGCTGCAGCAGCCGCTGAGTGATCCCATGGAGCATGATGAGTTGCTCTTTTTGGTGATCCATCAGGTCTATGAGCTCTGGTTCAAAGTCCTCCTGCACGAAGTGGACGCGGTCCGGGACCGCTTGCTTGTCGGCGAAGCACTTCCGGCCCTCAAGGGGCTCAAGCGCATCCATACGATCCAGCGGGTGTTGAACCAGCAGGTGGATGTGCTGGAAACGATGACGCCCGTGGACTTCAATCTCTTCCGGAAGCTCTTCTCGTCGGCCAGCGGGTTTCAGTCGGCGCAATTCCGCTGTCTCGAAATCACTTCAGGGGCGATCAGTCCTCGGGTGCTGAAGGCGGTCGCCGATCAGCCTGGGATGGATGACGTCACGCGGCGGCTCCAGGCGCCTTCCTTATATGAAGCGCTGCTGACGTATCTCGTGGGGCAGGGGAGCCGCCTGCCGGCCGAGCTGCTGGTGCCGGGCGGGCTCCGCGAGGAGGACCGGCCCCTGTCGCAACCCATCATTGATGCATTCCGCGAGGTGTACGAATCCGCGGGGAAGCACGGCGGGCGCTATGAGTCGTATCTGCTGCTGGAGCACTTCGTCGAATACGAAGAGCTCTGGATCACCTGGCGTCATCGCCACGTGCAGATGGTCGAGCGGACGATTGGCACGAAGCCCGGTTCCGGGGGGTCGGCGGGGGCGGCGTATCTCCGCAAGTCGCTGGTCCCGCGCTATTTCCCGGAGCTCTTCGCCGTGCGGTCGGAGCTGGGGACGTAACCGGGGACTTCGGGGGCGTCATTGTCTTCCCGATGGGCGTGTGGCGCGGTACATCTCCGGGGTTCTCTTACCCCAGCCCTTCTTATGCGCCTTCCTGCCATTCCCCGCCTCGCGCCCCTCGTGGCGATGCTGGCGCTGCGCCCGCTCCATGCGCAGCTCGCAACCACGCCGGCCTCCAATTCGCTGGCCACGACCCCCTTCGGGGCCAGCACCACGGCTCCGGTGTCCAAGTGGACCCCACCCGCCTCGGCGGGTCGGCAGCTGACCCTGAATGATCTTCTGACGTGGAAGTCGATCCGGACGCCGGCGCTCTCCAACGACGGGAAATGGTTTGCCTACGTGGTGGCACCCAACGAGGGCGACGCCGAGGTGGTGCTTCGGGCGACGGCCGCCGGGGCCAAGGAGCAGCGCTTCCCGATCGGTGATGCGAGCGCCGGCGGTGGCGGCGGCCGCGGTGGCGCGGGTGGTGGCGCGGGTGGTGGACAGGCGCTGGCGATGAGTGGCAACAACGCCTGGGCGGCTTTCCTGGTCTATCCGAGCTCCGCCGCCTCGGCGGGGCGCGGCGGTCGTGGCGCTGGGCGCGGTGCTGCCCCGGCGGCTCCAGCGGCGGCGGCAGGAGCGAATGCCCAAACCACGCGGTTGGCGGTCGTCCAATTGGCGACCGGCACCAAGCGCGAGTTTGATAACGTCCGCGCCTTCCGCTTCGCCGGTGATAAGTCGGACTGGTTGGCCGTTCACCATGCGGCGCCTCGCCCCGCTGCTGGGGGCAATGGAGCGGCGGCCGGCAACGGCGCGTCGGCGAACGCCGTCGGGAGCACGCTCGAACTGGTGAATCTGGCCACGGGCGCCTCGTCGGTGATGACCGATGTGTCGGAATTCGCCTTTGATGACAGCGGCGACTGGATGGCCTACGCCGTCGCGACCGCGGATCAGGTGGGGAACAGCGTCCAGCTGCGGCAGCTTTCCAGCGGCGTCTCCCGGTCACTCGACGTGGCGAAGGCCGCGTATCGGCGCCTGACGTGGGGCGACTCCAGCGATGCGCTCGTCGCGCTCCGGGTCGTGGCCGACACCGCCGGCGGCGATGAAGAGACCACCGTTGTGGCCTGGCGTCACGCCGGCGTGGAGTCGGCGAAGCCGATGCTGGTGACGGCGAAGAGCACGGGCGTGCGCGGTGGTCAGGTGGTGAGCAGCGATCGCGCCCCCGAGTGGGGTGACCGCGATCAGGTGCTCTATTTCGGGCTGCGGGAACCGCGTCCGCCCCGTGCGCGGGCGAATGGCTTTACGCCGCCGGCTACGAATGGCACGGCCCCGGGCGCTGGGTCGGGTGGTCAGGTGGCGGCCGCCCCGCAGACGGATGCCGAAGTCCCCTCGTTGATTCTCTGGCACTGGAAGGATGCGCGTCCGCAGGCGCAGCAGCAGGTGCAGGAGCCGCAGGACCGCTCCTTTAGCTACCTCGCGGCGTATCAGGTGGCCTCCGGGACGGTGGTGCCGCTCGCTGATGCACAGCTCCGCGACGTGTCGGTGGGCCCCAAGGACAGCTGGGCCGTGGGCAGTGATGTCTCGCCCTATGAGCGTGAGGCCGGGATTCGTGGGTCGGCCTACCGCGATGTTTACGCGATCAATGTGCAGACGGGCGCGCGCACCCTGATCCAGAAGAAGGTGCCAGGCGCCGGCGGCGGCGGTGGGCGTGGCGGCATGGGTGGGTCGAACTTCTCCCCCGACAACCAACGCTACGCCTATTACGACACAGGCGACTGGAAGGTCTACGATTTTGCCGCCGCCACTGCGAAGACCGTCTCGGCGGGCGTACCGACGAAGTTCTGGAACACGGAAGACGATCACAATCAGGTGAAGCCGGCGATCGGCGGGGCCCTGGTCGGATGGTCCACCGATGGGCAGCAGCTGTTTATCCGCGATAACTGGGATCTGTGGCGCCTCCCCATTGCGGGTGGTGCGGCGCGGAACCTCACGGGCAATGGCGTGAAGGATCAGGTCAAGTATCAAGCCCGCTTGCTCTTTGATCCCAAGGATCGCGGAGCCATTGATTTGACGAAGCCGCTCTACCTCAAGACGTATGGGGAGTGGACGAAGAAGGAAGGGTTGGTGCGCGTCGATCCCATGCAGGGTGGCGTTCGCGTGATCACGAATGAAGACGCCAAGGTTGATTACCGTCGTGCGCGCGACGCGGACACGTGGGTCTTCTCTCGGCAGACGGTGGTGCAGTTCCCCGACTGGTACGCCGCCGATGCGGATCTGAAGAACAGTCGGCGCCTCACCGACGCGAATCCGCAGCAGAAGGATGTCGCCTGGACCCCGGGCGCGCGGCTGATCGACTATACCTGTGACAATGGTGGTGGTCGACATCAGGCGGTGCTCTATCTCCCCGCCGGCTACGAGAAGGGGAAGAAGTACCCCATGCTCACGTACATCTATGAGAAACTGTCGCAGGAGTTCAACGTCTACACGGAACCGAACGCGACGCGCTACTCCAATCCGAGCGTCTATACGTCGCGCGGCTACGCGTTCCTGAAGCCCGACATTGTCTACAAGCTCAACGATCCGGGGCGCTCGGCGGTGTGGTGTGTGGTGCCGGCGGTGAAGGCGGCGATTGCCTCGGGGCTGATTGATGCCGATCGGGTGGGGCTGCAGGGACACAGCTGGGGTGGGTATCAGACCACCTTCATCACGACGCAAACGAAGATCTTCAAGACGGCGGTGGCCGGCGCTCCGCTCACGGATATGGTGTCGATGTTCGGCTCCGTGTACTGGAACAGCGGCAGCACCGATGCGTCGATCTTTATTTCCAGCCAGGGGCGTTTTACGGGCGGCCCGAATGATGTCCCGGAGGCGTACGCGCGCAATTCGCCACAGCGTTTCGCGCAGAATCTCTCCATTCCGTTCATGATGCTGCACAATGATCGCGATGGCGCGGTGGACTTCAATCAGGGGATCACGTACTACAATCACCTCCGCCAGTTGAACAAGGAGGTGGTGCTCCTCGAGTATGTGGGCGAGAACCACGGCCTCGCACGTCCCGCCAACATGAAGGACTACAACCTCCGGATGACGGAATGGTTTGACACCTTCCTGCGCGACCAGCCGGCCCCGGAATGGCTGAAGGACGGGGTTCCCCGCCTCAAAATGGAAGAACATCTCAAGGCCCGCCGGACGCTGGTAGACCCGAAGGCGACGGCCGACGTTCCCAAGACGGTTCCCTAACATCATGCCACAGACACTGAACAGATCGCTCGTGCGCCCGCTGGTCCTCGTAGGCCTCGCCACGCTCATGGTGGGGCCTCGGACGGCGTGGGCGCAGTCTCCGTACGACGGACTCAAGTTCCGTTCAATCGGCCCCGCGGTGATGGGTGGCCGCATCCATGATGTCGAGGTGGATCCGCGTGATCCGGCCACCATCTTTCTGGCTGCCGCCGGTGGGGGCGTCTGGAAGACCACCAATCATGGGACGACCTGGACGCCCATCTTCGATCAGCAGGTCGATAATTCCTTTGGTGACCTCGCCATTGCCCCGAGTGATTCACGGATCGTGTGGGCGGGGACCGGTGAGCAGAACAATCGGCAAAGCTCGACCTGGGGCGGCGGGATCTACCGCTCCACCGACGGTGGCACCACGTGGACGTTCCTCGGGCTCAAGGCCACCGCCAGTATCGCTCGGGTACTGCCACATCCAACGGATCCCAACGTGGCGTACGTTGCGGCGGTGGGGAATCTCTGGAAGCCCACCGCCGATCGTGGCGTCTATCGCACCACCGACGCCGGCAAGAGCTGGTCGAAGGTGTTGTATGTCGATACGCTGACTGGCGCCAACGAGATCCTGATGGATCCGCGCGATCCGAACGTGCTCTATGCGTCCATGTATCAGCGGCTCCGCAGCGCGTCGGGCTTTAACGGGGGCGGCCCCGGCAGTGCGATCTACAAGTCCACCAATGGGGGGACGACGTGGACGAAGCTCGAGTCGGGCATTCCTGCCGGTGACAAGGGGCGGATTGGCCTCTCGCTCGCGCGCTCCAAGCCCGATGTGCTGATCGCGACCATCGAGCATGCCACGGGATCCGGGACCTATCGCACCGAGAATGCCGGTGCGACCTGGCGCCGCATGAGCGGGACGAACCCGCGGCCGATGTATTTCAGTCATCCCACGATCGATCCCACGAACGATCAGCGCGTGTGGATGATGGGCGTGCAACCGTCCAAGAGTGAAGACGGCGGCGCCACCTTCGAGCCGATGCCGAATTCCCCAACGTACGATCTCGGCCTCAAGGACGATCACCATGCGCTCTGGGTGGATCCCACCAATCCGCGCCATGTGCTGCTGGGTGGCGATGGCGGTTTGCACGAGAGCTACGATCTGGGATACACCTATGCCCGCCTCAACAACTTCGCGGTCGGCCAGTTCTATCGCATCGCGGTCGATGATCGCGATCCGTATTGGATCTACGGGGGGATGCAGGACGCGCACTCCTGGATGGGTCCCAGCGCGACGCGGCACTGGCTTGGCATTCTCAATCAGGACTGGAAGCAGACGGGCTTTAGCGATGGCACCGGTCAGGCCGTCGACCTGAAGGGACCGCGCTACCTCTATTCCACGTCGAGCGGCGGGAACATCACGCGCGTCGATGTGGAAACTGGTGACCGCTGGGACATCCAGCCCGTCCCGCCCAAGGGCGAAAGCTATCGGTTCGATTGGACCGCCCCGGTCGTGGCCTCACGCCATAAAGCGGGTACGGTCTACCTTGGTGCGAACAAGCTGCTGATCTCGCGGGACTTCGGCTCCACCTGGACGGCGACGAAGGATCTCACGCGACAGATCAATCGCGATACGCTGCGCTTGGCCGGTGTGCGCAACAGCGAGATTCGGTTGGCGCGCAATGATGGCGAGACCACGTTCAGTGAGATCACCACGATCGCCGAGTCTCCGCTCGATCCCCGCGTCCTGTGGGTCGGATCGGACGACGGGAACGTGCAGCTCTCGAAGGACGGTGGGGTCACCTGGACGAATGTCAGCGGCAATCTTCGCGGGGTCGCGGACGGCTCGTTCATTGATCGCATTGTGGCGTCGTCAGCGTCGCGCGGCACGGCCTATGTCACGGTCGAAAATCATCGCGCAGGGGACTTCACGCCGTATGTCTTCCGCACGACCGATTTCGGGGCGACCTGGAAGATGGTGACGGACGGACTCCCCGATGGCAATCCGGTGCGCAGCATCGCTGAATATCCGGGGCACGCCAACGTGCTCTTCGTGGGGACCGAGCGCTTCCTGCACGTGAGTGTGGACAGCGGTGCGCACTGGACGCGCGTGGCCGCGAATCTGCCGCCCATGCGGATCGACGACATCGTCATCCATCCGCGCACGAAGGATCTCGTCCTCGGCACGCACGGTCGGAGCATCTGGGTGCTCGATGATGCCTCGCCCTTCGTCAGCCTGCCGGCCGTCACGGCCACGAAGCCGACGCTCTTCCCGGTGCGTCGGGCCACGCTGACGCTGTACTGGGAGGACATCTCCACCATGGCGCATGCCTTCTTTGCGGCGGAGAATCCGGCGGAGGGCGCGGTCTTCACCTATCAGCTCGCGAGCCCGGCCACGTCGGTGAAGTTCACCGTGAAGAATGCCGCGGGTCGCGTGGTCCGTGAGTTGACGGGCCCGGGGACGGCGGGGGTGTTGCAGCGCATCAACTGGGATTTGCGCTACGCACCGATCGCCGGTGGCTTTGCCTTCGGTGGTGGGGAAGAAGGGGGCGGGGGTGCGATGGAAGCGCCGGCCGGTGGTCGCGGCGGTGGTGCGCGTGCTACGGCGCGGCCAGCGCTCCCGATCCCCGCACACACGATCGGCGCGCGTGGCATTTACGTCGCGCCGGGCCGCTTCACCGTGACCATGACGGTCGACGGGGCGGCGCAGACACAGCTCTTCGACGTGCGGGCGGATCCGGCCTTGCCGATGACCCTCGCCGATCATCAGGCGCGGGAAGCGTTCCTGCTGGAGGTCATCGACGTGCAGGCGAAGCTGACGGCAGCCACGACGGCCTTCCGTACGAAGCTGACGGCAGCCACCGGCGCGGAGGCAGAGCGCCTCGGCGCCGTAGCGAAATCAGTTGGTCTCGTTGCGACCGGCGGTCGCGGTGGTCGCGGCGGTGGTGGTCCAGCCGCCGGCCTGAGCGCAGTCGTCGGGGCGTACAATGGCAGTGGGGTTCGGCAGGGCACGCTGCAAGCACCAACAGGAACACAGCGTGCCGTGCTCGCCCAGGCCAAGACGGCGCTCAAGGCACTCGAGGCGGCGCTGGCGGCGAAGTAACACGGGCCGGTCCACCACGTGGCGGCGTGACCGTGCGGACGGGTTTGGGCGCGTGTTCTTCGCGCTCTTCCCGCTCCTCACGGTCATCGTCGTCTACATCCACGGCGAGCGGGAAGAACAGCGACCGCTGGACGGTCGGATACGGAACGCCGTATCCCTTGGCCTCAGACCAGAGAATCCGGTTGAGCGCTTCCGTGGGGGCCGCGTCCGGTGCGCTGAAGTTCATCCGGGCGCTGGCCCGTGCCGCCACGCGGCGCGCGTTGGCGTCGGGGCCCGTGATCGCACTCACCTTGCGGTTCACGTCATACAGCGATTGCCGCGGCATGAGCGCGGTGTACGGGGTGAAATCCGGACGATCCTTCGGCCCAATAAAGGCGTTCCGCATGTCCGTGGCCGTCAGATCAAAGAGACTGAGCGCTGGCAGCCCTAACATCAGTTCGATGGTCTTCACCATGCTGGGCTGGCTGTAGAAGGTGCTGTCAATCGCGCCACGCTTGGCATACGGGCTCGCCACGAGGGCCACGGTGCGATGTCCGTCGATGTGATCGACGCCATTCTGGGCGTCGTCTTCGACCACCACGATCGCCATCGACTTCCAGAAGGATGAATGACTGAGCGCCTCCACGATCTTCCCAAGGGCCAAGTCGTTATCGGCGACGCAGGCGGCGGGGGCGCACCAACCCGCGGAGGTGCCCTCGGTGTGATCGTTGGGGAGGATCATCATCGTGAGATGCGGCATCGCCTTGGCCGCTTCCCATTCCCGTAGATGATCGATCAGCACGTCGGCCTTCACGACATCCGGGACCGCCTGCGTCCAGCCCGGATACTCGCGCACCAAGATGCGGTCGAGGCTCGGAATGTCGCTGCGGGTCTTGTACGTCGCCCGCAGCCGCGCCCGGGCCACCGCCGGTGAATACGACGCGGAATCACGATACAGCGCGAAGAGCTGGTTCCGACGGTTTGGCCCGGAATCCGGTGGCGGCGGCGCGTACTCGCCGAAGCTCACCACGCGCTTCCCCTTCGCCGCCGCGGATTCCCACAGGAACCCCCCCGACGAATAGGTGAGGGGATCATTCCCTTCGCTCGGATAGCTGCGCCCCGAGTACAGGGGCCACATGGGGTAGGCCGTTTCGATCCCCTGCGTGAGCCAGTTATGGCCGTCCGCCGAGTTGCCACCGGAGGCGAAGAAGTGATCGAAGAGCACGAACTGTTCGCTGAGCGCGTGCGCGTTCGGGGTCACCGCCCGGCCGTACATCGTCAGGCTGGAATCGCTCGCGCCTTTGCCGATGTCGCCCAGCACTTGGTCATAGGTGCGGTTCTCGCGGATGATGTAGACGACATGCTGAATCGGCGTCGGTTCGCCGGGACGCTCTGGCACCGGACGGGCCGCGACGGCCGCGCGCGGCGCGATGGAGGGTGCGGCGGGGCCCGTGGTCAGGTGCAGACGATTGTTTTCGGCGACACTGGTGGTGTACGCCGCCAGCTCCGCGTCCGTAGGCATCGGGATCACATGCAGCGTCCCGCGTTCGGCAAAGACGTAGCGCCCTTCTTTGCCCGCCGTCTTGCCGGTGCCGGCGCCGACGCCAAAGAGGGTGCCGACGGCCAGCGTCTTGCCATCAGCGCTCACATCAAGACTGCTGGGATACCAGCCGGTGGGGATCAGGCCGCGGAGCGTGCCGAGGGGGCCGCTCTGCGGACGTACATCAACGACGGCGACGGCGTTGATGCCGCCGAGCGTGACGAGCAAGGTGGCGCCGTCTGGCGTGAGGGCGAGCGCGGTGGGGCTGAGTCCAATGCGCCGTTCACGAAACGGGGCGATGGACAGGGTGCCAGCCAGCGTGTTGCTACGCGTATCCACCACACTGATCGCATCACTGTTGCCGTTCGCCACGTAGAGGCGCTGACGCGACTGATCCCAGACGAGCCCGGTGGGGTGTGCACCCACGGTGAGGCGATGCGTCACCGTGCCCGTCGCCACATCGATGCGCTCCACGGTCCCCGGAAGCGCCAGACCACGCGCGTCAACGCGAACCGGCTCCGCAGCCGGATCGCAGCACTGTGCCGCACGACGGTCTTTGGGCCCCGGCTTCGCGCCGCCAAAGACGGTGACCCAGGCGGTGGCACCGTCGGGGGACAGCACCGCTGCGACTGGCAGGACCCCAAGTGGCACCGTGCGCAGGACGGCGTTCCGATCGGCATCCAGAATGAGCAGCTTGTCGTCGGCTGGCAGCGGCAGCACGGCGACCCGATGGCCATCGGCACTCGGCGTCTTCGCGATGGCGGTGCCGCCGGTCAGGAAGCTGCCGAGGCCACCTGATTCCCGGACGATCGCATCGCTGCTGTCGGCGCGATAGGTGATCCATTGGGCGACGGACTTCGCGCGCGAGAGCGGCGGCCCCCCAGGGATGCGGCTCTTCGCGACATCAGCCGGCAATTTGCCAACCGAGGAGAGGGTGACCTGTCCCGTGACCGGATCGAGGGCGATCCCATGAATCCCGGGACGTCCGTTGAAGCTCGTGTGCGCGAGCACCCGGTTGTCCTGCCAGGACAGCTTCCAGAGGTGGCCCGGGACGGCCGCCCAGACTTCGCCAGGCTGTGTGCCGAAACGAACACTGGCGACGCGCCCATCAAAGACACTTTGGACGCCGGCGGGGACCACGCGCTGCCCGAGAGCTTGCGTGCCGGGGTCCGTGACGACGCGCTGTGGCGCGGGGATGGGCTGGGTCGCTTGGAGGAGCGCGAGGACAGGGAGGAGCACGGCAGGTCCGGGAAAAGGGGATCCCGGACGTTACGCTCGTCCGACCCACGGGGGCAAGCAACGGCTACGTCACGGCCGTGCCCCCCCGGCTGGGCCCCCTGCCTTAGAACGCGAACATCTGGGTGTACTTCACGATGATCCCGAAGCCCGTCGCCGGCGCATCCGGCAGATTGATCTTCTGTTCATTGAAGACCACAAATAGGTCGCTCAGCGGGTGATGGATCAGGTTGAAGCGCAGGTTGGCATTCAGCAGATGGCTGCGGGGGTCATACTGGGCCAGCCCATCAAAAAACATGTTGGTGGTGAAGCTGTAGTTTGCCCGCGCCGTCCAAAGCAGCGCCTCGAACGAGGCATTCGGCAAGGTGAGGGTGGCGGCGGTGTGGGAGACACCCACCGACGTGCTGAACTTCGCCTGCGGGCGCGCCGTGATCAGCAACTGCTGTGTATGCTGCCGGCCGTTCCACAGACCGCCTTCCGTGAACGTGTAGGTGGCGGCCAAGGGGCGGCTCAGATTCGTCGCCCCTTTGAACATCACTTCGGTCCACGGATAGGCGCCGGCTGGGATTGCGCCAATCGACGGATTGATGCGGAACGGGGACGCGATCCGCTGAAAGCGTGGGTTGACCGACAGCTCCCAGTAGGCGCCGCTGCTTTGGAAGAAGGTGAAGCCGGAGTGCAGATCCTTGGCCATGATCTGGCCATGCAAATTCTCGTAGTAGTTCCAGGTAATGTGCGGGTGCAATTCACGGGTCCCGATCACGGAGAGCCAGGACGGCCGCGGGCGGAGCCCGAAATCAATGAGATACTTTCGGGTATCGGTGCGGCGGAAATAGCCGAGGTCATCGGCGAAGCCACGCCCCACTTCCAACACGCCCGCCTTGATGTGCACGAAGTTGTCTTCGTGATTCAGTGAGGTGCGCCACGTATACTGGCCACCATTCTTGCCTGGGGTGCGCGTGCCTACGGCATAGCTGTTCCAATCCCAGACGCCCGGCAGGCGGAAGTTGGCATCGATGCCAGCGACCCGGTTCCAACTCGCCCCGCTGCCACTGCCAACGGATTCGCGGTCCAAGACAATGACGCCGATGTCTGACCCGGGCATCAGGTTGCGCCGAAGTCGCAGGGCGCTGTACCGGTTGGCGGGGGCCGTCCCGGTGCGCTGCGTTTGCATTGACAGCGCGCCAATGGTCATGCCGCCAGCGGTACCGGTCAGGCGCACCCCGGCCGGAATCGGCACGGCGCGGCCATCCGGAGACAACCCAATGCGCCGACTGAAGAAGAGGAGCATGTCTTCGTCGGGGGTCGGCGCGAGCTGGACGCGGTTGTTCCGCGCGGCGTCCCCCACATAAAAGATGCCGGAATTCTCCAGGAAGAACTCACGCTTCTCCGGAAAGAACTGGCTGAATTGCGTGAGATTCACCTGCTGCTCGTCGGCTTCGACCTGCGCGAAATCCGGGTTCAGCGTCACATTGAGGCCAAGGTGCCGGGTCACGCCATAGGTCACATCGAGGCCGGCGGCTTCGCTGGTGATCCCGTGGGCGCCACCCAGATCCCGCACCGTGCGCCCCATGGCATACGGTTTGATGCGGAGGTCGCGCGAGGCACCATCAATCGTGAGTCCATCCAACGTGCCGGCCAACGACGCCCGCGTGATGGTGAACGAGCGGGGAATCGGGGCCCAATACGTGACTTCATTCCGGTGGCGGATCCGGCGCGCGAAGTTGATCCCCCAGCCTTCGGTGTCCCCCAACTGATAGCGGAGCGACTTAAAGGGGATCGCCATCTCAAGGGTCCAGCCGTCCGCCGTCCGCTGGGTCTTCACGGTCCAGACGCCATCCCAACTCGTATTGATTTCCCGTCCTTCGTTCGCCACTTGGCGATCCGCCCGCGCGCCCGCGCTGTTGGTCAGGAAGACATACCCATTGCGGCGATCATGGAAGGTGTCGAGCAGGACTTCAAAGTCGTCCTGATCATCTTCCTTGAAGTCTTTGCGGATGTCATTCAAGACAATGCGCGCTGCATCCGGATCGTGCAGGATGGCACCGAGATAGAGCGCGTCCGCATCAAAGAGCACTCGGACTTCGGTCGCCTCGGTGGCGGGCGCCCCAGTTCGCGGTTCCGTCTGCGTGAAGCCGTCGGCGGGCGTGGCCGTCGCCCACGCGGCTTCGGTCAGATGCCCGTCCACCACGATCGGCGTGGTGGTACGCGCGGCCTTCACGTGGCGGCCGGCGGCCGGTGCGACTTGTGCCGACAGGGTGCGCTCGCTGACGGAGAGCGCCAGCAACAGCAGGGCCGCTCGCAGCGCCTGCCGTCGGCCGAGCTGCTGCTTCCGCCACCCTTCCCACCCGTTAGCCACCAGCACGCCAGCTAACAGGAAATAGGCGGCGCCAATCCATTGAAAGGCGGCGAAGCCGGCGACGGCGGTGATGGTTCCGAAGATCATCTGGTCGACATGCCGGGGTGGCGAGGTGGGCGGATCCGTCACCATAAACAAGGCGAAAAAGAGCGCGGCCTGTACATCTGGCGCCCGGAACAGCTCGGCAACATGCGCGGGATTGCTCACGAACGCCATGAGCGTGCCGAGCAGGAAATACACGCCAAGGAACGCCAACACGGCCGGCACTTTATTGAGCCGGACCGCCAGCCACGCGCCCGAAGCCAGCAACACCAGCAACCAGGGGAGCGGGACCTCCGGAAGGGCGCCCCACCAGCTTTGGCCCGTGTCAAAGAGATAGAACGTCGCAACCAATCCGAGCGCGGCTGGATTAAAGACGTTCGCGCGTCGGGCCCGCACCACGTATTTGCTCACGACCCCGACGACTGCGGTGGCGCTGGCGATGTACCACGGTTCATGTGGGCTCAGGATCAAGGCCACGAGCCATCCAGTCAGCAACGCCCCGTCCGGATAACTCCAGCGGCCAGTGCGCCAGCGGAGCAGGGGGGCGTCGATCACCATCGCGGCCACGGTCGCCCCGAGCAAGGGCGGGAGCACGAGCCGCCATCCTTCATAGGAGGCCGCGATCCCGGTCAGCAACGCCAGCGCGAGCGTGAACAGCCCTTTGGGGGTACGGGCATACCGGCGCACGGCCAACATCGAGGCAACAGGCTCAGTGGGCATACGGCTCCGCGTGCCGGCGATACGCATCGAATCCCGCAGTCGCCACGCACTCGAGCTGCGGCGTCACCAGCATCCCCTCGACCTGCTGGGCGGTCAGAAAGGTCAGGCCATCGACCGGCCCCAGAACGAACGCGGCCGTTGCGAGCGCATCAGCCACGATGGCGCGCGGGGCGATGACGGTGGCGCTGGCGAGCGCCGTGGCACAGTGGCTGGCGCGCGGATCCCAGAGGTGGTGCGACGACATGGCGCTCGGGACCGATGGTGGTACGCGACGCGCATAGTCGCCACTGGTACAGACGGCCATGTTCTGCACGCGGAGGGTGGTGATGTTGTCCTGGTCCGCTCGCGGATGCTGCAGGCCAACGGTCCAGGGCATCCCTTCGGCGTTGTGACCGGCGCAGTACAGATCGCCACCCGCCTCGATCGCGAAGTGCTCAAGATCAGCCAGTGATTCCGCCACGAGATCCACCGCGAGGCCCTTGGCCACGGCACCGAGATCCAGCAGCAGGGGCCGATGCAACGTGACGGTGCGCGTCTCGGCATCCAGCGCGATGTCCCGCCACGTCGCCAGCGAGGACGAGGTGGTTGGGACACCGGAGGACGACGGTTGTGCGTCGCGCCAAGACGTGGCGAAACCACGCGACTCCATGGTGGCCCCCACGGTCGGATTGAAGGCCCCGTCGCTGGCGGCCGCCACGGCGAGCGCAAAGTGGAGGGCGTCAAAGAGCAGGGGGCTCACCGGCACCGGCTGACCCACCTGCGCACAGAGCTGTCGCAGCTCACTGTCGGGGAGAAAGCGGCTGCACACGCGTTCCACCTCAGGAAACCACGCCAGCGCCGACTGCATTCGCGCGCGTGCGTCCCTGGCCCCCACGACTTGCACCGACACGGTGGTGCTCATGGCGGTAATGACCGATTCCGTGCGCTGGATGGCGATAGTCACGGCTTGGCTTTGAGCAAAGCTTCCACGACGGCGTAATAGAACGCGTTCGTGCTCTGCGTCGCCCCGGAGACGTAATCCACTTCCGGGCTCTGCCGATCAACGACTTGGCGCTGCAGGTGCGCAATCCAGCTGCACGAATAGCGCGTGAGACAGCGGCTGATCGCGGCCCCGGTGATCCGCCCGTTCTCGATCGTGACGGTGGCTTCAATATCCCCGTGCCGCGACGTCCCCCACCCAGTGTACGTCCCGTCCTGCCAGGCCGGGTGCGCGGGCGGTGGCGCTGTCGCAGGGGTCGGGGCGGCAGCGGTGGGGGTCGTCGTGCTCGTTGGGGGGGTCGGCGGGGCCTCGGCGGGCGCGCTGGTGCCCGTGGCGGTCGTGGTCGCGGCCGATGACGCGCTGGTTCCCGTGGACGGCGTGGCAGGCGATGCGCTCGCCGACGCGCTCGCCGACGCGCTCGCCGACGCGGTCGGCGTCAGGGCCGTGGAGGCCACGGCCGTCGCGGTCGCCCCCGTGGCCTTGGCGCGTTCCCCACCAGCTGCTCCGGCGGCCGGTCCCTTGGCTGCGCCACTGCTCACGGAGGGTGCCGCGGATGTGGGTGCCGAGGGTGTGGGTGCGCCTGTAATCGGCGCTCCCGCTCCAACCGGAAGATCCATCGGCGACGCTCCTTGGCGCCGCGCAGGGCGCTGATGGGCCTCGGCCTCTCGCGCGAACTGCTCCGCCGCCGCCTGCGTCCGGAGGTAGCCCGCCGAATAGATGCTCAGCACCGCGGCCGATCCCAGCGACAAGAGACTGTTCGGGAACCGCAGGGGGGGCGATTCTCCTCGCGGAACAGGTCGGGGGGTCGGTGGGATCGGGGCGGTAGGGTCCGTCATCGGATGGGGGAGCGTGGTGCGGCCCATGTCGGACACACAGGCGCCGTACAAGAGAGACGCGGAAGCCTCCTGCGGCGTTGACGACATGTCCATCGCCAACGGTCTCCGCCAATATGCAGCCGCCGTGGCCATCCTGTCGGTGGGCACCGTGTGACCGGAGCGCTGTGGCACCGACGCGGCTGAGCCCGACGGCGTCGGGCGTTTTCCGCTCTCGGGAGTGCCCCCCCGCACGGTACCGTGACCATGCCGTCCGGCGACACACACCGGACGGGCATGTCCTCCATCAGCGGACGGTCCGCTGGTGGCGTCATCTCCCTGACTCGAGGCACTGATCGATGACTCCATGGCAACGGTACCGTCCGCACCCGCTCGCGCTGCTGGCCGCGCTCGGTCTCCTTCCGGGGACCGCGTTCGCCCGCTCCTTCTCCGTCGTCCCCGAACCGTCCACGGTGGTTCTCATGGCGGTGGGGCTGGCCGGTCTTGGCGCGGTGGTCCACAAGACACGCCACAAATGATGAAGTGATCCGAGGTGGTGACGGTGGCGGATCGGGGGTCGGACCGATCTAGCCGCCTCATCCACCGCCCGATACTTTCCGGTACTGCCATGTTGTCTGGCAGCGCGTGACGAAATGTCATCTACCGGAAGGAATCCATGAAACGTCTTCACCTGCTTGCCACCGCCTGTGCTGCGGCCCTATTGGCGGCCTGTGACGTCCCGACCGATGTCCCCAAGTGGGACATGACGTGGAGCGTCCCCAGCAAGTCCACGAGCATTTCCGTCAACAGCATGTTGCCCACCGGCGTCTCGGCGCAGGGCAGCTCGTTTTACGTCAACATGTCGGGCGTCAGCATCATTCGGGCGCTTGGACAGGATTGCAGCGCCTGCCAGGCCGCCGATGGGCTGACGATTCCCAAGCCAGCGTTCACGGGCACTGGCACCGCCACCGTGGCGCTGCCCGCCAGTGTGCTCTCCGCCGCGCTGGGGACGACGACCATTTCGGTGGCGATCCAGCACACGTTTGGGTTTGATCCGCTGCGTCCAAGCGCGGCCGCCGGAGCCGCCACGGGGTGGATCCGCTTGGTCGTGACCAGCGGCGGGGTGGTGATCGGCCGAGACTCGATCAATGGGGCCACGACGGCGCTGCCGACCGGGCCGGTGCTGCTGCGCTCGATCCCACTCACGGGGACGGTGTCGGCGACGGACGGCGTCGTGGTCACCTCCACGATCAGTTCGCCCGCGGGCGATCCGGTCCAGATGATTGCGGCCCGGACGATGATCTTCGCCGTGCAGAACCCCAGCCTCACGGTGACGTCGGCGCAAGTGCGCCTGACCAATCAAGCCGTCAACGCGGCCGCGACGTCCATGGACTTGAGCGGCGTCGATGGAGCGATTCGGGATCGCGCGATGGGTGGCACCCTGTTCCTCACCATTGCCAATCCCTTCTCCGTGACGGGTGCGCTCACGCTCACCTTTGTGGGCAGCTCGCCGGCGGTCTCGAAGAGCATCAATCTGAGTGCCGGGAACAGCACCCCGTCGGTGGTCTTCACGGCGGATGAGCTCAAAGCGTTGCTTGGGAAAAATATCAATCTGACCGTCACCGGCACGGTGAGCGGGAATCCGGTCAGCGTGCAGCCGTCGCAGACCGTGAGCGTTGGGACGCGCCTCCAAGTCACCCTGAACTCGGCGAGCAACTGACCATGCGCTCATTTCTCTCGATGCCTGCCGCACGGGTTGGGACGCTGGCCCTCATGGCCGCCACCGTGTTCGGCACGGCGCCGCTCGCTGCGCAGCAGGCCAATGCCAGTGTCGGCGCCTACAGCATGGGCGGCAACTTCACCGCCATGGCCCGCAACGCGAACGCGGTGGCGTGGAATCCAGCGGCGCTGTCGCTCAAGAGCACCCGGCCGTTCTCGATCTCGCTGTTGAATTTGGGCTACTCGCTCGGACTCGATCCGGTGCGAATGGCCGACCTGAAGGAATTCTCCGGCCTCACCATCCCCGCCAGCACGCGCCAGAAGTGGCTCACCGCCGTGCGCGCCGATGGCAAAGAGGCCGGTGGCGGCGACCTGGGAATCAACTGGCTGGCGATGAACATCGGCCGGTTCGGCGTGCAGGCCTCCACGACGATCACTGGCAAGGCCGACCTGAACGGCGATGCCTTCGAAGCGATCTTCTTTGGGAACGCCGGGGCCACCGGCCAGCCCAAGGATCTGAACTTCGCCGGTTCCTCGTTCCGGACCGGGGTCCTGTCCACCTTCGCCGCGAGCTATGCCATCCCGCTCGGTGATGGGAAAAATGGCGTGGAGCAGGGGATTGGCTTCACCGGCAAGATGGTGATGGGGCACTTCCTGGCCATGGCGCAGGACAATGGGACCGCGATCACCAGCAACAACATCGCCGTCAAGTTCCCGATCGTGCACACCAGTTCCGACAAGGCGGGGAGCAGCGGCTCCGGGTTTGGTGTCGACGTTGGCTATGTCCGGAAAGCCGGCGCCACCACGCTCGCGGCGACGGTGCGCAATCTGTTCAACTCGTTTGCCTGGAACTCCAGTGCGATGGTCGCCCGGGTGGGCAGTGCCTCCTTCGATGGCACGACGAATAGCTCCAACTTTGATGAGGCAGCCTACTCCACGGCGCCGGCGGTGATTCGGGATGCAGTCTCCGCCTATACGATCAAGCCGTCGTTGGCCGTCGGCGTGGCGCACGAGTACACCAAGGACGTCACCGTGACGGTCGATCTGCAGCAGCAGTTTGGCGATGAAACGGCGATCCTGATCGGTCCGAAGACGCAGGTCGGGGCCGGTGTGGAATACCGCGGCCTGGGCGCGCTGCCGCTGCGGGCCGGTGCCTCCTACATCACCAACGGCTTCGCCGTCTCCGGCGGGACGTCGCTCAAGCTGGGTCCCAGCGAGCTCGGCATTGGCGTCCGCTATCGGAGCCTCAGTGGATCATCGGACATCGGCCTGATGTTCAGCATCCTTTCGATGCATTAAGCCGTAGTAGCAGCCTGATCTGTACGGACGACCCCGCCGAGTGCACTCGGCGGGGTCGTTTCGCGTCCGCAAGCGCCACCATCGCAGAAAAATGCCAGCCGTATCAAAAAACGACGTCGGAATGACGGTGAAATGACGGTGGCGGTGCATGTTCTCGCCGTTGGGGTCGCCGTGCGCGGTAGCGCGGGCGTCCCGCGGAGGGGCCGCTTGCACGGCGGCGGATTGCACCAAATGAATGCAATGGTGTTAGCGCGGGCGATTGGTGACGCACCTTCGGGGGCGATCGCTGATCGCCCGCGTTGCGTTGGGGGGGCGCTGTCAGGCGGAATCCGTGCTGTCATCGGTTACGGCGACGCGACCTCGACCGTGATGACCGTCCCCGTCAACCGGGACGGTCTCCGGAGCGGTTGGAACTCGGCCCCGATCATCGGATTCTGCGGATAGAGCCACGGCCACTCGGTGTGTCCGACCGTCTCCAGTTGGTCAAGAGCCGCAGGGCTCAAGTCCGCCAGATCGTTCCCGTCATCCCACACGGGTCTGGCGGTTTGCCAGTTGGTGCCGCTCGCGATGAAGTCCATCTGCGTTTCATCGTGCATCACGAGGAGCAGGTGATAGCGCCCCGGCGTCCGTGGCGCCCGGAGCATGTTGCCGTTGCCTGGGTCACGCAGCGACACCGAGAAACGCTCCTCGCCGTACGGCGGCAGTGCCTGCAACACCAGGAAACCCCGCCGGTGATCACCCCACGAGGCCACCGCCCCCATCAAGATCGCGGAGGCCCGGGACACCGTTCGGGCAAAGAGGTTCAAGGTGCCGACCAGCGCCGCGTTGGGGGCCACGCGGAGGACCCGGTGCAGACTGTCCAGCGCCTGTCCATTGATCGTGGCCGATTCGAGCTGAAGCCGCGCATCGAACGACAGGGTGTACCGCCCTTCGGCGTACATGCGCTCCGTCACGTAGGCCGGGACGCCATCCGCCGTGACCCGCAGCCGGAAAGCGCCGACCCCTTCCAATACCAGATCACTGAGCCACGCTTCACCGGTCCGCACCGCCTGATCTGTCTCGCCATGGAGGGTCCAACCGCCCCCCGGAGCCGTATCGACCACCTGCACGCGCACCCGCGACGGGGTGTTTCGGGTCGGGACCCCATTCGCTGACTGAAATGAAATGCGCAGGGGGACCGGATTGCGCACGATGCCTGGCATGCCACGCGCCGTGTAGTTCACCGTATCCCACAGGAACCCGCGGGAGGTGGGTGGTGGTACCACCACCAGGCGCGCCGCCCGCGGCTCAAGGAGCCGTTTGGTCAGGGGAATGGCCGCACCGAAGGCCCCGGAACAGAGCAGGAACAGGATCGCTGCGGCCGCCAATGGATAGCCTTGCATCCAGCGCGACCACCTCGGCAGCCATGCCGCCAGTCGTTGGGCGTCTTCCACAGCACTGTCATCGCCAAGAAACCGAACGGCCGCCAGAATCGGCGTTCGCCAGTCGGCTTGCGTGCCGACCTGTTCAAGCCACCGCTGAAAGCAGCGCCCGGCCTGCGGATCCCGCGCCATCAGCAACAAGCGACCGGCCAGCTGCCAGGTGACGGCATCTGGGGGCGTCCGGCGTAAGAGGGCCGTGCCCATGCGTACGGCGAGGGCATCACGCTCCGACACCGCGACGACCTGCATCGCGGCATCGGCGATCACATCATGGCCAAGGTCCCAGCTCTCCCCCATCCCAACGATCAGCCCACGATGCTCAAGGACATCGAGGATCGGCGGGAGCACCGCCGGGTCGGCGATGGTCGACAGCAGCGCCCATGGCAGTGGGGCGCGATAGAGGGCGATGGCGGTGAGGAGCAGGAGCCCCGTCGGTGGGAGCTCCGCGAGCCGCGTTTCCAACAACCGATCACCACGCCAATCGAGGCGGAGTCGCTCCAGTGCCGGACAGACCAATCGCTGCTCATGGAGCTGCAGCGAGCCCCGCTCGAGCGCGAGGTCGATGGCCGCGTGCACCAGGAGTGGCACGCCGCCCGTGGCGCCCCGAAGCAGGGGCGCCACCTGCGCCAGCAGCGTCGGCGTGCAGGGCGCCACGGTTTGCAGCAGCTGCCCAATATCCTCCGCATCCAACGGGGGTAGCTCGACGGGAATGGCGTGCGAGGGTGCCGTCCACCGGCGGCGCGTCGGGCGGTCGCTGATCACCAGGAATGCCGGCATGGTAGGCAACTGCTCGGCGAGGCTCGCCATGATGTGCCGAGAGGCCTCGTCCGCCCAATGCAGATCATCGATCAGCAGTGCTACCGGGGCCTCATCACTCACGGCGTGGAGTAACTCGGCTACCGCCGAGGCGCGTAAGCGGGGTAAGTCCTGTGGCGCGAAACGATCCCGTGCGGCCATCGGAAACGTCGCCGCCAACGCGGGCACCAGCTCCACGAGCACCGACGCCATCGCCGACGAAATGCCGGCCGCCCCCGGTTGCTGCGCGAGCGCCTGTGTGACCGAGGCGATCAGGGTGTAGGGGACATCCCGGTCGGCAGGGCGCGATCAGACCGCCACCACCGTGTCCCCGTGTGTCTCCAGTCGGTCGGCGAAGGCCCGCAACAGACGAGATTTCCCGATCCCGGCCGAACCGCGGAGGGTGCAGACGGCGCCGCGTCCCTGCGACACCGGCACCCACGCGCGCACCAGGGTCGCGAGCGCCGCCTCGCGCCCCACCAGTTCGGAGCGCCATGGGGCACTGCTCTCCACGCTGAGCGCGCTCGTCCGCCGCTCGAGTCGGGCGAGGAGCGCGCGCAGCGCCACGGGCGGGCGCTCCCCTGCCAGCCGGAGCTGCTCCTGGAGTGTGTCGGCCTCAACCCGCGCGGTCTGTTGGTCACCCACCAGCAGCAAGGCTTCGAGCCGGAGCCGCCAGAAATCCCACTCGAGCGGCGACGCATCGCGCAGGATGGCGGCGAGGTCGGCCGCCGTCCCGGGGGCGCCGGCTTCCATCGCTCGCGTGATCCGTTGCCGACCGACCTTCTCCCACGCCGTCGCCAAGCGGGTCCGACGGATATCCGCCCACTGCTCAAACTCGGCGCACCCCGGAGCGGCAAAGTCTGGAATGAAGGCGCCATGGTAAAGCCCCCACGCCATGTCCAGATCGTCCCGGGCAACGGCCTCGTCAAACAGGCGGCTGTCCACCTGCATCGGAACACCGAGGATGATGGTATCGCCGTCGGCGTGAATGATCGCCTCGCCGAACTGCTGACGGAGGGCCCACAAGGTTTGACGCAGCGTGGCCCGCGCGCGTTCCGCTTCCCGGTCGCGCCAGAACAGGCCAAGCAGCTGGTCTCGGCTGGCGCGCCCTTTCGGCGCCAACGCCAGATAGGCGATCAGGGCGAGGGGCTTTGACGGCCCGAGTTGACGGACACCGCCGTTTTCCGGATCGCTGTCAAAGAGCGCGAACCGACCGAGCGTTGAGAGCCAGAGCATAGCGGACGAGTCTGACGCCGAGGCGTCAGAGTACCGTCAATATGCGTAGCCGAAGATGATGTCCATCTCGTCGCTGGAAAGGAGCCCAAAGCCGATCGCCCGATCGGTGACATTGTTCCACGTCACGACACTGACCAGCGCGTCCCCCGCGTCCAAGACGATCGGG
>JBEIUK010000180.1:0-6149 GCA_040374415.1 Gemmatimonadaceae bacterium | reverse complement strand
GTGGCAGTGGTACTGCTGCTGCTGATTTTCTGGTGGCGAAGCAGCTCGCGCGGGCAATCATCCGGTGCCGACACAACCGTGATGACCGCCGCCGACTCCTCGCCCAGCACGGACCGATCGGAGCGATCAGGACCGGACTCCGCGGCCCTCGCGACGTCTGCCCCGATGAGCACGGCCCCGGTGGACTCGGCCCCGGTGGGTTCGACCCCGCCGCTGGCCGCGGTCCCGGCTGAGTCGCCCGCGGGACGCCCCGCGGCGGCCGCCGGAGGCACGGAACGGATTCGGGTGCGCGTGTTGAACACCACGGGCGTCCATGGCCTCGCGCGGCGCATGACCTTCCTGTTGCGGGACGCCGGCTTCGATGTCGTCGATTTCGATTCCGACGCGAAACAGGCGGCTCCAGAGACGCGAATTCTGATGCACTCCGCGCATCCGGAATGGGCCGCGCGGCTCCGTCAGGCGATCGGCGTGGGGACGGCCGTCAGCCGTCCCGATTCACTGCGTGGGCTCGACCTCACGGTGCTCATCGGTCGCGACTGGCGCGCGCCGGCCCAACCGCTCCGTCCGTAGCTGTCCGCAGGCCGCGGCGATATCCAGACCACGGCTGCGACGGATCGCCGTCTCCACCCCGCGGGCCCGCAGCGTGCGGGCAAAGGCCGCAATCACGGCGGGAGGGCTGGGGA
Organism: Gemmatimonadaceae bacterium; assembly: GCA_040374415.1. Lineage (GTDB taxonomy): Bacteria > Gemmatimonadota > Gemmatimonadetes > Gemmatimonadales > Gemmatimonadaceae > Gemmatimonas. The sequence continues at coordinate 5,466 of JBEIUK010000180.1, read as the reverse complement.
CGAAGCCCATGGTGCCCCCCGGATGCAACGGAATCAGGTTCACGAACGCGCGGCAGTCCCGCGCCAATGCCGCCAACTGGGCGGCATGCTCCGGCCGATCGTTCACGCCACCTAACATGACGTATTCAAAGGTCACGCGGCGATCAAAGGCGGCCGCGGCCGCGATCACCTCAGCCAGCGGATATTTCACATTGACGGGCATGAGCGTCCGTCGGAGGTCGTCGGATGGCGCGTGAATCGAAATCGCCAATCGGAACTGTTCCGGGCGTTCACTCAGCGCGATGATCCCCGGCAGCACGCCGACGGTGGAAATGGTGATGTGCCGAGCGCCGATTCCGAGGGCGCGCGGATCATTGAGCAGCGTCAGCGTTGGCGAGACCGCCTTCCAGTTCATGAGCGGCTCCCCCATCCCCATGAACACGATATTGGTGGCCAGGATCGGCGGGTCCATCATGCGCAGTGCCCGGACCTGCCCGGCGATCTCCGAGGGCAGGAGGTTCCGCTGAAAACCCATCGCCCCCGTCGCGCAAAAGGCGCATTGCAGCGCACAGCCGGCTTGCGACGAGATGCATAACGTCAAGCGGTCCCCATCGGGGATGGCCACCGTCTCGATGAGTTGTCCGTCATCCAAGCGGAACAGGAATTTTTCGGTGCCGTCTTTGGACGTTTGCCGAGTCGCTAATTCCAGCGCTGGAATCCGGAAGCTGGCGTGCAGCGCCTCGCGCAATCGCACGGGCAACTCGGTCATCGCCGCAAAGGTCGCCACCGGACGCTGCCAGAGCCGACCAAAAAGCTGTGCGGCCCGATAGGTCGGTTCGCCCTGTGCCACGAACCACTCCTGCAGCAGCGCCACGGCGGCATCAGGCTCCAGATCGAGCAGGGAGGGACGGGCATCCACAGGAGCGTCGATCACTTGATAAGAGAGCTGAGCGTGAACTGATAGAGCGGTCCGAGTCCGGAGGCCCCTTCTTCGCGGGCAACACCGACCACAAAGCGATTGTAATGCAACGCGATGCCGGAGCGCAGCCGAGTCACGGCGCCACCGGCCGAGGTGGTTCGCAGCCAGGCACCACGGAGGTCCACACGGGCGATGCGCCATGCCACGAATGGCCCATACTCGCGCGCGCCCCGATTCACGCCGTTATAGCTGACCCCCAACCGCGTCTCCCGCAGGGCGGTCCCCATGAGGCGGAGATCGGCCGCGGCGAGCACGGCGGGCCGGTCGGTGATCTCCCGCCCGGGGCGCCAGAGAAAGCTGGACACCGAAATCCGCGCGTCCCGAAAGGGCAGGTTGTGGAGGACGAAGCCGAGGTCTGCCGCGATGGCGTGGTTCAGCAGGCGATCCGCCCGACCTTCGCGATAGCGTACCGCGAACCCCGCCGACAGATGCGGGAGGAGCTCACGGGCGGCCGTTACGGAGGCGAGCAGGCTGTTGTATGGGACATCGCCCAGCGACTGGGGATCCGTTTCGGTGCGAAGGATCCCCGGGACCGCCGCCCGCGCGATGGTGACGCCAAGGATGACCCCGGATTCTCGGCGATAGCCGATGGCTACCAGGTGGCCGTCGACGGCCTGTTCCGCCGAGGTGGTCAGGGAGGCGACCCCGAGATTCCACCGCGCGCCAGCAGGGACCCGCAGGGCAGCCGGGTTCCACAGCCCGCTTCCGGGCTCAGACGCGAGGGCAGCGGGTTCGAGCACCGCGCCCAGCGGGAATTCCCACAGATCACGGGCCGGGACGGTCTGAGCTCCGAGCCCGCGGGTCCCAAGCAGGACGGCGAGCCCACACCAGAGCATACGGCGCATGGGCGTACTCTAGTCGGCCCCCGTGAGCCATACAAGCAAGATCCGGGTCCCCATCCCGCGGGATTCGCTACCATGGCCCCCCTAAGTCGGCTATTCTTCTACGCTTACCGTCGATTCACCACCATGCTGGACCCTTCAAGGAGTTTGGTTCGTGACCGAGCCTGCGCCCGATCGGATGCTGATGGCCACTTCCCTGCGCACCGATGCCTGCGGTGCACTGGGTCCTGACGATGTGGGACGCACCGTGCAGCTTGGCGGATGGGTCCATCGGAGCCGGGATCTGGGCGGCCTGATCTTCATCGATCTGCGCGATCGGACCGGCCTCGTGCAGTTGGCCTTTGGTCCGGCGTGGTCGTCAAAAGAGGCGGCGGATACCGCCGCCGCCGTCGGCGTGGAATCGGTCGTCCTGTGTGAGGGCGTGGTCGTGGCGCGAGAGGCCGACCGCGTGAATCCCGAGATGCAGACGGGGACGGTGGAAGTGCGCGTGACGGCGCTCCGCGTGGTGGGACCGGCGGTTACGCCCGCATTGCCGGTGGCCCGTGGTCGTGGAGAGAAAGCACCGGCGGAAGAACTGCGGCTTCGGCATCGGTATCTCGACCTGCGTCGGCCGGAGCTGCAGGCGAATCTCGTGCTCCGCCATCGCCTGCTGCAGGTCACGCGCCGGTTTCTCAGCGAGCGGCACTATCTCGAGCTCGAGACGCCCATCCTCACCAAGCCCACGCCGGAAGGGGCGCGCGATTACCTCGTGCCAAGCCGCGTGCATCCCGGTGAGTTCTACGCGCTGCCGCAGTCGCCGCAGATTTACAAGCAGCTGTTTATGTGCTCGGGCTTCGATCGCTATTTCCAAGTAGCGCGGTGCTTTCGCGACGAAGACCTGCGCGCGGATCGCCAGCCGGAGTTCACGCAAATCGACATCGAAGCCTCCTTCATCCAGCAGGAAGACATCCTCGCACTGGCGGAAGGGCTCGTCGGGGCGCTCTGGCGTGAAGCCGGCCACGAGATCCCGGCGCATTTCGAGCGCATGACGTACGCCGATGCGATGGAGTATTACGGCTGCGATCGGCCGGACCTGCGGTATGATCTGCGTTTGGCCGACTACAGTGCGGTGTTCGCTCCCCTCGACTTTGCGGTGACGCGTTCTGCCCTGGCCGCTGGAGCGCGGGTGCGCGGGTTGGTCGTGCCCGGTGGTGCCGCATGGAGTCGCAAGCAGGTGGATGAGCTCGAGGCCGTGGCCAAGGGCGCTGGCGCCGCTGGGCTGCTCCGGCTCCGTCATGCCGATGGCGCCTACGATGGACCGATCGCGAAGTTCCTGACCGATGAGGCCCGTGCGGCGCTGGCGCTGCAGGATGGGGATCTCGCGCTCTTCGTCGCCGCCCCCGACCGGATCGCGAGTCCGGCCTTGGATCGCGTCCGTCAGGAGTGTGCGCGCCGCCTCGATCTGGTGGATGACCGCGTGCAGCGATTCCTCTGGGTCATGGACTTCCCGATGTTTGAGGAGGATCCCGTCACGGGTGCGCTCGCCGCGGTACACCATCCGTTTACCGCGCCGAATCCGGACGATATGCGGGCCGCGCCGGACCGGCCGGCACAGTGGCGTGCCCTCGCCTACGATGTCGTGCTCAACGGCACGGAGCTCGGCGGCGGCAGCATTCGCACCAGCGATCCCGCTGTGCAGTCCCGCATGTTCGGGCTGCTCGGGATTGGTGATGCGGAAGAACAGGAGCGTCGCTTCGGTTTCCTGTTGGAAGGCCTGCGCGCGGGTGCGCCGCCGCACGGCGGCATCGCCCTCGGCTTTGATCGCATTGCCATGCTCCTGGCCCGTGCGCCGTCGTTGCGCGACGTGATTGCCTTCCCGAAGACCACTGCCGCGCGGTCGCTGTTTGAAGGCGCGCCCGTGGCTGTCCCGGCCGCAGACCTCGCCGAGTTGGGGATTGCGGTGCGTGCGGAGCCGACGGCGTCCTGATGTCGCTGCCGACGGTAGTGCCAGGGACGGTGCGCGTCTCGGTTGAAGGCGCGGATCAGTTGCTCCTCGCCGGCGTGAACGACGCCAATCTCGTAGAGTTGGCCCGTGTCACGGGGACGCGGGTCTCGCTCCGTGGCGACGCCTTGATGATCACCGGCGACGGCGAAGTGCTGGCCAGAGCTGAGGCCATCGCGTCGGCGATGGTCGCGTTGGCGCGAGATGGGCGCGGCGTTTCGGCGGATGATGTGATCCGCTTGTCGTTGACGGAGCGGCCGGCGGATGCCCCAGGCGCGACAGCCGGCACGCTGGTGGTCCCCGGTGCGCGCCGCACGGTGCAGGCGAAGACGCCGGGACAGGCGGAGTATTTGGAGAAGATTGCCAAGCACGATATCGTGATCGGGATTGGCCCGGCCGGTACGGGGAAGACCTATCTCGCGGTCGCGGCTGCCGTTGATGCGCTGATGCGGAAGCGTGTGCGCCGCATTGTGCTGGCGCGTCCCGCGGTGGAAGCCGGCGAAAGTCTGGGTTTTCTGCCGGGCGATATGCAGGCCAAAGTTGATCCGTATCTGCGTCCGCTGTATGACGCGCTGGATGATCTCATGCCCATCGAGCGCATCCAGAAGGCGATCGAGTCGCGCACCCTCGAGGTCGCCCCTCTGGCCTTTATGCGGGGGCGCACTTTGGGCGATTCCTTCGTGATTCTGGACGAAGCCCAGAATGCGACCGTCCTGCAGATGAAGATGTTCCTGACCCGGCTTGGGGTGAATTCCAAGATCGTGATCACCGGCGACAAGACGCAGGTCGACCTGCCGCGCCGTGAAGATTCCGGGCTCATGCAGGTCGAGCGCATCCTCAACGGGATCGAGGGGATCGCGTTCCATTACTTTACCGAGGCGGATGTCGTGCGGCATCGGCTCGTTCGGGACATCATTCGCGCCTACAACGCGGACGCGTCCGGGACATGACCCGCACCGCGCTGCTGGAGGTCACGGTGCAACGGGATGGGGTCCGCTCGCCCGTAGCGACGGATCGTCTCGACGCGCTCGCGCGCGCGACGCTCCGCGCGCTTGGGGTGCGTCGCGGCCTGCTGTCGATCACCCTCGTCAGCGCACCCGCCATGGCGCGATTGAACCGTCGGCATCTCGGACACCGCGGGCCGACGGATGTGATCACCTTTGCCTTGGGCACCGATGCGGCGGGCGGTACCGTTGGTGACATTTACATCTGCCCCGAGGTCGCCCGTCAGCAGGCGCGCGACTTCGGCGTAGGCGTGCGGGAAGAGCTGGCGCGGCTGGTGGTGCACGGCCTCCTGCACAGCTGTGGCTGGGATCATCCCGAGGGGGATGACCGCATGGGTTCGCCCATGTGGCGGCGTCAGGAGCAGCTGCTGACCCGTTTCTGGCCCTCCTTGGCCGGGCGCGGATGAGTACCATCGTTCGTAGGGTGTTCCAATGATGGGCGCATGGATCGGCGTGGTGGCTGGCACCCTGCTGGCCGGCGCCGCGGCTGTGGCGGATGCCGCCCTGCTCGCGCGGTCCCCCGGGGGGCTCCGCGCCGATGCCGTCCCAGACAGCGCTGGCAATGCCGTACGACGTGACACGGCGCTTGAGCGCGCACACCGCGCGCTCGCCTTTGCGCGAATGCTGGGCTACGGCGTGGCCGGTGGCGCGCTGGCGTGGGGGCTCGGTGCGGCAGCGCCG
>JBEIUK010000117.1:0-9044 GCA_040374415.1 Gemmatimonadaceae bacterium | reverse complement strand
GGCCTCACCGCCTGCGCGTCGGCCACCGGCGGCGGACCGTCCCGCCAGCCCACCCCCGTCGTCATTGAGACCCCGGTCGAGGTGGGGCCCAGCTCCGCGGAGGCGATCGCCAGCGCCCGAGCCGATAGTGCGCGGTACCCGTACACGGCCGCCGATATCCGTTTCATGGCGGGGATGATTGGCCACCATGCGCAGGCGATCGAGATGGCACGCTGGGCCCCGACCCATGGCGCCAGCGCCACCATCCGGACGCTCGCCGGGCGCATCATCAATGCGCAGCAGGATGAGATCACCACCATGCAGCGCTGGCTCCGCGACCGGAATCAGCCGCTCCCGGTGATTGGTCCCACCACGGGCGCGACCGGCGCGGCGATGGCCGGGATGGACCACAGCATGCATGACATGGCCGCCATGCCCGGGATGGCCGGGATGGATCATGCGCTGATGCCCGGGATGCTCTCGCCGACACAGATGCAGCAACTGGACGCCGCGCGTGGTCCAGCGTTCGACGAACTGTTTTTGCGCTTCATGATTCAGCATCACGAAGGGGCCACGGCGATGGTGACCACCCTCTTCGCCACCGACGGGGCTGGTCAAGACCTCACGGTGTTCAAGTTCGCCTCCGATGTAAACGTGGATCAGTCCACGGAGATTGCCCGTATGCGCAAGATGCTCTTCGCCCTTCAACTCGAGAAAGCCAAGTAATGTCCATCACTCTTCGTCGTTGGTCGGTGCTCGCACCGGCCCTGACGCTCACCGCCCTCGCGCTGTCGGCGTGCGTGCGTCCGTCCACGGCCGGGATCTCCAACGGCGCGCCGGTGCCGGATCCCCGCGTGGGGCTGAAGGCCGGCATGAACGATGCGCAGGAAGCGCTCTGGAACATGCGGAAGCTCTCCACCTCGCTCCCCACGGCGCAGTTCAAGGGGAGCACGAACTCCGATCTGGCGTTCACGGGGAAGTACGCGATTCAGGGGAACTACAACGGCTGGCAGATCTGGGATATTTCCACGCCATCCGCGCCGACGCTCCGCACCTCGTACTACTGCCCCGCGTCGCAGAGCGATGTCTCGGTGTACAAGAACCTGCTTTTTGTCTCCGGGGAAGGCACCACCGGCCGCATTGATTGCGGCGCGCAGGGCGTGCGCGAAGCGGTGAGCAAGGACCGTCTCCGCGGCCTCCGCATTTTCGATATCACCGATATCGGCAATCCGAAGAACGTCGGCAATGTGCAGACCTGCCGTGGTTCGCACACGCACACGGTGCTCGCCGATCCGAAGGATCCGGACAATGTCTATGTCTACATCTCCGGTTCGGCGGGCGTGCGCAGCGAACAGGAGCTCCCCGGCTGCGTCAGTGCGACGCCGGACAAGGATCCGAACTCCGCGCTCTTCCGCATTGAAGTCATCAAGGTGCCGGTGAAGAACCCGGCGGCGGCGGCGATCGTGAGCTCGCCGCGCATCTTCAATGATCTGACGGCGCCGAAGCAGCATGGACAGGCGCCCGATGACAAAAAGGCGCTGGCCGATGCGAAGGCGAAGGGGCAGTTCACGGTGAGCATTGAAGGCGACGAGATGCTGCTGCCGCCGCAGTTCACGACGCCGATGCTCGATAGCGTGGCGAAGGCCCGTGGCACGACGGGGAAGGCGACGGCCGCCGACAGCGCAGCGTTCCGCGAGGCGCTGCCAGCGATCATGGCGAAGCGCTTCGGCATGCCGGCCGGCGCCACGCGCGGCCCGCGCCCGGGCCCGACGCAGTGCCATGACATCACGGTCTATCCGGGCATTGGGCTTGCCGGTGGCGCTTGCGAAGGGTACGGCTTGCTCCTCGACATCAAGGACCCGGCGAACCCGAAGCGCATTGCCGCCGTCGCGGACTCGAACTTCTCCTACTGGCATTCGGCCACGTTCAACAACGAGGGCACGAAGGTGCTCTTCTCGGATGAATGGGGTGGTGGTGGCGGGCCGAAGTGCCGTGCGTCGGATCCGAAGGAGTGGGGCGCCGATGCGCTCTTCACGATCGAGAACGGCCAGATGGTCTTCCAGAGCTACTACAAGCTGCCGGCCGCGCAGACCTCGTTCGAGAATTGCGTGGCGCACAATGGCTCGCTGATCCCGGTTCCGGGGCGCGACATCATGGTGCAGTCCTGGTATCAGGGCGGCATCTCGATCTTCGATTGGACGGACATCAAGCATCCAATGGAGATCGCCTTCCATGACCGTGGCCCCTCGGATGCCACGCGGATGGGCCCTGGCGGCACCTGGTCGGTGTACTGGTACAATGGCGTGATCGTGAGCTCCGAGATTGCCCGCGGCCTCGACATCTTCGAACTCGTTCCGTCGGCGCATCTGACGCAGAACGAAATCGATGCGGCGAAGACGGTGAAGCTCGAGTATCTCAACACGCAGGGACAGCCGAAGTTTGTCTGGCCCGCGAGCTTCGCGCTGGCGCGCGCGTACTTGGATCAGGTCGAGCGCGCCAAGGGGATGAGCGGTGGCAAGATCGCGAGCACGCGCTCGGCGCTCGCCGCGGCGGAGTCAGCCACGGGGGCAGCGCGCACGACGGCGCTGAACGCCCTGGCCGCGACGCTGGACGGCGAGGCGAAGGCGGCCAAGGTCCGTGAAGCGGTGATGGCGCTCACGAAGTAAGGCGGGATTGCTGCCGAGGAGAGACTCGGCGGAGTGATGAGGGGGCAGTCACGAACGAGGATTAAGTCTTAAGACTTACCACTCGTTGGTCACTGCCCCCTGTGCACACTCTGCCGAGTGTGTCACAATGGAACCAACTATCGCGTGCGCGCGCGCTCCAGCCGCGTCACCGCTCCATCGTTCCGGGCCATGATCACCACGCCGCCGGGACCGAAGCCCAGGATCGTGCGCCCCTCGGGGACCTGCACGCGGTCGATGATCTCGCCCTTTGCATTGATTACGTCATAGACCTCGCCGCCCACCGGCTTGGCGCTGATCGTGCGGAGCCAGATGTTGCCATCGGCGTCCGCCTTCGCCGACGTCGCGAAGAAGGGCGGGCGATAATCGGGGAGATCACTTGGCGAGACGTAGGTCATGTTGATCTGCGGCCCGCCGCCACCGCCGCCGCTCGTCACCACCGTGGGCGCTCCGCCGGCCGGCGCCGCGCCGCCCGGGCCGCCCATTCGCACCATCACCTGCGCGCCGCCACCGCCCCCGCCCCCCGGCGGTCCACCCGCCATCGCCGCAAACGCGCCACCACCGGTCCCCATCATCGCGCCAAAGGCCTGCGCGATGCTGGTGCCCTGCCCGGGATTCGCCGCCGCCTGCCGCTCGCGGATCGCCTTCACGGAATCAATGAGCGCGACCTTTTCGTCGTCGGTCATACGCTTCCAGTCGAAGGGCATTTTAGCGGTGGCGCTCTTCGTGCCGTTGGGCGCCATCCAATCCACGTGATAGTCCTTGCCGCGGATGATCGCGACCTGCCCCGTGGAGGTCACGACCCATTCATCAACCACCGGCAACGGATTGATTTCAATGCTGACCGAAATCTTGCCATCGTCGCTGCGATTGATGTTCGTGTTCGTCTTCGGAATCTTAAGGAAGCCCGCCGTGTCCACCACGCGCGTGGCGAGATTCACCCGCACAATCGGCATCGTATCCGGGACCGCCGGCATCGCCATCTGGCCGTTGGATCCCATCCGCATCTGGATGCCGGGCATGCCGCGATAGACCAGATGGCCCTCGCTGAAAAACGCCCCGGCCCCGAGGCCGCCGGCGGCCAGCATCATGGCATCCTGCGAGCGTGGCACCGACATGATACGGCCAATCTTCCCCGCCGGATCCACGACGAGCATCGACAGCGACGCGGCATCAACGAATAGCGTGGAATCGCCCTTGTAGGCAATCAATGCGCCACTGCGCGGCCCATACGCATTGGCCGTGCTGCTCGTGGAGTCCGCCACCACCGAGACCACCTTGAAGCTGCTGTCCATCAACAGCACGCGGCGGCTCAGCACATCGTTCACCAGCAGATGCCCGGTGGACATCGCCCGGATGTTCGTGATCCCGACGAGGGTATCGGTGCTCGTGGCCTGCACCGGACCAAGCTGGCGGATGGGGGGACGCGGCGCGCTGGCGCCCTGGGCCTGGGCGGCACTCGGCAGCGCGATCAGTGAGAGCGCCGCAATGCGAAGACGTTTGGCAGTCATATGGAGAAAATTGAGAAGTCGGAGTGGTCGTTGAGAAGGCGGGGGATCACTGGCGCATGATCATGGTCGTCCCACCACCGCCCATGCCGCCGGACATCACCATGGCCCCGCCGCCAGGGATCGTCATACCGCCGCCACCGCCTGCGGTTCCGGAGCGGATGTTGGTGAGGTACCGCTTGTCGAGCGCGCTCGCGATATAATCGGGCAGCTTTCGAATCTGATCCTTGGTCAGGAGCGCCTTCACCCGCGGCGCCGCCACCAGCAACAGATCGATCGAGGCTTCCCGCGCCCGCTGATAGCGCGCGTACACTGCGTCGCGATCGTAGCCATCCGGCAGCGCGGCAAACTGCTTCGCGACCGGTGACCAGATGGAGTCGAGCTGCACAATGAAGCGCCGGTTGATCGTGGCCAGTGAATCGGCCTGCGCCGACGTGAGCTTCAGGGTGTCCTGATCGCGCAGCATCGTGGCCATCGGATTCGGCACGCCGCCCGTTCCAAACTGCGCCTTGAGAATGGGCTCCGTGACCTTCACACCCTGCGTGCGGCGCCCACGATCCAGCGACTGCGTGAGCAGCTGCCGTTCGCGCGTGGGGGCAATGTCATAGCGCAGCATGACACTGATCGTCACCGGCGTCCGGAAGCTGTTGAAGGTCGGGTTGGTATTCCCGAAGCGCTGATTCACATCGTACTTGAAGCGCCCCGAAACGGGATCGAAGCCACGCACATAGAGCAGCGTGGGGTCGGGGAAGACCGTCTGTCCCCAGCCGCGCAGCTTGTTTTCGCCATGCAGCAGCAAGTCGGCCGCACCGAGCGGGTTCGAGACATAGAACGAGAGCGTCGCCCGCTGCGGCATCTTCACCTTCAGCGAATTGATCGAGAAGCTCAGATTCGCCGACGTGGTCCACGGCCCCTGGCAGCTGTTCCGTCCCGCGATCTGTCCCAGCTGGGCTTCCAGACATTTCCGCGCCGAGGGCGAGCCGCTCGTCAGCAGCGTTTGCATCGCACTCGCGACGGCGGGATCGGTCGCGGTGGCGGGATTCACAATGAAGGCGCGGTCGTTCGAGAAGCCGTCGCCATTGATGTCGCCACCCACCACCGGCGTGTACGGCGTCCCGGACCGAATCGTGCCAAACCAGCTGATGCGCACAACGTCGAGCAGGTTATACCCAAGGTTGTACGTGATCTGGTGCCGCGAATCAAAGCTGGAGCGGCTCCACCCGATGGTGGTCGGATCCCCGTCGGTGCTGCTGAAGCCGCGGAACTGCTCCCGCACGTTGGCGTAGGTGTAGCTCGCACTCCAGGAGACGCTGGAGTTGAAGGTCAGCGGCGACAGGCGCAGGCTGATCTGCCGGCTCATCGAGGTCAGGTCGGAACGCTGTTCGCTGACCCGGGCGTACTGCGAGACGATGCGGGCATCGCCAGCGGCAATCCCGCCTGTCGCTGGCACAATGCTGCTGCGCTGCGCGTACACGGGGCGATTCGCTTCCGCGGCGAGCCCGAAGCGCGTGATCCCGGCAAAGTTCCGATCCACCTGGCTCATCTGATTCAGGTTGAGCGAGTAGGTGCCGTCCACCGTGAGGTACATGCGATTCGCCAGCACCGCCCCACTCCAATTCAGATTGGAGCGGACGCTCTTCGGGGGCATATAGCCCTTCGCGAAATAGGTCACATTCGGCGCACCATTCGCGAACAGGCTCCCGGTGCTGCCATCGGCACAGCGTGACGGAATCAGATCAGGATTGGTGTAGCTCCCCCAGTTCGGCACCGGAGTCGCCGGTCCGACGCACACGAGCTGTTGCACCGCGCTCGGAAGCCCGGTGTTATCAATCGCCCCGCCAATCGTGGACGCCTGCGGCGTGTTCTGAAAGACGCCGATGCCGCCGCGCACCACGGCGCGCGGGCCGCGGAAGGCGCCGGCGAAGGCCCCAATCTGCGCCGCCGTCCCATACGACCACGAGAACCCCACCCGCGGGCTCACAAACAGGCCACTCGGCGCATAGTCGTTGCGCACGCCAAGGCGTGTGTTCAGGTCAGCATTGTACGCCGGCGTATCGAGGAAGCGGGTCCCGTCGACGCGCACGCCGTACTGGATTTGCAGATTATTCGTGCGCCGATAGGAATCGCCAAGCGACAGGGCCCCAATCACGACGCCGGTTTCCCGCTCACGCGGAATGAGGGCGCGGGTGAACGACAGCGGGATCCCCGCCTGCAAATCGGCCAGCGAGTTGTAGGAGAAGGTCCCCAGCCGGTTGATCGTCTGGTCCTGCGTGTTGTTATCGCGCCGCAGTTCGGAGGTGAGCTTGAGCCGATGCTTGTTGTTGCCGCTGAACCAGGAGAGCTGGTTCATGGCGCTGAGGCTTGACGTCGACCCCGACGTGGCGAGGAACTGATTCCCACCAAAGCTCAGCGTCTGCACGCCGGTGGTGCCGTCGGCAAAATCCGAGTTGACGCGCACGCGCCCCCCAGGCATGAGCAGCGACGGCGTGCCGTCATTGCGCGATGCATTCACCCCGGCCGAGGTCTCGGTGAGAATACCGATGGAGCCGAGGGTGAGATAGGCGCTGTGCCGGCCGTGCAGGCCGGCATTCCAGTTCGTGCGATCACCGCTGGTGGTGGGGAGTGCCGTGGTGAGCGAGGTGGCGGGGTTCTGCTGATTCCAGCTGCCGTTGTAGGTCAGGTTGAAGGCCTGCCCGCTCACCGACGTCGGCGGCGTGATGTCAACGGCGCCGAAGATCGAGCCCTGATCGCCCAAGCGGCTGCTCGGGAGTCCGCTCACCGTGGTGGGCACGTTGGCGCGCTGCAGGAGTGTGACCAAGCGGGTCACGGAATCCGCAGAAATGCCGGAGGCCTGCAACCCAATCGGGTCAGTGTTGAGGAGCGTTTGCAGCGGATTGCTGCGACGTCCCAGCTGAAACGCCGTGGTGTAGAACGCCTTGTCGATCACGAGCGGGCCCGAGAACGAACCGCCCAGCGAGACGTTGGTGAATTCCTGGCCCTGCGCGCGTGCGGCCCGATCGGTCCACTGCAGCGACGGCGCATCGAGGTTGGCACTCAGATTCCGGCTCAGGAAGTTGGAGCCGGAGCGAGTACGCAGGCTGAACTGGCCGCCGCTGAAGCCACCGCGCGAAACATCGTATGGCGACGTGACCAACCCGCTAATGACACTGGCATCGCGCGGCAGCCCGGCGCCACCAAAGTTCATGCCGTTCAGCGTGGTGTTGTTTTGATCGGCGCCGAGCCCAAGCACCGAGAAGCCATTCGCGCCGCCATCCTGCCCAGGGACGAGCTGCACGCCGGGAAGCGTCGCGGCCATGGCGGCGAGATCGCCCATCATGTCCGGGGGGAGTGCGGCATTCTGTTCGATGCGCTGCTCCGTGCCCCCCACGTCCGCATTGGCATCGGTACGCGACACCTTCTGGCGCTCGGCCGTCACCTTCATCGCATCGAGGACCGCGCCGACTTTGGAGAGCTTGGCGTCGGCGATGAGGATATCCTCGTCGGCCGCCCGCTTGATCTGAAAGCGTTTGACGGCGTAGCCCAGCGCGGTGATGGTGACCATGTAGTCGCCGTCGCCCCCGGGAAAGGTGACGGTGTACTGTCCCTTCCGGTCGGTGCGCGCGGGGCGATTCACGTTGCCGGAGACCGACGTCACGATGACGGTGACGTTCTCCAGCGGTTCGTTGTCCGGCCCCGTCACGCGGCCGCGGATGACATCAACCTGCTGGGCCAACAGCGGGCGGGCAGCGGGGGTGGCCAGCGGGATCAGACACGCCAGAACGCACAACAGTTTGCGCACAGACACAGAATCGGGGTCAGGGTTTCTTGGTGGTTATTTCAATCACCCCGTTGGCCGCCCGGGGATCCTTGGACTTGGTCGCCGCCGCCGGGCCTTTGAGCACGCTCACCGAGGCGATGCGATCGGGGCTCAGGCTTTTCATGGTGGCGGCATCTGAGATGACGCCGTCGACGAGATACAACCCAGTGAACTCCGCGGACGGGGTTCCAGTGCCATTGGGGGTGATCTTGACCCCCACCACGGTCCGGGGGGTGAGGTCGGCGCCCTTTGCCCCCTTCACCGTCGTCACGCGAATCACGGAGCTGTCGCCGCCGGCCTTGGACACGCGCAGTTCGGCGATGCTGTCGCCGGCGATCGCCTTGGCGATGTTCCCGCTCATCGGTTTGCCGTCCACGATGTAGATCACGGCCGTGGTATCGCGTCCGCGGGGATCAATCACCGTGGCGGTGCGCCGTTCCATCCCCTGGACATCCAGGGCTGCCACTTCGGCGGCGGTGGGGAGTTTGGCCTCGCAGGCGGCGAGGACCGCGGCGGTGGCGGCGAGGGTGCCGGCGAGGATACGGGTCCGGCGGAAGCGCGGGCGGCGAGCGGTCATGGTGCGGAGTCTCCGTTCGAGGAAGGAACCACGATGAGCAAACGCGGTGAGGGGGTAGGTCGCTGCGCGATCGCGGTCGGTCCCATCCGATCGGCGATGTGGACCGCGGTGCCGAACATCACTCCTATCTGGATGCCAGTCATGGACACCCCGTCGCGTCGTGCTGCCCCAGCCGCTCCTCCAAGAGCGACCGCATCCGCTCCAGCTCCTCGCGGCTCAGCCATTCATCATTGACCAGCTGGGCGAAGAGGCGAGCTGACGACCCCTGAAAGATCGCCTCCCGGATCCGGGAGAGCGCGCTCCTCCCGGCCCGTTCGGCGTTCACGGTGGGGAGGTATCGGTAGGCGCGCCCTTCGGCCTCATGCCGCACAAACCCTTTCTCTTCAAGGGTTTGCAGTGCGGAGAGGACGGAGGTATAGGCGAGCGGCTCGTCGAGCGCGTCCTTGACCTGCGTGACGGTCGCGGAGCCCAGACGCCAG
>JBEIUK010000310.1:0-2552 GCA_040374415.1 Gemmatimonadaceae bacterium | reverse complement strand
GGTGGTGCTCATCACCGGCGATCACACCCTGACGCTTTCGGCGGAGGATGTGATGCAGAGCACCGCCGTGGCGCTGCTGGCGAAGCCCGCCCCACCGGCGATGCTCGATGCGACGCTCCGGATGGCGGTGATGCGGGCGCAGGAGCTGCTGTCCGCACGACGCGAAGCGGCGGAAGCCAAGGAGCAGCTGGAGAACCGCAAGCTCATTGAGCGGGCCAAGGGGATCCTGATGCGCCGCACGGGGAGCACCGAGCAGGAGGCCTACCGCATCATGCAGCGGAGCAGTCAGGACCGCTCGGTGCGCATGGTGGACATTGCGAAAGCGGTCATTGACAGCGAGCCCGGCATGAAGGCGTGATCTGATCATGCCGGGCCCTCGGGTCCATCGTCAGGAGATCGGCTTCGACGGTCCGGCCACGATCTTGACGAGCTGATAGAGGAACTCGAGCCCGTCGTAGTACGACTTCACGCGCAGCTTCTCATCGCGGCCGTGGGCATTGGTTTCCCCCGAGGCCGAGAAGATGCCGCTGACGCCGTAGGTGGGGATCCCCGCGCCGCGGAGGAAACGCCCATCGGTGGCGCCCGTGGACATCGTGGGGATCACCGGCACGTCGTTGAACATCTGCTTCGTGAGCTGCGTCGTGGCGGAGAGCAACGTCGGGTTAATGGGCGACGGCTTCCCACCGGCGTTGAGCCGATCGCCACCGCGCATCGTGATGCGCACGGCGGTATCGCCAATGACCTTGTTGAGCATCGCCATCACCTCCGCGCCGGTCGAGGTGGGGGCCACGCGGCAGTTGACGTTCGCCGTGGCCGTCTGCGGCAGCGCGTTGTCGGCGTGGCCACCGGCCAGACGCGTCGCCACGCAGCTGGTGCGCAGCATCGAGCTGTAGCGCATGTCCTTGGAGATCGTTGCGGCCGCCTTGGTGTCCTTGGGATTCGCCACGATCGCCTTCATCGCCGTCGCCATCGCACCCGTTTCCACCTTCGCGGTCTGCGCGAAGAAGGGACGCGAGACGTCGTTCAGCTCCACCGGGAACGTGTACTGCTGCACCTTCTGCAGGGCGTTCGCGAGCGAGTAGATCGCGTTGTCTGGACGCGGCACGCTCGAATGGCCGCCGGTGTTAAGGACGGTGAGCGTGTAGTTGACCGGCACCTTCTCGGCCGCCTGGATGGAGTGGAAGAAGGGCTTGTCATTCACCAGCGTGCCGCCACCGCCTTCGTTGATCGCGTATTCGGCATCAACGAGATCCTTGCGGTTCGCAATCAGCCATGAGACGCCGTTGCTGCCGCCCCCTTCTTCATCGGCGGTGAGCGCGACGATGAGATCGCGCTCGGGGACCCACCCTTCCTGCTTGTAGCGAATCACATTGGCGACGAACATCGACGCCATGGACTTGTCGTCAGCGACGCCTCGGCCGAGGAAGAAGCCATCCTGCTCGACCATGGTGAACGGATCGCGCGGCCAGTCGCTGCGGAGCGCAGCGACGACGTCAATGTGCGCGAGGAGCAGGATCGGCTTGCCATTCCCCTTGCCGCGGTAGCGCACGACGAGATTCTGCTTGGCCGGGGCGTTGGCCGGTCCCGCGATGGTGATGTCGCTGGCCGGGAAGCCAGCGGCGCGGAATCGCGCGGCCATCGCTTCCGCCGCCTTGGTGACGGAGCCGACGGAGTCCGCGGTGTTGATCTCCACGAGCTCCTTATAAATCGCCCGCGCCTGCTCCTGGGCAGGGCTGAGCGTGGTGGGCGCCCCGGGGGCTTTCTGGGCGGCCAGTGGCGCAGCCACGAGCGTGGGGAGCAGGGCAGCCGACAGCTGCCAGACGGTGGAGCGGCGAAGCATGGCGTGGGTGGGGAAGAGGGTGATCAGGTGGCCATCACGTAGGCGCAGCCGTGGTGCTGTGCGAGGGTCACGCCAAAAATACCATTCGGTTGCAGGATCACGCCGGGGATCATCATGGCGAGGGCCTTCGTGCGGGCCTCCGGCATGGGGAGCTTGTCGGCTTTGGCGACCAGACTGACCATTTGGGCGAAGGCCATGTTGCACCCGAGGACGATGACCCCCCGTGCCATTTGCTTGGGGAGGGTCAGGGCGGCGAAGCGGCTGGTATCGCCTTCCGTGCCGAGGACGGGGTTCTTGCGGGCCTTCTGCATCCCCTGGAGCGCGCGGGGGAGCGACTTCCCCACCCCATACGTCTCCCAGAAGTCGTGGTTCATGAGCAGCGGAATCCCCGCGTGCCGAATGACGATCACGCTGTTGAGATCGGCCGGGGTCGCCTTGAGGACTTCCTGGTAGTGATTCAGCCAGAGGCCGGCGCGCCAGACGCCGACCCCGTCACCGATCTCCGGCACATCGAAGACGGCGCGGTACTTGGCGGTCAGCTTGTCGGCCCAGGTGGCATCGAACGAGGTCGCGGGAGGCTGTGCGGTGAACGCGTCGGGCTCGCTGCATTCCGACCACGCGGTGTCGTCGGTCGGCAGCGCGGTGCGGCTGGGGAGCGCGTCCGATTGGGCGGGGCGTGCACTCAGGGCAACGCCGGAGAGGGCGTGGTGCC
>JBEIUK010000034.1:0-17253 GCA_040374415.1 Gemmatimonadaceae bacterium | reverse complement strand
GTGCTCGTCATCGACATGATTCAGTTCTTCATCAAGATGACCGCCGTCTTCGCCGCCGCCTGGTTCTCCCTCGTGGAAGTCGGTCGCCGCCTCGGTGGCGACGCGAGCGGTTGGACCGGCCTCAAGCTCCTCGTGGGGAAGCTCTCGACCCTGCAGGTGAATCAGGGCACCGAGGCGAATGCGCAGCCGGTGATGTCCGTAAAGGATGGCGCCGGTCAGCCGCTGCTGGATATGCTGCCGAACTTCAGCATGTCCGAGCTCGCGCTCATGATCTTCATCATGCCGATTGCCATCAGCTGGTGGGCCAATTGGTATCCCGGGGCGGAACCGGGTGGTGGCTCGTACATCGCGCAGCGGATGCTCGCCTCCAAGTCCGAGAAGGACTCCCTTGGCGGCACGCTCTTCTTCAACATCGCGCATTACGTCCTGCGCCCGTGGCCGTGGATCATCACGGCGCTCTGCTCGATCATTGTCTATCCGGACCTCGCGTCAATTCAGGCCGCCTTCCCCGCGGCGGACGCTGCGCTGATCGGCCACGATTCGGCCTTCCCGGCGATGCTCAAGTTCCTCCCCGTGGGCTTTGTCGGGCTCATGATAGGCGGCCTGCTGGCGGCGAATTCCTCCACGATCCTCACGCATCTCAATTGGGGCTCGTCGTATCTGGTGCATGACTTCTACCGGCGCTTCGTGAAAACCGACGCGTCGGAGTCGCACTACGTGAACGTCGGTCGCGTCTCCACCGTCGTTCTCTATGTGGTCGCGGCGCTGTTGAGCCTCCTCATGAGCTCCGCGCAGCAGGCGTTCCAGGTGCTGCTCTCGATTGGCGCGGGCACCGGCCTCCTCTACATCGCGCGCTGGTTCTGGTGGCGCGTCTCGGCCTGGTGTGAAATCGTCGCGATGGTGATGTCGTTGATTACCTCGCTCGTGGTGCCGAAGCTCATGCCCGGCGCCGATTTTGCGACCACCACCATCGTGCAGGTAGGGATCACGACGCTGGCGTGGCTGATCACGGCCTTTGTGGGGCCGACCACCGATCGCGCCACACTGCTCGCCTTTGTGCAGAAGGTGAAGCCGGCCGGTCCGGGGTGGACGACGTGGCGTGCCGACGCGGGCATTTCTGACGCCGAAATCGCGCAGGAGAACCGCGTGGGTGCCGCCTTTGTCGGGTGGATTTCGGGGTGCCTCGTGATCTGGTCGTCGCTCTTTGCGATCGGCAATTTCCTGTATGCCCCAGGCGATCCATCCCGGTGGTCCACGGCGTGGATCCTCACGGGGGTGCTGGTGGTGAGCGGCTATGCGCTGCTCTCGGTCACGCGCACCCTCTGGGCCGACAGCACCGCCTCGCAAGCGCGAGCTGATGCCGCGGCGGCGCGACTGCGCTAATCCTCGTCCGTATCGCTGTCCGTCGTATGGGTCTTTACTCGCCGCGAAGGCGGCGAGGTCGGCTTCTCTCTTTGTCGGTGATCACTATGTCCCTCCCGCGTTCGTCCATGCGGTGGTCGCGCGTCCGTTCCGCCGCGCTGCTGCTCGCCTCCCTGCTTGGTGCCAGCTGCGCGCCAGCGTCGTCCAGCTCCACCAGCGCGACGGCGCGTCCGGCGTCAACGGCCATCGTGCGCGGGGCCGATGCCACCAACGGCATGGTCGTCTCGGCGAGTGCCATTGCCAGTGAAGCTGGAGCCCGTGTCCTCGCCGCCGGTGGCAATGCCGTCGACGCCGCCGTGGCCACCGGCTTTGCGCTGGCCGTGACCTATCCGACCGCCGGCAACATTGGCGGCGGTGGCTTCATGGTGATCCGCTTCCCCGATGGACGCGCCACCACAGTGGACTTCCGCGAAAAGGCGCCGGCTGCCGCGACGCCGGAGATGTTTACCGACGCGAACGGTGCCTATTCGGCCACCAAGCATCACCGCACGCATCTGTCGGTGGGAGTGCCGGGGACAGTGGCCGGCTTTGCGCTGGTGCATCAGAAGTATGGGCAGGCGAAGTGGTCCACGATCGTTGATCCCGCCGTCGCGCTCGCGCGTGATGGGTTCGATGTCCCTACCGGGCTGGCCGCGTCGCTCTCGAGCGCGGTGCAGCGGCTCAAGCAGTATCCGGCCACCGTGGCCGCGTAGTCAAAGAACGGCACGCCGTACGCGGTGGGCGAACATATGACGCTCCCCGATCTCGCGAAGACGCTCGGACGGATTCGCGATCAGGGGCGCGACGGCTTTTACGCGGGTGAGACGGCGAAGCTGATCGTCGCCGAAATGCAGCGCGGGGGTGGCGTGATCTCGGCGAAGGATCTGGCCGACTATCAGGCGGTGGAGCGCGCGCCGGTGAAGGGCCGCTTCAATGGCTATGAGGTCATCTCGATGCCGCCGCCAAGCTCCGGCGGCGTGGCGATGCTCGAGATGCTGAACATTCTTGAGGGGTATGACCTCAAGGCGGCCGGCCACAACTCGCCGAAGTATTTGCACCTCCTCACGGAGAGCATGCGTCGGGCCTTCCTCGACCGGGCGAAGTTCCTGGGCGATCCCGATTTCGTGGAGGTGCCGGTGGCCAAGCTCACCGACAAGGCGTACGCGAAGACGCTGCGCGATGGCATTGCGATGGACAAGGCATCACCGTCGATCCCCGCGCAGGTCGCTGAGGGGCATGAGAGCCTCGAGACCACGCACTACTCCGTGGTCGATCGCAATGGCATGGCGGTGTCCGTGACGTACACCCTCGAAGCGGGCTACGGACTGGGGGCGGTCGTGGGCGGTGCCGGCTTCCTGCTCAATAACGAAATGGGCGACTTCAACGGGAAGCCCGGGCTCACCGATAGCACGGGGTTGATTGGCACGGCGCCCAATCTGGCGCGTCCAGGCAAGCGCATGGTCTCGAGCATGACGCCATCGATTCTCACGAAGGATGGCAAGGTGGTCGCCGTGATTGGCAGCCCGGGCGGTCGCACGATCATCAACACCGTGCTGCAGGTCGCGCTCAACGTGATGGCCTTCGGGATGCCAATCCAGGAGGCGGTGAATGCGCCACGGATGCATCATCAGTGGCTCCCCAATACGGTGACCATTGAACGCAACGGCGTGCCGGAGAGCACCGTGCAGGCGCTCACCGCGATGGGACACAAGGTCGTCTTCGGCGCGCAGCAGGGGACGGCGCACTCGATCATGATCGACCCGCGAACGGGCCATCGGATCGGTGCAGCGGACCCCCGCGATCGGGATGCGGGAGCCGTTGGACACTGATCGAAGCGCCGCTCCGAGCGCCGCGATGACCACCACGAACGGCGCGTCTGCTTCGGGCGCGCCGTTCGCTTTTCGGTCGGAGGCGGCCCACGAGGGCGCGCAGGCCGGCGCCGCGCGGCGCGGCTGGTTCACCACGCCGCATGGCGTCGTGGAAACGCCCGCCTTCATGCCGGTGGGGACGCATGCCGCGATCCGCGGTCTCACCATGCGCGATGTCGGCGCCATGGGGGCCCGCATGGTGCTCAGCAATGCGTACCATCTGTATTTGCGCCCCGGTGATGGGATGGTGCGCGCGCTCGGTGGCCTCCACGCCTTTGCGCGATGGGATGGCCCCATGCTCACCGATTCCGGTGGCTTTCAGGTCTTCTCGCTGTCGCGCTATCGCACGGTGAGCGAAGCGGGGGTCACCTTTCGCAGCACCTTCGACGGGTCGACGCACGACTACACCCCCGAGCGCGTCATGCAGATTGAGCGCAATCTGGGGGCCGATGTCATCATGCAGCTCGATGAGCTGGTGGCCGGCGGCAGTGACGTCGCCACCACGCAGGCGGCGATGTCCCGGAGTCTCCGCTGGCTGGAGCGGTGCCGCACGGAGTTTGACCGGATCACCCGCGACGGACGCGCTCCACTCAGCGCGGTGCCGTTGCCGCATGGAACGCCGCCACTCCCCGATGCCGGTGATGACGAACAGGCCGCGCCACATCAAGCACTTTTCCCGATCGTGCAGGGCGGGATTTATCCAGAGCTCCGGCGCGCCTCTGTGCGCGGCATTCTCGACAGCGGCGACTGGGTGGGGATCGCCGTGGGCGGGCTGTCGGTGGGCGAAGCGAAGACCGATCTCTACGACACGCTCGCCGTGTGCGAGCCGGAGTTGCCGCGCGATCGCCCGCGCTACCTCATGGGCGTAGGCTTCCCGGATGATCTCGTGGAAGCGGTGCGCCGCGGCATCGATCTCTTTGACTGCGTGGCGCCAACCCGCATGGGGCGCCATGGCACCGCCTTCACACGCGATGGCACCCTGCAAGTGCTCAAGGGGACGCACCGGCTCGATCGGTCACCACTCGATGACAGCTGCCCCTGCGCGGCGTGCACCGACTACGATCGTGCATATCTACGGCATCTCTTTGCCGCTGATGAACCGCTGGGGCCGCGGTTGCTGGCGCTCCACAACGTGACCTTCCTGCTCGAACTCATGCGCCAAGCGCGCGAGACGCTAGCCGAGGGGCGCTTTGCGTCGTGGAGCGACGACTGGTTGGCGCGTTATCGCGGCGGCAGCGCGGCGCGCACCGCGGGGGCGGCCGGTGCCGGTGAGGGCGCCGGCGCCGACTGATCGGCGGGGAGCTCCGGCACGCCAGCAGCGCGCAGGTAAGCGGCCGGGAGCGGATCCTGTGTAGCGAGCAGGCGGCGGGCACTCAGGGCGACGCCCGCATCCGGATGCCGCGCGTACTTGTACAGCAGCACGGCGACATCCCCGTTCTTGTAAAACGACGCGAGCTCCAGGGCGCAGACGAGGGTGGCCTGATCGCCGGCGATGTCCGTGATGCGCTCGAAGTTCACGAAAGCACGCGCATAGGCGAGCTTCCCGGCCGCCGTCCGAACGGAATCCGGGAGCGGGGTCTCGAGCGCCGTCGCCCCCTGTCCGGCCTTGAACTGGGGATTTCGGACCGCCATGCACCCGTCCATCGCCTGCTCGGTCAACGTGCCAAGGGTCTTGCCGCAGGCGGCCACGAGACAGGCGGCTGAGAGCGCAAGCACGCGGAAAACGATACGGGAGCGGGCGGAGGCGACAGACATATTCAGGCCGAAGGCGGAGAGTCCACTGCGTCAATTGATGTACGCGCCGAGACTGCCAAACGTCAAGCAACTGGGCGGATGGCCCCGTTATCTTCCCCCTATGCCAGCCCCGTACCGCAATGCGACCGGCGTGGAGATCGATGGGCAGGGCGTCCTGCGCTGGACGCTCCAGCGCATCCGTCAGCGCCTCCCCCGGCCGCCTCAGACGCCGCTCACCCCGGTGCCGCCGGATCTGGCACTGCTCCATGCCGACCACCGGGACCCCACGGTCACCTGGATTGGACACGCCTCGCTGCTGGTGCAGATCGCCGGGGTCAATATCCTGGTCGACCCGGTCTTCAGCCGCCGGGTGTCACCGGTGGCCTTTGCGGGCCCCAAACGGCACCAGCCGCCCGGGCTCACCCCGGACCAACTGCCGCACATTCACGTGGTGCTGATCTCGCACAATCACTTCGATCACCTCGACCGGCCGTCGGTCCGTCGGCTGCAGCGGCAGCCCGGTGGCCCGCCCACCTTCGTTGTGCCGGAACGCATCGACACGTGGTTTGCCCGCAACGTACCCGGCGTGATCACGGAGGGCGCGTTGCGCACCGTGCATGGCATTCCGTGGCATGGGCAGTGGACGCTCCCCACCCCCGACGGCGATCTGGACTTCCACTTCCTTCCGGTGCAGCACTGGAGCAGCCGCTCGGCGCTTCGTCGCAACGAAACCCCGTGGGGGAGTTGGGCGATGGTGCACCCGAGCTTCCGGTTCTGGTTCTCCGGGGACCTCGGCTACTCCCATGAGCCACGGGAGATTGGCGAACGCTTTGGCGGCTTTGACTGCGCGGCGATCGGGATTGGCGCCTATGCGCCACGCTGGTTCATGGCGCGGCAGCATATCGATCCAACGGAAGCGGTCCAGGTGATGCTGGACGTGGGGGCCGCGGAGGCGATCGGCATTCATTGGGGAACGTTCCCCCTCTCCGACGAATCGCTCGACGAACCGCCTCGAGCGCTCGCGGCGGCTGTTGCGGAGCGCGGGCTCCCCGCCGAGCGGTTCACGGTGCTGCGGCACGGGGAGACGAAGCGATTCGCCCGGAGAGGATTGGGCCAGGTGTGACCACTGGCACTCGGCGGAGTGACCGGAGTGGGTCTCAGGAGGCTGGCACTCGGCGGAGTGTACACAGGAAGCAGTCACCAACGAGTGGTAAGTCTTAAGACTTAGAACTCGTCTGTTACTGCCTCCTCATCACTCTCTCGAGTCTCTCAGCCCGGGCCAATGCCATCCCTGCGTGCGAGGTACACCAGCAGCGGCGGTGATCCCAGGATCAGCGTCGCGGGCCACCACCAGATGGAGCGGCCGCTGGCGCGCAGATCACGCGCCAGCCAGATCAGCACGAGGACGGTGAAGATCCCCATGTCGTTCCACGCCATGAACAACATGGGATCCGAGCGCAACGCGGCCCACGCATGCGTGAGCCCCGCCGATGCGCTGCCATGTGCCGCGATCCAACGCGACCACGCCACCTGCTCGTAGACAAAGAAGCCCGTCGCCGCGGCGTACAGAAAAAGCTTCCGCATGATCAGTTCGCGCAGTGCGAAATCGTCGTCACGACTCAGTCGCGACGGCCGCCGCCCAGCAGGCGCAGGATCGCCATGAACAGGTTGAGCAGATCGAGGTAGATCTGCACCGCCGCGAGGACATAATCCTCAGGGCCGTACTGGTTCCGGATCCGCCAGGTGTCATACACGAGCATGCCGCTGAAGACGAGCACCGTCGCGCCGGCAATCCAGAGCGACGCGGTCGTGTTCTGGAAGAACATGTTGAGCAGCGATGTGGCGATCAGCACCCAGAGCCCGACCACGAAGAAGCTCCCCCACGCCGAGAAGTCGCGGCGCGAGATGAACGCATAGGCCGTGAGGACCCCAAAGGAGCTGAGCGTCAGCAGGGCCGCCTGTCCGGTCACCCCGGGCTGGCGCTGCTCCATCACGGCAATCAGGGGCGAGATGCTGACGCCCATGATCAGCGTGAAGATGATCGTCAGGCCGATGTTGAGCGGGAACTGCCGACGGAACGCCTGCGCCCCCATGAGCGGCGCAAAGGAGGCGAAAAAGGTCAGGATCGGATGCCGAGCCACCATCACCATGAGCGACGGCTGCGACAACGCCCAGAGGCAGCCGAGGATCGTGGTGACGACGCCAGCAAGCACCAGCAGATACGTGCGACGAACCAGCGTGGCGCGTTCCGCCCCGGTCCGCACCGGTGCGTTCAGCACGCCGTATGAGATACCCATGTGCTCCTCCATCATTGTCGGGTGTCGATGATACCCGTAAGATAGCGGGAGTTTCGCGATACCGGAGTCCCGGCCTCCCGTTCGGGCCGGTGTCGCCCCTTTTCCCCCGTCTCTCCGCCCCGCCATGCCTACTCCTGCCTTCTGGCGCAAATGGCACCGTTGGATCGGCGCCCCCGCCGCGCTGTTTATGGCCTATGCCTCCCTCACCGGCGTGATTCTGGCCGCCACTGAGTTCTTTGGGGAGGACGAAGCGGCCCGCGAGGCCGCCCGCACCGTCGTCAGCAGCGTGCACACCGACACCCCGGTCGCGCAGTGGGCCCCGGCCCTCAACCTGGCGATGACCGCAGCGGCCCAGCAGTCCCCCGGCGCCCCGGTCGACAAAGTGACCATTGAGCTCAAGGGGCAGGCCCCCACGATCACCGTGTACACCGGCAAGCCAACGGGCGGCGAACATCAGCGGCTCCTCTTCGACGCGAACACCGGCAAGTTCCTGCACGTCGACGACTACTCGGATAAGTCCATCCTCAACCGCATTCACAGCGGGGAGGTCTTTGGCGACGGCGGGCTGGTCGGCGCCATGTTCTGGGGGCTCGCCCTGCTCGCGCTCACGATCTCCGGCTTCGTACTCTACTGGCGCCTGGCGCAGGTGGACCGCCCCGATCGCGTGGGGCTCAAGCGGTGGTTCTTCTGATGCGCGCCACCCGACTGACCCCCGCGCTGTTGTTCACCGCCGCGCTCCTCGCGCCGCAGCCGGCAGAGGCGCAGGCGCTCAAGGAGATTGGGAAAACCTCCGCCGGTACGCCGGTCTATCTCGAGCCGAAGTCCGTCTCCCGCGCCAACGGCATCGTCACGGCCACCCTGCGCGTCGCCCTCGCGCCGCCGATCAAGGCGCCGACCGGTGACTACGTGGCCCTGAAGTCGGTCGCGATGTTTGACTGCGCGAAACAGACGAGCGCGACGAAGGAACGGTGGTTCTACACCGATGCGGCCTTCAAAAAAGTCACCCGCCATGATGTGCCGGGAAAACCCGGCTTCGGCCCCGCCCTCAAGGGGTCGCTGGCGGATGTCGGACTGACAGCGCTCTGCAAAGCCGGCGGCTAACCGGCGCGCCCGTGCGCGTGCGTCTGGCGATCAGCCCGCGAGGGCGGCACCATCGAGCAGCGCCCCAGTAGCGGTCGCAAAGCCGCCAAACTCTGGGAGGATGATCGAGGCGCCATAAAAGACGCCGACCTGTCGCAGCGTCTCACGCACCGACGGCAGGTCGGTGAGGTGCCCCACCACCACGATGTGCTCCATCTGCTCGGCGCGGGCGGCGTTGATCGCGATCACCCCGACCACCTGCCCCACCATGTTCACCAGCGCGGCCGCCAGATCCTCGCGGCTCGCCTCGACCGGGTGACGGGCGACGCGGCCGAAGTTGACAGCGGTGGTATCCGCCGGGAGCGATCCGATCGCCGTCCCCAGAATCTCCCCAATCGTGAGATTGACCCCCGACGCATGCCCGCGGGAGGCCAGCGCATCGATCTCTCGCGGATTGACCGTATTGAGCAGGAGCCGCCCCAAGCCAACCAGCGTCCCGCCACCCACGCCGGTACCGGTCACATGACGGGCCGTGGTCCCCTCGGCCCGCACCACGGCGGTCCCGGAGCCGGCACTGGTGACAATCGCCCGCGTGAGCCCGGAGAGGGCCAGTCCGCCCATCCCGATGGCATGCATCTCATTCACGGAGCGGATGGGGCGCGCGTCGATCGTCGCCGGCAGCGCCTGGCGGTCCCCCCCGGTGATCGCCATCCAGGCCACATCGCGCGGGCGGATGTCACCCGCCTCCAGTACTTCGCGGACCCGGGATTCGCTCGGGGTCCCGATCGAGGGGAGCGTCCATCGACGCCAGTCGTCACCGTGATCGCCGCGCAGGACGATATCGGTGTTCGACGCGCCAAAATCGATGCCCACCGACGGACCCGTCGGCGGCGGTGCGGAGGTCAGCCCGGACATGCCGAAAGGCTGGCGGATGGTCCGCAGTGGCGCAAGGGACCGGGGCAACGCGCAGCGAGCGAATCGCTGGCGTCGCCCCGGGGACCGGTCTTACTCCTTGCGCGTCGCAAGGAAGGGGAATGCCCCCATGCCGCCCACATCGAGCTGGCCGTTGAGCGTCTTCGGATCCTTCAGCGCGCCGGCCGCGAGGATCGACAGCTGCTGGCCACCGACATCGAGCGCGAAGCTGAACTTGATCGAATCGCCCTGCACCATGCCGGCCACCGGCGCCTTGCCGAGCTCCGACTCAAAATCCCCGGAGATGGTGTCGCCGGACTGCTTGAGGGTGAGGAGCGAATTCATCGGCCCCTGCGGTCCCTGCACCGTCACATTCCACGGGCCACCGAAGTCGGCAAGGAACCGCTGCGCCGTGGCCGTCGCCGCGGTGAGCGTGAGGACCGCGCCGATCGTCAAACGGGCAATACGCTGTCTGGTCATGTGTCGAAGAGGAGTTGAAGGAAACAACGACGTGCAGTGGGGGCAGCGCGCCTTATACCGAACGCCGGGCAATCAGTTCGATCTCGACCTGCGCATTGAGCGGCAAGCCCGCCACAGCCACCGTGGTGCGCGCCGGATACGGCGCCGAGAATCGCGTCTGATAGACCTGGTTCATCGCGGCAAAGTTCGCCATGTCCGTAAGGTAGACGTTGCACTTGATCACGTCATCCATGGCCAGGCCGGCGTCTTCCACCACCGCCTGCAGATTATCAAAGACCCGGTGCGTTTGCACCCCAACGTCGCCGGTTACGAGCTGCCCGGTGGCCGGATCGATGGGGGTCTGTCCAGAGCAGTACAACTGATCGCCGCTCCAGACGGCATGGGAATACGGGCCCAGCGCGGCGGGACCGCGGGGGCTGGCAGCAGCATGTCGGGCCATGTCAGTATCTCAGTGCTTGGATGATGCCGAGACAGCATCACCGGGGTGATAGGTGCGCTCCGCATGCTTTTCGACATCGGCGCGGTAGAAATAGACATCGCGGAAGTCGCCCGTCGAGTAGCGCGCGATCTGATCGTTGAAGTGCGGGGACGACGGATCGCCGCTCTCCCCACCGGCGCTGACCGCCTTCGCGCGGACCGTCGGTCCGAACTCCACGACCGCGACGAAGCTGTTGCCGCGATTCCCGTAGTTCTTCTTCGTGGT
Organism: Gemmatimonadaceae bacterium; assembly: GCA_040374415.1. GTDB lineage: Bacteria > Gemmatimonadota > Gemmatimonadetes > Gemmatimonadales > Gemmatimonadaceae > Gemmatimonas. The sequence goes on along the minus strand of JBEIUK010000034.1, from coordinate 6,778 downwards.
CTTCGGCGTTCCGGTCAGGCCATACGCGGCCAGTGAGCCCCAGGTGGCCGAGGCGAACTTCACCGGGAAACTGGGCTTGCTGTCGTCGAAGGCGAGATCGATATCGGCGCTCAGGCGCTGGAAGCGGTTGATCTCCCCCCACGGCATCTGCCACTGCCCGAAATCATTGGTCATCGTGCGCACCGCCTGTGTCAGCGCCTCCAGCCGCTCGGCGGCCGTCGCGCCCTGCACCATGTACTCGAGCGCGGTGACGCCCTTCGCACGCGCCGAGCGGCCCACGTTGCGCATCATCGCATTGCCCCAGTAGTCGGCGAGCGACATCCCCACCGAGCCCGCCCCCCACTGGCGGTTCCAGCGACGGAGCGTATCGATCGGTGCGGCCAGCGACGCCTTCCGCGGATCCGAGGCCGGCAGCGCATCGTAGTCGCGGAGCAACGGCGGGAGCAGTTCGTCAAAGGCGGGCACCTGCGGATCGAAGGCCGCCCCAATCAGGCCGTCGACGGTGAAATCCTTGCGGTCCTTGAGCACGCGCACCGCATGGATGCCGCGATAGTTCTCCGGGCTCGGTGCCATGTAGGACGGGAACGCCGTCTTGCGCGGGCTGTCCGGCCCCGACGCCGTGAAGGGGGTGCTGTTCGTGTTCTGGATCCACCCTGTCCCCGGGTTCTTCAGGCGGATCGTCTCGTTGACCGGGTGCAATCCCTTCCACTCGGTGGCCGGGTTGCTGCCATCGACCGGGCTCTCCCAGTTGAAGGACGTATCGCGCCGCGGGACAAAGTTGCCATGCCAGTAGCCAATGGTGCCGTTGGCATCGGCATACACCGTGTTGTTGGAGGAATTCGTCCGGATGTCCATAACCTTGTTGAACGACGTGTAGTCGGTGGCCTTGGTCCGGAGATACGACTGCATAAGCGCATGCATCGGGTCATTCATGAGCTTCACCGCGACCCAGCTGCTGTCGAGTGTGCGGACAATCGGCCCATGGTGCGTGAAGTACGCCGTCACGGTGCGCTGCGCCCTCGTGCCATTGGTCGCCTTGTACGGCAGCGTGATGACGCGCGACTGCACTTTGCGGAGCGTCTTGCCGTACCGGTAGTACAGGCCGTCCGGCTTCTTCACAATCGTTTCGCGGTATTCATCAATCACGTCGGCACCACCGGAGGTGTGCATCCACCCCAGCTTGGTGTTGAACCCTTGATAGATGAAGAACTGGCCCCAGGTGGACGCGCCGTAGGCATGCAGCCCTTCGTCGCTCACCATTTCGAGTTCCGAGCGAAAGTAGAACGACGTATGCGGATTGATCAGCAGCAACGCGCGTCCGTTGGTCGTGTTCTTCGGCGCCACGGCCATGCCATTCGATCCCGATGGTTCAGCGGGGCGAAGCGCCGCCTCTTCCTCGTCACGGATGGTGCTGGTGGGGCTGCCGGCGCCATAGAAGCCTTCGAGCTGTCCCAGCGAGACCGATTCAATATCGCCACCAATGGAGCCTTCGCTGAACGACAGCGCCATCCACGGTTCGAAGCGCGTGATCACTTCGGGCTTCACCGCGGGATGCGTATCGAGGTAGTAGTTCAGCGCGTCGGCATAGCTGTCCATGAGCTTCTTGAGCCACACGGGACTCGCCGCATACTGCCGCTTCAGTTCGACCGGATCGATGAACAGCTTCATCCGCAGATCGCGCCAGATCTCCTTCTCCCCAGCGGTTTCGGCGAGTCGGCCCATCGCATTCACATAGTTCCGTTCGACGCGATGGAAATCATCTTCGGCCTGCGCATAGATCGCGCCGAAGACCACATCGGCGTCGGTTTTGCCATAGACATGCGCAATGCCCCAGTTGTCGCGAATGATCGTGACGCGCTTGGCCGTCGCACTCCAGCGGGCCCGTTCGGCGGCGGAGGGAGTGGCCTGCGTCACCGCGCCTGAGGCCGTCGTCGACGCCCGTGGTGCGGTGCGCGGTGGCGTCGCGAGGGCCGGGGTCGCGGAGGCGACGCCGGCGAGCAGGGTAAGGAGCGCCGGCGCGGCGGCGAAGCCGGAGCGCACGGCGCGGGTGGTGGCGGAGACAGACATGATCACTGGGAAAGCGTGAGCGTGGACTGCCCGGCCGCCTTGCGGCGGGCATTGAAGGCGGCGACCGCGGCCTGTGCCTTCTGCCAGGCGGCCATCACCTGCGTATGCTGCGCGCGGGCCGCGGCGCAGGCCGCGACCTGTGCCGCCGTCGGCGCGACATCGGCCCCCTGCATCGCCATCGCGGCGGCGAGGAGGCTGTTGCTGACGGCCTCGAGCGACGGCGTCGCCGGCGCGCCGCCCCGGCGGCGACCGCCGCGCGACGCGCGTCCCTGCATCGACGACGGGGCCAGCTCCTCCAGCGTCGTCGTCAGCGTCGTCACATCCGTCCCGGAGAGTCCGGCCAGCTGCGCGAGCGCCGCGCGCGCCTGCAGGAACGCGGTGTGCGTCGCGACGGCGCCGCGATACATCTCCCCCGAGAGGGCATCGAGTTGGGCGAGTCCGGCCGCCGACGTCTTCACGCGCGGATCAAGCCGCAACGTGATCGGCTGCGTGTAGCGCTGGCCGTCGACCGTCAGCCGCACCGTGTAGCGACCCGCCGGCGCCCATGGCGCATTGACCTGTTGATAGGTGCGCCCCGGCACCGCGCCGGTCGCCTCTTCATCGCCGATCGGTACGAGATCGAGCGGGTCGACCGGGTCCATGTGCAGATCCCAGGCAAAGCGATGCATCCCCGCCTTTGCGGAGAGCGCGAGGGGTGGGGCCGGCCAGTAGAGCGGGAGTCCGCAGAAGGGGGCGGAGGGGGTCTGCTGACAGACCTTGTCGTAGGCGGGGAGGTCGGTTGCCGGATGCGGATTGAGCATCGAGTCGCGGCTCGTATACGTCCGAACGACGGCACCAGCGGCGTTCAGGATCTCGAGCGTCACCGGACCCTTGGCGTCGGTCGGGAGCACGTAGTTGATGATCCCGCCAGGCATCGGATTCTCACCGGCCGGCAGCTCCGGCGGCCACGGCGTCGGTTCGTTGGTGGCAATGCGTACGCGCACTGCCGGCGACGGGGCCACGAGGTAGGCCTTCCCGGCCGCACGCGCCGCCTGCGCCTGCACCGCCTGCCGAAGCGGCGTCACATCGTCGAGGATGTAAAAGCCGCGGCCATGCGTGCCGGCCACGAGATCGGCGCAGTGACAGCTCGGGTCATCCTTGATTTGCAGATCACGCACCGAAATCGCCGGCATGTCGTTCTTGAGCGAATGCCAGTGATCGCCATCGTCCATCGAGACCCACACCTGCACGTCGGTGGCGGCGTAGAGCAGCCCCTTCACGCGGGGATCTTCGCGAATCGAATTCGCCGCGGCCCCCGGCGCGATGCCGGTGTTGATCTCCGTCCACGTCTTGCCGCCGTCATGCGTCCGCAGGAAATGCGGATTGAGATCATCGAGACGCAGCGTATTCGCGGCGGCGTAGGCCGTCTGCGTATCGAAGTGCCCCGCCTCAATGTTGTAAATGCGCGTCCACGGCTTGATCGATGCCGGCGTCACATTGGTCCACGTGCTGCCACCATTTGTGGTGACCTGAATGTGACCGTCGTCGGTGCCGGCCCAGAGGATCCCGAGCGACTTCGGTGACGGAGAGAGCGCCGTGATGGAGCCCATCGGTCCCGGGGTGACGCTTGCCGCATACTTGCCAGCGGTCGCAGGGACCGCCCACGTCTGCCGCGTGAGATCGGGGCTGATGCGCGTCCAGTGCAGCGCCTTGTCAGTCGACTTCCAGACCGCGTTCGACGCGTAGTACATCGTCGTGTTGTCCACCGGCGAGAAGTGCAACGGCATCGTGCGCACATTGCGGTTGTACTTCTCTCCCTTGGGACCGACCTCGGTCATGTCAGGACCGACCTGCGTGGTGGTGCCGGTGCGGCGGTCGTAGCGCGAGATGCCACTGCGCTGGCTGCCGAAGACAATGTCCGGGTCCTTCGGATCCGGGGCGGCAATGCCGTACTCCTGAATGTTCACCGGATGCCAATCGTGGAAGGTGATGCGACCGTCCATCGAGCGGCTGTCCACACAGGCGGAGCCGGAATCCTGTTGCCCACTGCAGACGCGATACGGGAAGGCATTATCCGTGGTGACGTGGTACATCGCCGCAGTGGGCTGGTTGTACCAGTTGCTCCAGCTCACGCCGCGGTTCGCGGACACGACGGCGCCTTGATCGGCGACGGCGAAGATGATGTCTGGGTTGGTGGAATTGATCCACGCTTTCTGATAATCGTCGCCACCCGGCGCGCCACGCACCGCCGACCAGGTCACGCCGGCGTCTTCGGTGCGCCAGAAGACCGTCGAGGCGCTGTAAACGACTTTGGGATTGGTGGGATCGACGACAATCGTGGGGAGATCCCCACCACCGATGCGACCGAGCGGGCGCGGATCGGGGGTGCGCGGGGAACCGGCCGCCTGTGTGGCGAGCTGCCAGTGCGCGCCGGCATCGGTGGAGATGTAGAAATTCACCGGGCCAGAGGTCCCCGGCGGCCCACTCGCCGCCGCGCCCGCTGCCATCGCATAGAGAATCCGCGAATTGCTCGGCGCGATCGCGATATTCGCCTGCAGGATCGACGGCAGGCCATCGGTGAGCTGCGTCCAGGTGGTGCCGCCATCGGTGGACTTGAAGATGCCGTTGCCGCCACCACCGAAGCCCTGCCCTTCGATGAAGCTCTGCTGCTGCTGCCAGAGCGTCGCGTAGATCACGTCGGGGTTGGACGGATCGATGCGCACATCATTGCCGCTGGTGTACTCGTCCTTGTAGAGCACGCGCTGGAACGACGCGCCGCCATCGACGGAGCGGTAGATCCCGCGCTCGGGGTTCGGGCCATACGGGTGACCGAGGACGGCGACGAAGAGGCGGTCCGGGTTCCGCGGATCGACCTCGATCATGGCGATCATCTGCGAGTTGCGGAGCCCGAGGTGCGTCCACGTCTTGCCGGCGTCGGTCGACTTGTACATCCCGTCGCCGACGGCGAGGTCGGGGCGGATGATCCCGGCGCCCGAGCCGACGTAGATCACCTTCGGGTTGGACGGGGCGACGGCGATGGCGCCGATGGAGCCGGTGGGCTGATCATCGAAGATCGGCACCCAGTTGTTGCCGAAGTCGGTCGAGCGCCAGACGCCGCCGTTGTCAAAGCCGGCATAGAAGACGTTCGGCTGCGTGGGGACCCCGGCGAGGGCGCGAGCGCGTCCGGCGCGGGTGGGGCCGATCTGCCGCCAGTGCATGGCGGACCAGAGGTCGGGGCTCTGCGCCGGCAGGGGAGCGGGCGCCTGGACGGCGAGGAGGGCCGTCAGGGCGGTCGCCAGCGTGGCGGCGGGGGACCGGAGGGTGGTGCGGGCCGCCGTCAGCAGGCGACGCACGGAAGCAGCGGATGAGAGCACGGCACGAGGGGCGACAGGGGGCCGGACAACGAGCACGGAGCCCGCCGATTCTCCGGCGGGCTGACAGTCCCTCAAGTGTGCGCCGTCGCCGCCTACTTCGCTATCCGCTTGGCGGTAAAGGTGGCGCCGCCCTGCCCGGCGAAATCGACGGTCCCCTTGAGGGTGCTGTCGGTCTCGATGACGCCGAGGAAGGTGAGCGGGACCTGCCCACCGCCGAGGAGGAAGGTCACCGAATCGCCCTTGACCGAGCCCGACAGGGTGCGGGCGCCCATGCGGCTCGACTCATACGTGCCGGCGAGCTGGGTTCCGGTCTGCGTGAGAGTCACCGTGGGGGTTCCGGTGCCGTTTTCGGTGACGACGGCGAAGGACCAGGAGCCGCTGAGATTGCGGGGCTGGGGGGCGGCGGCCAGGAGGGTGGCGGCGGCCAGAGCGGGAAGCGTCAGGGTGCGAGGCATGCGAGGATGGTTAGGGGCCTCCGGGTCAGGGCGCAAGGTGTCTGGGATAGCGGCGCTGGTACCTCGGGGCGATCGTCGACGGAGTGATGAGGAGGCAGTAACCAACGAGTACTAAGTGTTAAGATCCATGGCGAGCCGTGCATATCGATACGTCGTTTCCAATGTGGATGGTTTTGTGAAAATCCTGCGTGAATTCGGTGTGCTGCACTTCATACTGTCGGCGAGCCTCGTTCTGCCAGCATCGCTCCGGGCGCAAACGGTCAGTATTCCCAGTACCGAGCAGTGTCCGTTTCCGAAATGTCGCGTCGAGCTGGTTCAGCGACGCAAACTGGTCGGGAGCGACCTTCCCTCTGGCGGCCCACCAACGTCGATCGCCGTGGATGCTCGTCATCGGACTTGGGTGGCGTACCCCGATGAACTGATCCGGCTCTACGCGGCGTCCGGACAGTTTGTTCGTGAGGTCGGCCGGCGTGGAGGAGGGCCAGCGGAATTCCGCGGCCCGTACGGCCTCACGCCAATCGCCGGTGACTCGATCTTGGCCTTCGATACGGAGACGGACAGAGCAATCATTATCTCACCGTCGCTCGAGATTGGCCGTGCGGTGAGAGGCGTCGGGTTTTTGCTGCCGGTCGTATCCTTGCGCTGGCCGGATTCTCTGGTGGGCAGTGGAAGCATCCTCTCGCCGAAGGAGGCTGGCTGGCCTTTGCATCTGCTGTCCTATCGAGGGCCAGAGGCCCGCGCCATCCGCTCCTTTGGCGTTGAACGTGGCACCAGCAAGTCCATCGGGCTCATGGATCAACTACAGCGCATGACGTTTGGCCCTGATCAAGCACTCTGGACGGCGGATTTTCTTCGACTCCGAATTACCCAATGGGCGCGCAATGGCACGATGCTCAAGCGACT
>JBEIUK010000191.1:0-5554 GCA_040374415.1 Gemmatimonadaceae bacterium | reverse complement strand
TTCCTCGGTCCCCTTCGCGCCAGCGACCGTGAGATCGAAGGAGTAGATCAGCGTCCCCTTTTCCATCTCGATTTCCGCGCTGGTAATGGTGCCACCCGGCACCGCCTTGCGCGCGATCGTCATGGCGGAATCGGGGGTGACCTTCGCCTTGGCGAGGAGGCCGGGCTTGTCCTCTTTCACCTTCATGGCTGGCGCCGCGGGCTGCGCGGGCTTGGCGGGCTGCGCGGGTTTGGCAGGCTGAGCCGGCTTCGCTTGGGCACCAGCCGCGGCGACGGTCAGGAGCGTCGCCGCGAGTGATCCAGTCATTACCACGGGGACTAGACGATGCAGATTGCGTTGCATAGAGACTCCAGAATGAAAGTGACGGGCAGATGGTCGCCTGCGGTCTTCTGCCAATATGCGTTCACGAACCTTTCTCCACGATGACAACCGGCCTGTACGATCCGCGACGTCACCTCGGTGGCGCCCTCGCCGTCCTGCTCACGCTGGCACGACTGGGGTTGGCGCCACTCGTCATACGCCTCGCACAGCAGAATGTGCCACCACGGTGGCTCGCGGTGTGTCTGCTGGCCGGTTTCACGAGTGACGTCTTCGATGGGATCGTGGCGCGGTGGGCCGGTGTCGCCTCAGCCCGCCTGCGGCTGCTCGACAGTGTGGTGGATACGGTCTTCTACTTAGGGATCGCTGCGGCGGCGTGGATCCGGTTTCAGGAGGCGCTCCGACCGCTCGCGTGGTTCATGCTCGCGATCATTGGGCTCGAGTTCGCCAACTACCTCTTGTCGTGGGCCAAGCTGGGGGCAGGCGCCAGCTACCATGCGTACAGCGCGAAAGGGATGGGGATCGCGCTCTTTGGCGCGTTGTTCGCGCTGTTCTGGTGGCAGACCGCCGCGCTGATCCCCGCGGCGCTTGTGGTCGCGTTCGTCGCCCAGGCCGAGGTGGCGGCGATCACCTGGATCCTTCCCACGTGGGCACATGATGTCCGGAGTGTGTGGCACGCCAAACGACTCAGGGACACCGTGCGCCGCACGATGTCCCCGAATTCATCCCCACCCGACCGCTGACGCGATGCGCTGATCGCTAGGCGCTGGTCACGGCCGCGGGCACCAAGCGTTCGGCGACCACTTCGGCGATATCGACGACCGGCACCGACTTCCCGGCCCCGGTGACACCATCCGTGATCATCGTCATGCAGAACGGGCAGGCCACAGCGATCTGATCGGCCCCGGTCGCGAGCAGTTCGTTGCTCCGCTCCACGTTGACCCGCGTCCCCGCCGTCTCTTCCATCCACATCCGTCCGCCACCGGCGCCACAACACATCCCGCGGCTCTTGGTGCGAGCGGGCTCGACCAGTTCCACGATCGGCAGCGCCTTGCGGAGCGTGTTGCGCGGCGCGTCGTAGACGTCGTTATAGCGGCCGAGGTAGCAGGAGTCGTGATAGGCGACTTTGAGCCGCTGGCCATGCTCGGTGTCGAGCGGCACGCGACCGTCGGCCAGCAGTCGCTCGATGTATTCCGTGTGATGGATCACTTCGTAGTGCCCGCCCAGATCGGGGAATTCCTTCCCCATCTGATGGAAACAGTGCGGACAGAAGGTGACGATCGTCTTGACGGCATAGCCATCGAGCGTTTCGATCACCCCCTTGGCGAGCATCTGGTACAGGTACTCATTGCCCATGCGGCGCGCCGGATCGCCGTGACAGGTCTCTTCCTGTCCAAGGATGGCGAACTTCACATGGGCGGCCTGCAGAATCCGAGCAAAGGCCACCGTGATCTTCTTCGCGCGATCATCGAAGGAGCCCATGCATCCCACCCAAAACAGGATGTCCGGGCGTTCGCCGGCGGCCGCCAATTCCGCCATCGTTGGAATCTCCATCCCCTCGGCCCACTTCTCCCGGTCCGCCGGGCTAAAGGCCCATGGGCTGCCGTTACGCTCGAGTGACGTCAGCGCGGGCTGCAGTTCGTCAGGGAAGCGCGACTCCATCAATACCAGATCGCGGCGCAATTCGTTGATGATGTCCAGCTGATCAATGGAGACCGGGCACTCCTGCACGCAGGCGCGGCAGCTGGTGCAGGCCCACAGCTCCTCCTCGGTGATCCAATGGTCGAGCAGCGTTTTGTCGAGCACGGCCTGCTGTTCCGCGGTGGCCGTCCCGCCGAGCCCCATCGCATCGAGCACCTGCGCCTTTTCGGTTAACCGCGCGCGGGTCTTCACCACGATCATGCGGGGCGACAGCACCTTGCCGGTGAGATTCGCGGGACAGGCCGCCGTGCAGCGGCCACACTCCGTGCAGGAGTATCCGTCCAGCAGGTTCTTCCATGACAGATGTTCCACGTCGGAGGCGCCGAACTGCTCGGCGTTCTCCGCCTCGAGATCCATGGGGCGCATCGCGCCGATCGTGCCCGGTCCGCTGGTGTTCGAGAACCACACATTGATCAGCGACGTGAGCACATGGAGGTGCTTCGAGCCCGGCAGATGATTCAGGAAATACAGAATCAGCACGGCATGGAACCACCAGGAGACGCGGGCCATGGTGTGGGCGGCCTCCACGGACATCCCACTGAAGAGCGGACGGAGCAGGCCGCTCACGACGCGCCCCGTCGTGTCCGCGCCGGGTTGCATCCCTTCGCCCACAAACACCAGCAGCAGCGTCAGCATGAGCGTTGCGATCATGCTGAGGATGAACACGGCATCGCCGCCATGCACCGGGTCTCCCTGGAAGCGCTTCGGCCGGATCACCAGACGGCGATAGAGCAGATACGCGACTGGGATCAGCACGAAGACCGCGAAGATCTCCTGTGACAAGACATACGGCACATACAGGAACCGCGGCAGCAGCATCCCCCAGGTAAATGGGGTATACAGCCCCTGGATCATGATTTCGACGGTCCCCAACCCCAGCACGCAGAAGCCCCAGAAGACCAGCGCGTGCATCATGCCACCGAGCGGATCCCGCAGGATCTTGGACTGCCCAATCCCGATCAGCAGCAGATTTTTCGTGCGGATATCCGGATGGTCCGTGCGGAGCTCCGGATGGCCAATACGCAGCCAGCGGGCGAGCCGCTGCGCTTGACGCGAGAAGATGCCGAGCGCGACCGCGAGAATGACCGCGAAGAGGAGGTTGGCGAGGGTCATGCTGCGAAGGTAGGGCGCAAACAGAGGAGCGACAAGCGCCCGAGCGCCGGCGGCGTCATCCGCGGGATGTCAGGGAGGCTCCCACGGGGGTCAGGCCGATACCGGATACCCGCCCGCACACCGACTGTCCATCCTCCGTGCACTGCTCACTCAGTTGCGCCGCCATCGCGGCGAACCCGGCTGGGGGAACCTGTGGACTCCAATGGAGGCTTCATGCGCGTTGCACAATGGCACCCCGCTCACCGTTTCCTGACGTACACGATGTCGGCGCTCACGGCGCTGGTCCTGCTGGCGCCGGTCGCACAGGCGCAGGCGCAGGCGCGGTCGCTATGGGAGGAACCGGAAGGCCCACTGCAGATCGGTGGATACGGCGGCATCATGTCAGAAGTCACCCGCTTTGCGGGCCGCACGGCCCATGCCCGGGAAGCGGAATCCTTTCGCTTCGGCGCGCTGATTGGCCGGTGGAGCGTTGGCTATTCCGAGGTCACGATCAAAAACGGGGGTGGGACCCTCACCACCGCAGGCACGGCGGGCACCCCGCGGCTGCGGCTGCAGGGGGCCGAGTTTGGGCGCCTGCTGGTTGAGGCGGGTCCCGTACAGATCGGCGCCAATCTGACGCTCTCCTCGGCGACTATTGCCCGCGACTGGTTTGCCACGGGGAGCAGTGGGTCGGTGGTCGATGATCGACGCGTGCTCGTGATTGCACCGGCCGCGAGTCTGGCACTCCCCGTCAACGGGTGGGGTCGCCTGGAGGTCCGCGTGGGTGGACGGATCGGCCAGAAAGTCACCTTTGACGATCCGAGCGCGAGCATTGATCCGAGTGGGGTGTTCGCGACGGCGACGTATTCACTCGGGTGGTTTGGCGCTTGGCGCCACGGGCAGTAAGTCGCCGAACGACAGCGGGGCGAGCCCAGATGGACTCGCCCCGCTGTGCGGCATCGTGCGCCGCTCCGGACCGCGACCGCCGCTATCCTGCAGCGTCCGCCTGTTATCCCTGCGCTTTCGCCGCCTGGACCGCTGCGGTCAGCGCCGGCAGAATTTCAAAGACGTCACCCACGATACCATAGTCGGCGATCTTGAAGATCGGGGCGTCCTTGTCCTTGTTGATCGCCACAATCGTCCGTGACGTGCGCATCCCGGCAAGATGCTGAATGGCGCCGGAGATCCCAGCCGCGATGTACAGATTGGGGCTCACATTCCGCCCGGTCTGTCCGATCTGATCGGTGTGCGGACGCCAGCCTTCATCCGTGACCGCGCGGGTCGCCCCAACGGCCGCATTCCCAAACGCCGCCGCCAGATTTTCGCAGAGCGCGAAGTGCTCTGCGGCCTTGAGGCCACGACCGCCGGCGACGATCACCGGTGCATCGTTGAGATCGATCTTGTCCGTGTTCCCTTGGCGGAGCTCCACCACCTTTACGCGCGACGCCGACGGATCGGTCGCCGAGGTGATCGCTTCCACCGCGAGGGGCTTCGCCTGCACCGTCGGCTGGAACGCCGCCGGTCGCACCTGCACAATCGCCGGCGAGCCGGTAAGCGCAATCGTGGCGACGACCTTGCCGTTGTTCTGGGGATGTTCCCCCACCACCGCACCGCCTTCGACGCGGAAGCCGGTGAGGTCCGGGGCCAGTCCGACGCCAAGCTTCGCCGCAACGCGCGGCGAGAGATCCCGGCCATGGGAGGTGGCGCTGAAGATGGCGTAGCCATAGCTGCCACCGCTCAACCGCTGTGCCACCGTGGCCGCGAGCGCTTCCGGGTTGTACTGCGCGAAGCCGGCATGCTCCAGCACCAGCACCTGATCGGCGCCATGCTGTGCGAGCGCTTCGGCCTTCGCACCGATGCCAGCGCCCCCCGCCAGTACGGCGTGCACCTGACCACCACCGGACTGCGCCGCGAGGGCACAGGCGGCCGTCACCGCCTCAAGGGCGACCTTGCGCAGCTCACCGCCGCGCGTCTCGGCAAATACCAGGACATTGGCCATATCAGAGCACCTTCGCTTCGGTCTGGAGAAGTCGCACAAGTTCCGGGACAGCGGCCGCGCTGTCGCCCAGGATGCGACCGGCGGCACGCTCCGGCGGGAGCGCCATCCGGGTCACGGCGACACGCGCATCACCGAGCTGCGCCGGCTTCACGTCGAGCGGCTTCTTCTTGGCCGCCATGATCCCCTTGAGCGACGGCAAGCGCTCCTTGTTGAGCCCATCGTCAATCGTGAGGACCGCAGGGAGCGGAAACTCCACCACCTCCGAGGCCCCTTCGAGCACGCGCTCGGCGCGCCCGGTGGCCCCGGTGATCTCCAAACGGTAGACGTTGGTCACGCAGGGCAGATCGAGCAGCTCGGCGACCATGGGGCCCGTCATCTGATTCATCGAATCGATGGCGATGCGCCCGAAGAGCACCAGATCGTAGCCACCGTCCTTGAGCTCCG
>JBEIUK010000082.1:0-11703 GCA_040374415.1 Gemmatimonadaceae bacterium | reverse complement strand
CCTGTCGGCCTGCATCGCGGCAGGGGTTACCACCAAGGCGACCGCCGGGCTGCATCATCCGGTCTGCGGGCTCTATCGGCTGACCTACGACGAGCAGGCCACGATCGGCCCCATGTTCGGGCACCTCAATCTGCTCCTGGCCGCCGCTTGGCTCCTGGACGGCGGCGGGGCCCCCGAGGCGATGGCGCTGCTCACGGAGCGCGACGCGGCCCGCTTCCTGATCACCCCCGAGCAGGTCGTCTGGGCGGGACGTGACGCCACGCAGTCCTTCGATCGCACCCTCCTGCATCGGCTCCGAACCACGCTGCTCGCCGGTGTGGGCTCCTGTTCGTTCACCGAACCGGTGGATGAACTCCGCGCGCTGCATTGGATCTGAGCCGGCTCTCTTCGCTGCCGACGTCCCTTTCTCTGAGCCCTTCCCATGGCTGATCGCCTCCCGGATCCGACGCTGGACCCCACGACTGACCCCGCGCGGCGCAGCTGGGTCGCCTCGGCGCAGACTCCGGACACCGATTTCCCGATCCAGAACCTGCCTTTTGGCGTCTTCCGCCGGGCTGGAAGCGCCGAAGCGCCCCGCGTGGGCGTGGCCATTGGCGATCAGATTCTCGATATCCCGGCCTGTCTGGCGGCCGGCCTCTTCGAGCACGCCGACCGCGCCGCCCGCGAGGGTGCCGAGGCCTGTCGTCATTCGGTGCTGAACCGGCTGATGGCGCTGGGCCCCGACGTTCGCCGGGCGCTGCGCCACGCGCTCTCGGCGTTGCTCGCTGACGGCTGTGACACCAACACCCGACAGATTGCCGAGTATGCGCTGGTGCCCCAGGCGGAGGCGGAGCTGTTCCTCCCCGTGGAGATCGGCGATTACACCGATTTTTACGCCTCGGTGCATCATGCCACGAATGTCGGTTCGATGTTCCGCCCCGATCAGCCGCTTCTCCCCAACTACAAGTGGGTCCCGATCGGCTACCATGGGCGGGCGTCCAGCGTCGTGGTGTCGGGCACCCCAGTCACCCGGCCGCACGGCCAGCGCAAAGGCCCGCAGGAGGCCGAGCCCTCGGTCGGTCCGTCGCGGTCGCTCGATTACGAGTTGGAGCTGGGCGTCTTTGTCGGCACCGGCAACGTGCCTGGCCAGCCGATTCCGCTCGTAGAGGCCGAGGCGCACCTGTTTGGCGTCTGTCTGCTGAACGATTGGTCGGCCCGGGACATCCAGAGCTGGGAGTACCAGCCGCTTGGTCCCTTCCTCGCGAAAAACTTTGCCACCTCGATCAGCCCCTGGGTGGTGACGATGGAGGCGCTGGCCCCCTTCCGGGCCCCGTTGGCCCCACGGGCCGAGGGGGATCCGGCCCCGCTCCCCTATTTGCGAGACGCGGCGGATCAGGCGGCAGGGGGCATTGATCTCGCCCTCAGCGTGGCGCTATCGACGGCGCAGATGCGGGCCGCTGGGATGCCCCCGGTGACGGTGTCGCAGAGCCGGACGCTCGACCTGTATTGGTCGATGGCGCAGCTCCTGACGCACCATGCCAGCGGCGGCTGTGCTATGCGCGCTGGGGATCTCCTCGGCAGCGGGACGGTCTCCGGAACGACCCGGGAGAGCCGCGGGTGCCTCCTGGAGCTCACCTGGCGCGGTGCGGAGCCGCTCACCCTCCCCTCGGGGGAAACGCGCGCGTTTCTCGAGGCCGGTGACGAGGTGATCTTCTCGGCCGTGGCCCACCGGGACGGCGCGGTGCGTATTGGACTGGGGAACTGTCGGGGGCGCATCCTCGATTAGTCCCGGGACTGCTGCCTTTCGTCCCGGAATGCCCCGTTATGTCTGATCTTTTTGCTGCCCGTTCGCAGATGGCGGTGTCGCTGGCCTTCCACATCATCTTCGCGGTGGTGGGGATTGGCATGCCGGCGTTGATGGTGATGGCCGAATGGCGCTGGCAGCGCACCGGCGATCCCGTGCTGTTGGAGCTGGCCAAGCGGTGGGCCAAAGGAACGGCAATCCTGTTTGCCGTGGGGGCGGTGAGCGGTACCGTGCTGTCGTTCGAGCTGGGCCTCCTCTGGCCCACCTTCATGGCGCAGGCGGGCGCGGTGATTGGCATGCCCTTTTCGCTTGAGGGCTTTGCCTTTTTTACGGAAGCCATCTTCCTCGGGATCTACCTGTACGGCTGGAAGCGGATTGCGCCGCGCGCGCATCTGCTGGCCGGGGTCGTGGTGGCCGTGAGTGGTGCGCTTAGTGGGGCCTTTGTGGTCTGCGCCAATGCGTGGATGAATGCGCCCACGGGATTTCGGGTGGTGAATGGGCAGGTGACCGACGTGGACCCCATCGCGGCCATGTTCAACGCCGCCGCGCCCGCGGAAGTGGTGCATATGACGCTGGCCGCATTCGCCGCGACCGGGTTCGCCGTGGCGGGGGTGCACGCGCTGGCGCTGCGGCGGGGGACCGTCCATCGGGCCTTTCACCGCGCGGCGTTGCAGATCGCGCTGCTCATGGCCGTGCCGTCGGCGTTGCTGCAGCCGCTGTCTGGTGACCTGTCGGCCCGGGGGGTCGCGACGCGGCAGCCCATGAAGCTGGCGGCGATGGAGGGGCATCTGCGGACGGGGCCGGCCGCCCTCGTGATTGGCGGCTGGCCCGACGCGACGACGCTCACGCATCGGGGCGCAATCGAAATCCCGGGCGCCATTTCGCTGCTGTTGCATGGGGATCCGACCGCGTCGATCCGTGGGCTCGATGCCGTGCCACTCGCCGATCGTCCCCCGGTGACGGTCGTGCATCTCGCGTTTCAGATCATGGTGGGATGCGGCATGGTGATGGCCGCCGTGGCGCTCTGGACGCTCTGGCGTCTGCGCCGTCGTCGGCGCGGCTATGGGGCGCCGCTCCCCGATGATCGGCCGTTCCTGACGGCGCTGGTCGTCGCCTCCCCCCTCGGATTCGTGGCGCTCGAAGCCGGATGGACCGTCACGGAAGTGGGGCGCCAACCGTGGATCATGCAGGATGTGCTGCGGACCGCCGATGCGGTGACTCCGGTCCCCGGGCTCACGGTGCCTTTTGTGGGCTTCACGTTGCTCTACGTTGGCCTCGCGGTCACGGTCGCCTTTCTGCTTTGGCGCCAGTTGTTGAAGACGGGGGTTGGTGAGGTGCCGGTGGGGATGACGGGGGAGTTGCCGATTCCCGCCGCGCTGCTGGCGATGGGTACGGTGCCGGTCTCCCCAGCCGCATCGGATCGTCCGTGAGCGTTGCGGAGTTGACCTGGACGCTCCCGCATGTGGTGGCGGGGGTCATGGTGCTGTCGCTGAACGCCTACGTGCTGCTGGGCGGTGCCGACTTCGGTGGCGGGGTCTGGGACCTGCTGGCCCGCGGCGATGAACGGGATGCGCAGCGCAGTCTGATTGCCGAAGCGATCGGCCCGATCTGGGAGGCGAACCATGTCTGGCTCATCCTTGTGGTCGTCCTGCTGTTCACCTGTTTCCCAACGGCCTACGCACATCTTGCGACGGCGCTGCATATCCCCATCACGCTGATGCTCGTGGGCGTCGTCTTGCGCGGGTCGGCCTTCACCTTTCGCAGCTACGACAGCAACCGTGACGCGGTCCAGCGGCGCTGGGGGCGCATCTTTTCGATCGCCAGCATGGTCACCCCCGTCCTGCTCGGCGTCTGTCTGGGGACGATGGCGAGCGGTCGCGTGCCATTCACGACCGTCCTGTCACCGCTGGGGACCGCACCCCGTGTGATGGCTCCGGCGGTGGAGCCGCTGACCTTCGCCGACCGGTATCTGTGGCCTTGGATGGGGTCACCCTTTGCCTGGGCGGTGGGTGCCTTAACGCTGGGGCTCTTCACCTTTTTGGCGGCCGCCTACCTCACGGTCGAAGCGCCCACGCCGGTGTTGCGCGGTGTGTTTCGTCGCCGCGCGCTGCAGTCGCAGGCGGCGGTGGTGGTGCTCGCGGCCGTGACGATTGGCCTTGCCGCGCTGCAGGCCCCGCTCGTCTTTGCGGGGTTAACCGAAGGACGGGTTGCGCTGGCGATGCATCTGGTCACCGCAGTGGCGACCATCACCTGCATCGTGGCGCTCCGGCGCAATCGCTTTCGGTTGGCGCGCGTCGCGGCGGCCACCGAGGCCAGTTGTTTGCTCTGGGGATGGGCCTGGTCGCAATTCCCTTGGCTCATTCCACCCACGCACACGATCACCGCACTGGCAGCGCCCCGGGTGACGCTGACGCTGGTGCTGAGTGTTCTCGGGGTCGGGACGGCCATTCTCCTCCCGAGTTTTGTCTACCTCTTCCGCACCTTCAAGGGCGGTGGTTCTTCCTTCAATCCGTCATAATCTCTCGGGACGGCTTGTTGCGCCGGTCCCGGGAACTCGGCACATTGTTGAGATGCGACCAGATTTGGTTCGAGTGCTATTGGTGGATGACCACCACATTGTGCGCGTTGGCCTCAAGGCGATCTTGGCCGGCGCGAAAGACATTCAGGTGGTGGGGGAAGGCAGTTCCGGCGTGGAGGCGCTACATCTCGCCGAGCGACTGAATCCCCACGTCATCGTGATGGATCTATCCATGCCGGACATGGATGGGCTCACCGCGACGCGGGAATTGCAAAAGCTCGCGGCCACGCGACCGCCGAATCCCGATGGTGAGGCCACGCGCCGCGTGCTGGTCCTCACCATGCATACGGAGGACGAGCATCTCGTGGCACTGCTTGAGGCCGGTGCCTGCGGCTACCTGCTCAAGTCCGTCGCCGATCGGGAACTCGTCGACGCGGTCCGCACGATCGCGGCTGGCGACATCTATGTGCAGCCCTCCGCCGCTCGCGCCCTGGCCCGCGGGTTAGCGAAGCGCGACGGTGCCGTCGAAGAGCGGACGCGCTTTGAGAAACTCACCGAACGGGAACAGGTCGTGCTGCGCATGGTCGCCGAGGGATATACCGCTCCCGAGATTGGCGAGCAGCTGTCCATCAGTCCCAAGACGGTGGACACCTACAAGCAGCGCATTGGTGAGAAGCTCGGGCTCATGCATCGCACGGACTACGTGCGCTTCGCGCTGCGACTCGGCTTGCTGAAGAACGACGAGTGACAGACACGCCCGCGCCGCGCCCGGACGGGCCCGCGCCCGAACTGTGTGAGTACTGCGGTGAGGCCCAGCTGACCTGGCGCAAGTGCAAACAGATTTGCACGCAGTGCGGCCAGATCAACCGCAGCTGCGCGGACCTCTAGCGTCGCCCTGTCGCGGGTCGGTGCATGCCCGACCCGCCGGTGGCCTACTCTGGTGCGCCGACGGCGCGCGCCTGCTCCGCTTTCGTGAGGCTCCACGCCGGTAACGGCGGCACCGCCACATCCAGCATCGCGTCCGACGGCGCATAGCCGGCTTCAGCCCGCACATCGGCGGCGATCCGCAGCCGCAGCGCGTCGATTTCTTCACCGACGGATCCTTCCAGCTCGGTGCGCAGCGTCCGGAAGCGACGCCCCGACTGCAGGCAGAAGAGCGCGGTGAGCGAGAGTTCATGGGCGCACGCCTCCGCGCCGCGCTGCTCCAGCAGCTGCTGCGTACGGGCCAGCGTGGTGAGTCGCGCGTACACCTCGATGGCCATGTCCGCGAGCCGCTCGATCACCAGCTGCCGATGCAGAATCTCCTTCTTGTGGCGGACGAGCGCCCGCTGCGTCACGCGCGACAGCTCGGCGACATCGGCTTCAATCGCCGCCCCGTGGGCCGTGAGCGTCGCATGCAGCGGCGCGGACATCCGCTGATGCCGCCCCAGCGCATTGCGCACGCGCTCCACCGCATAGTCGGAGAGGAGCCCCCAGTGCTGCAGCGGATTCCGGAGCGCGCTGGCCAACTCCTTGAGCTCAGCCGCCGGCGCTTGCACCCCATTCAGGCCGATGAACAGGCGCAGCACTTCGTTGGCCCCTTCAAAGATCCGCTGAATGCGCGCATCGCGCAGATAACGTTCATACGGCCAGGGCTGCACATAGCCGCGGCCTCCCGCGAGCTGCACGAGTTCATCGCTGCTCCGCCAGACGAGTTCACTGGCAAACACCTTCGCACAGGCCGCCTCGAGCGCGATATCGACATCGCCCGCATCAATCGCCGCCGCAAGCGCGCCCACCATCGCGTCGGCGGCATACGTCTCCGCGGCGATGGTGGCCATTTTGCGCTGCGTGATTTCGAAGGACGCGAGTGGCCCGCCGAATTGCGTGCGCGTTTCCGCGTAGCGCGCAAACTCACCGAGCAGGCGCTTGCAGCCCTGCGTGCATCCGGATGCCAACGACAAGCGACCCGCATTCAGCGCCTGCACGGCAACCTGAAAGCCCTTGCCGACCTCGCCCAGGACATGATCATCGGGCACATACAGGTCGTCGTACACCAACTCGGCCTGCGTCGAGCCGCGAATACCCAGCTTGTGAATCGTGCCATCCACGCGAAAGCCCGGCATATCCGGACGGATGATGAAGGCGGTCGGGCGCTGAACGATTGTGCCATTCCGCTCAACCGGGGTCTGCGCGAAGGTCGCGATCACACCGGCGCAGTGCCCGTTGCCGATCCAGTGCTTGCGCCCGGTGAGGAGCCAGCCCCGGTCATCTGGCGCGCGGCGTGCCTGCGTCACGATGTGCTGGGCGTCGGAGCCGGTTTCCGGTTCAGTGAGCGCGTAGGCCGCGAGCATCTCACCGCGGGCGAGGGCTGGCAGATACCGCGCGCGCTGTTCGGCATTCCCGAAGAGCACCACCGCTTTGCCCCCGAGGCCGCAGTGCACGCCAATGAGGACGGCGAGCGACGCGTCAATGGCCGCGACCGCACCGAAGACGCGCGCGTAGGCGGAGGCAGACAGTCCGAGTCCCCCGTATTCGGTGGGGATCGTCAGCCCCAGCAGCCCGGCCTCGCCAAAGGCGCGAATGACCGCGTCGGGGATCGTCTCCGACGCGTCGATCTCGCGTGGGTTGATGAGGCCACTGGCGACCATGCCATTCAGCGCCTCAATCAGGCGATGCACGGTGCGCGTTTCCTCCGGCTGGCGCTCCGTGAGCGGGGCCGGGTAGGGAAAGAGCAGTTCGTCGGCGATGTCGCCGGCGAAGAGCCCGCGGAGCAGGGAAGGAGCGGCCGGAGCGGTCATGTGGTGGAAGCTACACGCCCCGGCCCGGCCACATCTACGGGGTGATCGTCACCGTAATCTGCGAACTCTTCCCTTCCGGCTGGCCGCTCTGGTTGAGCGCCCGCAGGGTGAAGGTGGCGGTCCCCGCCACATTCGCCGTCACGGTCACCAGCGTGGCGCTGCTGTTGGCCGATCCCACGGCGATGTCCGGGCTACTGCTGGAAATGCTCACCCCACGGTTCAGGAGCTGATTGCCGGCGGCGTCCTTGAGGGTGATGGCAAAGGCCTTGGAATTGGCGGTGAGCGCCACGGAGTAGCTGCTGGCCACGAGGATCGAATCCACGGGCACCTGCAGAATCGTCACGGTCGCCGAGCCCACCTTGGTTTCACTCGTCGCGCTGACCGTGACGGTCCCGGGTGCGGCGGTGGTGACGAGCCCCGTGGAGGAGACGGTGGCCTTGGTGGGGTCACTGGTCGTCCATTCCACGACGCGATCGGTGGCAACGGTCCCCGTGGAGTCTTCGATGGTCGCGGTGAACTGGACCGTCTGCCCTTGCACGGTGCTGCTGGCGAGGGGCGACAGGCGCACGGTGGCCACCGGGACCTTCGTCACGGTGAACGACACGGTGTCGCGCACCCCTTCGGCGTTGATCGCGATGCGGGCGGCGCCGAGCGACAGCCCCGTCACGAGCCCGGTCGCCGAGACACCGGCGGTGGTCGGCGTCACGCTCGACCAGGTGATCACACGGCCGGCGGGGATGGTCTGTCCCAGACTGTCGTAGAGCGCTACCTGAAACTGTCGTGGCACACCGAGGCGCAGCGTCGCCGTCCGCGGGGAGACGACCGCCGAGACAATGCGCGGGTCCACCGCTTCAACGGCCGTGCTGCAGCTCACATTGGGATACTCCACCGACGAGGCGGTGATGCGTGCCGTTCCCGCCTTCTTCGCGCTGATCACGCCGGAGGTGGAGACCGTCGCGATGACTTCATTGTCACTCGCCCACGCGAGGGCGCGCCCCTGCGTGGGGAGCGCATTGCCGGCGGTGTCCCGCAGCGTGATCGTCGGCTGGACCTGCGCCGAGACCGTGAGCTTCTGCGTGGTGGGAGCGAGAGTGCAGCTGCCGACGGGGATGTTGGTGACCGTCAGGGTCGCGCTGCCGAGGATGCCATCGGCATCGGCGGCGATGATGACGTTGCCGGCAGCGAGCGCCGTCACGTTCCCCGCCTGATCCACGGAGGCGATGGAGGAGTTGCTCGACGACCAGCGGAAGGTGCGGCCGGTGATGGCCGTGCCCTGCGCATTTTTCGCGGTGGCGGTGAGCTGCTTCTGGTTGGTGAGGCGGAGCGTCAGCGTGGCCGGAGAGACCGTGACCGTGGTCGGCAGCTCCGGGGTGACGGTGACCTGTGCGGTCCCCTGCTGTCCGTTGGCGACGCCGGCGATGGTGGTCTGTCCCACACTGACACCAATGACCTGCCCGCTGGTGGTGACCGTGGCGATGGCCGTGTTGGCGGAGCTGAAATTGATGGTCTTACTCTTGATCGAATTGCCGCTGCAATCGAAGGCGGTGCCCGCGATCGTTACGGACGCATTGACCGGCACCGTGATGCTCGACGGGGCGACGGAGACGCTGCACGCCTCCACAATGGGATTCAGGTCACAGCCCCAGAGGGCGGCGAGGCCCAACACCGGAACGACGCTGCGGGCAGCCACACGCGCGAGATGACGGCGGAAACGATCAACCATGGTGGGTTCAACCCGCATACAGGGCGGTCCTGGAGTCCAAGAGTGAAGCACTGGCAATTGGGCGGCCGAAGCCACGGCCGCCGTCCAGAGCAAAGACGCACACGCAGGGCGTGTCGTCACTGTTACACTCGTGGCCCGCTGGCGGGGCCAGCGGGCTCAGGCACATCGCCCGACCTGTTACGAAACAGCCCCTTGGGCGCCCTCGGTCGGGCGGGGGGCGCAGCCGTCGGGGCCGCAGGCCAGCCCGGGACCGGCAAGCGCCTGCAAGGCGGGATCGGCCTGCAGTCCCACCAGGGGGGCCACGGCTTCGGCCGCAATGGTGGCCGGTGGCGCGGCCGGAGCCAGCGCGGTGAGCGCGACCCCCAGCGCGTGCCCGAAGCCATTGGGCCACCGTCCCATGGGTTCGGCGAGCCCGGCCAGTTGGGTGCAGACGGCGTCCCGACGGGTGGTGTTGCCTGTACGGATCGCCAGCGCCAGTTCCACCTCCAGCGCCAGCGATCCCCCGGCCGGGGTCGCGTTGTCGTACACATCCCGCGGGCGCACGATCAGCAGCTCGCCGTCGCTCGCCGTGTCGTACCACGCCCCCGTGGCGGGGTCCTGAAAACGCGCCGCCATCACGGTGGCAATGCGGTCGGCATGGGCCAGCCAGGACGCATCGCGGGTGAGGGTGTGCAGTGCCTGAAACGCCAGCGCGACGGCGGCGTGGTCCTCCAAGAACCCGGGACCCTTGGCCACGCCTCCCGCAAAGACCCGCGTCACTCGGCCATCCTGCACCAGATGATCGCGCAGGAACTCGCCATTCCGCACCGCCAGCGCCTGCCACCGGGGCTCTCCAAACGCCTGCGCCGCGTCGGCCAATGCCCGGCACATCAGGCCGTTCCACGAGGCCAGCACTTTGTCATCGAGTCCCGGCCAGATCCGGGACTCCCGATGCGCGTACAGTCGGGCGGCGATCCCGGTGATGCGCGCCGCAAGGGCGTCCGGGGTCAGCCCAACCCGGCTCGCGACGGAGGCCGGATCCACGGGGACATGGAGAATCGAATGCCCCTCGAAGTTGCCCCCTGGGGTGACCCCCCAGTAGGTCATCGCGAGATCGGCGTCATCGCCGAGGGCGTCCCGCAAGGTGGCCGGATCCCAGAGGTAAAAGCGCCCTTCTTCGCCTTCGCTGTCCGCGTCGTAGGAGGCGTAGAAGCCGCCGGTGGGGGCGGTCATCTCCCGAGCGACCCAGGTGAGGGTGGCCTCCGTGGCACGACGGACCTCGGGGTCTCGGGTGACCTGCCAGAGGTGCACGCCCAGTCGCGCGAGGAGGGCATTGTCGTACAGCATTTTTTCGAAGTGCGGAACGAGCCAGGCGGCATCGACCGTGTAGCGGTGGAAGCCGCCCCCCACCTGATCGTGAATGCCGCCACGCACCATCGCGAGGAATGTGCGGTGAGCGAGGAGCAGCGCGTTGGGGTCGCCGGTGCGCACATGCCAGCGCAGACAGAAGTCGAGCGACATCGCCTGCGGAAACTTCGGCGCGCCGTCGAATCCCCCATGGATCGGATCAAAACGCCGGGCCAGTGTCCCCATCGCCCGCTCCAGCACCGCGAGGTCGAGCGGGGCCCCCACGGGGCTCGGCGTGGCCTGCTGCTGCAGGAGATCCCGCATCGCGGTCGTGGTGCGCGTGACGGCATCGCGCCGCTCATGCCACGCTGAGGCGATGGTGTGCAACACGCGCTGGAACGAGGGGATCCCCGGGCGTTCGACGCGCGGGAAGTAGGTGCCGCCCCAGTAGGGCTCGCCCGTCGGCGTGAGCGCCACGGTGAGCGGCCAGCCGCCATGCCCGGTCATCGCCTGCACGGCCTGCATGTAGATCGCATCGACGTCGGGCCGTTCTTCACGGTCCACCTTCACGTTGATGAACAGCAGGTTCATCAGGGCGGCCGTCTCGGCGTCCTCGAAGGATTCGTGTGCCATCACGTGGCACCAGTGACAGGCGGCGTACCCGATACTGAGCAGGATCGGCTTGTCCTGCGCCACGGCGGCGGCGAAGGCCTCCGGCCCCCACGGATACCAGTCGACAGGGTTGTCCGCGTGCTGCCGCAGATAGGGCGAGGATTCGGTGGCGAGACGATTGGCCATGATGACAACTTACACGCCTTGTGACTGTCCATTCTGCCACCCCGACCCCCGCCGGCGCCTCGCGCGCCCCGGCATCCTCCGCGAACGATGCCGCGACCACCGCCGCGTGGCGGTCCGTCGTGGCCTGGGTGGTGGGCGCGTTGCTGTTGCGGACGCTGCTGGCGTCGTTGGTCCCGTTGCTCCCCGATGAGACCTATTACTGGGTCTGGTCGCGGCGGTTGCAGGGGGGCTACTTCGATCATCCCCCCGGCATCGCGTCGCTGATCGCGCTGGGGACGGCCCTCGGTGGTGACACCACGGCCGGGGTGCGTCTCGGGCCGGCGCTGGCGGCGCTCGTGATGCATGGCGCTGCCGTGGTCTCCGCGTGGTGGCTCGCCGGTCGTGGCGTGGCCGGCGCGCGCGCGGCGGCACGGATCGCGCTGCTGATCACCGTCATGCCGCTGGCCACGCTGGGGCTCGTGCTGGCCACCCCGGACGCCGCCCTCTTTGCGACGGTGATGGTGGCGCTGCTCGCGGTCGAACGCGCCCTCGCCGCGCCGCTGCGCAGCGGACACAGTGTTGGCTGGTGGACGCTCGCGGGCATTGGCTTAGGCGCCGCATTCGTGTCAAAGTACACGGCGGTGCTGTTGCCCTTTGGATTGGTCGTGGCCTGCCTCGTGCATCCGGCGCTGCGGCGTCGTTTCGCGGAACCGGGACCGTGGTGGGCGTCGGCGGTGGCGCTGTCGCTCTTCGCCCCGGTCGCGATCTGGAATGCGCGCCACGACTGGATCTCCTT
>JBEIUK010000228.1:0-4642 GCA_040374415.1 Gemmatimonadaceae bacterium | reverse complement strand
CGGCTTTCGTTGTAGGAGCGCCGGATGTAGCCCTTCCGCTGGAGATTGCTCAGGTGCTCATGCACCGTTGCCAGCGAGTTATAGTTGAATTGGAGCGCGATCTCCTCAAAACTTGGCGCGTACCCGTTCGATTCTTGGTACTCGGAGAGATACGACAGGATCTCCCGCTGTCTCTTGGTCAACGGCATGGCGACTCCTCAGGGGTGAGCGCTGGAACCGGCAGCGCCCATGGCCGGAGAGGTCTACTCCCGAAAAGGCGCCGAATCCACGCTAACCGAACACAGGCCGAAGTGCAAGCATTTTCTTCTGGATCGACCTGGATCCCCCCCGTCGGCACCCTCGGTGCCCTAACGGCGCAGTCGGTGGATCGCGCGCTCGCCGTTGCGCATCAGCTCGCGGAGCTGCAGGCGGCCGCGCGTGATGCCGCGCCGGCGCATCCCTTTGCCCCACGACTGCGGCAGGACACGGTCCAGGTGATTGCGGAGGTGAAACGGGCCTCCCCCTCCAAGGGCGCGATCGCGCCGGGGCTCGATGCGGCGGCGCAGGCTACGGCCTATGTGCACGGTGGGGCGGTGGCGATTTCCGTGCTTACCGAACCCACCCGCTTTGGCGGGAGCCTGGAGGACCTCCGGTCGGTCGCCCGTACGGTGGCGGTCCCGGTGATTCGGAAGGACTTCATTACGGCCCCGGTACAGCTCTGGGAAGCACGGGCCGCTGGCGCCTCAGCCGCGCTGCTTATCGTCCGGGCGCTCGGACCAGACCAGCTGAAGCGGCTCATGGAAGTCGCGGCCGAGGCCACGCTGGCCACCCTCGTGGAGATCCGGGATGCGCAGGAGCTCGATTGGGCGTTGGCGGCAGGGGCTACGGTGATTGGGGTCAACAACCGCAATCTGGAAACGTTGGTCATCGATCCCGCCACGGCTCCGGGACTGATTCCGGCCATTCCGGCGGCGTGCATTGCGGTCGCCGAGAGCGGTATCCAGCAGGTGCATGATGCGCGACCGGCGGCGCGCGCTGGCGCCGACGCCCTGTTGGTCGGCAGCGCCATCTCGGCCGCCGCCGATCCCGCCGCCGCCGTGGCCGCCCTCGGCACACTCCCCCGCCAGCCGCGCAACCGCTGAGCATGGTCTCCGGTCCACTGCGTACCGACGCGGCGATGGCGCACGTCGTGCCCGCCACTCCCTGCGAGGTCAAGATCTGTGGGCTGACGCGCCCGGCAGACGCGCGGATGGCAGAGGCGGCTGGCGCCCGCTACCTCGGTGTCATTTTCGCGGGCGGACCGCGTCTGGTCACCGAAGCGCAGGCGGCCATGGTCTTGGGGCGCCCTCGTGCGGGGGTGCAACGGGTTGGGGTCTTTGGAGCCGTCGCCAGCACGGAGATCCTCGGCGTGGCCGACCGTCTCGACCTCGACGTCATTCAGTTACATGGCGATCCGATCCCCGAAGAAGTGCTTGCGTTGCGCCGCCAGACCCATCGCCGGTTGTGGCCGGTGTTGCGGGTCGATGCGGCCGGCTTGCCGGCGGATGCGGCGGCCTTGGCCCGCGCGGCCGGGGCCCTTGTGTTGGACGCCAAGGTCTCCGGGCAGCTCGGGGGAACGGGCGTGGCATTGGATTGGGCGGGGCTGAAGGCGGCCGTGGCGTCACTGCGCCATGATGCCCCAGAGGCCCTGCTGGTGCTCGCCGGTGGGATCCGGCCGGAGCGGGTGGCACAGGCGATGGCCCTCATCACTCCCGATGTGCTCGACGTATCTTCCGGTGTTGAGGTGAGCCCCGGCGTCAAAGACGCGGGGGCCGTTGACCGGTTACTGGCCGCGGTGGCGGCCTTTTCAGAGAAGGCATCATGAGCAGTGTGGTGACACCAACGCAGCCATCGGATCGCTTCGGTCCATTCGGTGGCCGCTATGTCCCCGAGACGCTGATCCCGGCGCTCGATGAACTTGAGGTGGCTCTGGCCACAGCGCTCGAAGATGACGGCTTTCAGGCGGAGCTGGATCATCTACTGCGCGAGTACGTTGGCCGGCCCACCGCCCTGACGTACGCCCCGCGTTTTTCCGAGCGCCTTGGGGCGCCCGTCTGGTTGAAGCGCGAAGATCTCAATCACACGGGTGCGCACAAGATCAACAACACCGTGGGACAGGCGCTGTTGGCCCGTCGCATGGGCAAGCGCCGGATCATCGCGGAGACCGGGGCGGGGCAGCATGGCGTTGCCACCGCGACGATTTGCGCGCGCTTTGGCTTGGAATGTGTGGTATACATGGGCGAAGAAGACATGCAGCGGCAGCAGCTGAATGTCTTCCGCATGCGGCTGATGGGGGCCACGGTGGTGCCCGTGACGGCTGGCACGCGCACCCTCAAGGATGCCACCAGCGAAGCGATTCGTGACTGGGTGACCACCTGTCAGGACAGCCACTACATCATCGGCTCGGTGGTTGGACCGGCGCCGTATCCGCGCATGGTGCGGCAGTTCCAGTCGATCATTGGGCGCGAAGCCCGCGCGCAGATGTTGGAGCGCGCTGGACGGTTGCCGGCCACCGTGGTCGCGTGCGTTGGTGGTGGTTCGAATGCGATGGGGATCTTCGCTGGCTTTGTGGATGATGCGGACGTGGAATTGATCGGCGTGGAAGCGGCGGGTGATGGTCTGCAAACGGATCGCCACAGCGCGTCCATTGCCAAGGGCACGCCGGGCGTGCTCCACGGCGCGCTGAGCTATCTGCTGCAGGATGCGAATGGGCAGGTGCATCCCGCGCACTCCATCTCCGCCGGTCTCGATTATCCCGGGGTTGGGCCGGAGCATTCGTGGCTGCACGACAGTGGCCGCGCGACCTACGTCTCCATCACGGATACCGAAGCGCTGCGTGGCGTCGCGGTGTTGAGTCGTGTGGAGGGGATCATTCCGGCGCTGGAAACGGCGCATGCCGTGGCCTGGATTGAGCGCGAGGCCGGACGGTGGGCCCCCGACCAGCCGGTCCTGCTGTGTGTCAGTGGTCGTGGTGACAAGGATGTCGGCACGATCAGCCAGTACACGCTGCCGGACGTTTGACGATGCCCGCATCCTCCATGGCCGCCGAGTCCTCGGCGGCGCTGTCGCCGATCTCGGCCCGCTTTGCCGCACTCGCCGCCGCGGGACGCCGCGCGCTGATCTGTTATGTCACCGCGGGGCACCCCGATCCGGAGCGTTCCGTGGCGCTCATTCGCGGCATCGCAGCGGCTGGGGCTGATGTCATTGAGGTGGGTGTTCCGTTTTCTGATCCGTTGGCGGATGGCCCCGTGATTCAGGGGAGTTCGCAGGTGGCCATCGGGCATGGCATCACCCTCGATCGCACCTTCGACCTCATCCGCGAGGCAGCGGTTGACGTCCCCATCGTGCTCTTCAGCTACCTGAATCCCATCATCGCAGGGGGCAACGACGCGCTGGCTCGGGCGCGCGCCGCTGGCGTACATGGGATTCTCGTTACTGATCTGCCCGTGGGAGCTGATGCGGAACGGGAAGCCTGGTTTGGCGCGAGCGGTCTCGACTTCATCCGCCTGGTGGCACCCACCACGCCGGCGCCGCGCATGGCGGAAATCAGTCGGCACGGCCGTGGCTTCGTGTATTTGATCAGCCGCTTGGGGGTCACGGGCGAGCAGTCGACGCTCGCCGATGATCTGCCGCAAACGGTGGCTCGTCTCCGCTCGGCCACGGCGCTTCCCATTGGGATCGGCTTTGGCATCTCGACGCCGGAGCAGGCCGCTGCTGCGGCGCGCCTCGGTGACGGTGTGGTGGTGGGCAGCGCGCTGGTGCGCACGGCGGACCGGTCTATCGACGAGGCCGTGGCGCTGGTCGCGGCGATGCGGGCGGCGATCGACGCGGTATGAGCCTCGGGCTCCCCGGCTGGGCAGTAGTCTCGGAGAAGCGTCTGGCGCACATCACCCGGGTCGTGGCGCTGCTGGATACCTGGGCGGCGCGTATGGATCTGGCCCCGGTGGAATCGCAGGCCTGGCATGACGCCGGGGCGTGGCATGATGCGCTCCGCGGGGCCGATGACGTACGGCTTCGCCACATCACCGGGCTCTACGAGGCGCCTGTTGGGCTACTGCATGGCCCAGCAGCGGCCTCGCAGCTGGCGGTCGATGGCGAAGCGCGGCGTGACGTGCTCGAGGCGATCCGCTGGCATACCGTCGGCAGCGCCATGTGGGGGCGGACCGGTCGCGCTTTATACATGGCGGACTTTCTGGAGCCTGGGCGGACGTTTCTCAGCGACGAGCGTGCGGCGCTCGCCGATCGGGTCCCGGTCGCGTTCGATGCGGTCTTTCGTGAAGTGGTGCGCCTCCGGATCTCCTGGGCCATTGGATCGGGGAAGAGCGTAATGCCGGAGACGCTCGCGCTGTGGGAAGCGGTGCGGTAATGGCGGCCGCGCGTTCGGGGTGGCTCTGGCGCGGCATGGTAGCGAGTGTGGCAGTGGTACTGCTGCTGCTGATTTTCTGGTGGCGAAGCAGCTCGCGCGGGCAATCATCCGGTGCCGAAACAGCCGTGGTGGCCGCCGCCGACTCCTCACCCAGCACGGACCGATCGGAACCGGACACCGCGGCCCTCGCGACGTCCGCCCCGATGGGCTCGGCCCCGGTGGGCTCGACCCCGCCGCTGGCCGCGGTCCCGGCTGAGT
>JBEIUK010000341.1:0-1621 GCA_040374415.1 Gemmatimonadaceae bacterium | reverse complement strand
GCCCCACGTGGTACGTGCTCGCGGACCTGCTCACCGCCTGCGGTGGTGCCGGCGCCTATTACACCGCCCCCGAGGTCTTCGCGGCGCTCACCGCGACCCATGCACCGTTCGCGGCGTTGCGCTACGAGAGCCTCGGCCTCACTGGTGGCGGCATCGCGCAGAATGAGGCCGCAGACACTCACGCCGGGGCAGGGCAATGACCGCCTGGAGTGACCTGTTTCCCCGCGCGAATCCGCAGCTGCCGCCAGAAGCCATCGGCACGGTGGTGGCCGCCAGCGTCATCAAGATTCTCGTGGTCTTTGGTGTCTACCTTGTCGGTGTCGCTGGTCTGACGCTCGCCGAGCGCAAGCTTGCCGCCTGGTTTCAGGACCGCCGTGGTCCCAACCGGACAGGACCCGGTGGGATCCTGCAGCCGGTGGCGGACGGCATCAAGAATTTCATGAAGGAAGAGACGAACCCGGCGCTCGCCGATCGGTGGCTGTTCATCCTGGCGCCGGCGCTGGCATTCATTCCGGCCATGTTGACGTGGGCGGTGCTGCCGCTGGCCGCGCCGCTCCCGACCCCATGGGGGTTGATCGACATGACGGTCGCGCCACTCCCCGTGGGCTATCTGTTCACGCTCGCGATCTCGTCGCTCGGCGTGTACGGCATTGTTCTCGCCGGGTGGTCCTCGAACAACAAGTACGCGCTGCTCGGTGGGCTGCGATCCAGCGCCCAGATGATTTCGTACGAGATCGCGATGGGGATGTCGACGATTCCTGTCCTGCTGCTCGCGGGCAATGTCTCGCTGAGCGCGATCGTGCAACAGCAGGCAACCATGGGATGGAATGTCCTATCGTTGACCGTCGCGTGGTTCACGTTCCTCGTTGCCGCTTTTGCGGAAACGAATCGGCTCCCCTTCGACTTACCTGAGGCGGAATCGGAACTGGTGGCGGGCTACCACACCGAGTACTCCGGGATGAAGTTCTCCATGTTCTTCATTGCCGAGTACGCCAACATGGCCACGGTAAGCGCGTTGACCGCCACCATGTTCTTTGGCGGGTGGGACATCCCGTTTACGCAGTGGGACAATCTGCCGCCGTTCACCTTCGTGAAGACCCTGCTGACGCTGGTGGCGCTCGTCACCAAAGTCGGTGGGTTCCTGTTCCTCTTCATGTGGATTCGGTGGACGCTGCCGCGCTTCCGGTATGACCAATTGATGTCGCTGGGGTGGAGCGTGATGCTCCCGGTCGCGCTCGGCTATATCCTGCTCATCGCGGCCGCGACGCTGGGACTCGACGCCCTCGGCGTCGCTCGCGGGGTGCCGTTCTCCCTCGCGCTGCTTGGCCTCAACATCGTACTCCTGATGGCGCTCTTTGGGTGGCTGGATCGTGGACGCCTGATCAGTCCCTCCAGCGCCCGGGTGGGCCCCGCCGATCTGGAACGTCTGCGCGCGCGTGGGCTGGATCTGAACCGTCAGCGCTTGGCGTCGGCGCGGAACTGGACGCTCGACACCGGTCGCGCGTCGACCGCAGACGATGCCGCCGCAGACGATGCCGCGGCAATCACGGCGGGCACCGGAGGAACTGACTGATGGCGATTGGCGTCAAAGTCCTGCATCGACCGCTGGAGCGGGTGAGCT
>JBEIUK010000274.1:0-3514 GCA_040374415.1 Gemmatimonadaceae bacterium | reverse complement strand
CTCTTTTAACGACGGCGCCAGTACCAGTACACGGGCACACCGAGGGCCAGGAGCGCTGCGCCGCGCGCCGCGTTGCCGGGGTTCGATGCCACGGAACCCAACACGACATACAGCGCCGCCGCGATGAAGAGGAGCGTGCTGACCGGGTGCCCTGGCGCACGGACCGACACGGTCCGACCCGCCGCGGCGTCCCGCGCCCGCAGCACGAACAGACTCGCCGCCGTGAGCCCAAAGAAGATCCAGTCGGCGAACACCACGTAATCCAGCAGCTGACCATAGGTGCGCGTGAGCAGCAAGAGCAGCGCTACGGCCCCCTGCCCTACCAGCGCCGCCACCGGGGTGCGAGTCCGCGGGTGCAGCGCCGCCATGCGCCGGAAGAACACCCCATCGGCCGCCATCACCTGATAGACGCGCGCGGAAAGGAGGATCACCATCCCCAGGAATCCGACCGTCGACGCCACGATCCCCACCGAGATCAGCGTGCGTCCCATCGGACCGAGATATACGGCCATGGTATCGGCCGCTGGAGTGCTGGTGGCCGCCAACCCGTTGACGCCCAGGGCGCGTAGGTAGGCCACATTCACCAGCAGATACGTGGCCACCACGACCAGCACGCCACCGATCAGTGCCCGCGGCAGGAGGCGTGTCGGATCACGGAGCTCCTCCGCCACCGCGTTGGTCTGCTGCCATCCCCCGTACGAGAAGAGCACGGGCACCAGCGCCGCTCCCATCGTCAGCACCGTCGCCGTGAGGCCCACGGGCGGCGTCACCGACGTCGCCGGTGCGGACCCGCTGACCGCATGCGCCACCGCCCCCGCAGCAGGGCTCAGAAACAGCGCGCACCCAATCAACCCCGTGATGGCCGCGAGCTTGATTACCGTGAGGATATTCCCGGTAATCGCTCCCACCTGCACGCCGGCGATATTGAGCAGCGTGAGCATCACGATCAGCGCAATCGCCACCGGCTGCGCCATCGCGGGCGCCCACCCGAGAAGCGCCACCAGATAACCGGCGCCGGTCATCGCCACGGCGGCGATCGCCCCGGTGGCCATGATGAGAAAGAGCGCCCACCCGTACAGGAAGGCCGGGAGTGGCCCCCACGCCTCCCGCACATACACATACGTCCCGCCGGCCTGCGGGCGCCGGGCCCCCAGCTCCGCGTAGACAAACCCGCCAATGATCGCGACGATCGCCCCGAGCCCCCAGGCCCCAAGCGTGAGCGACGCGCTCCCGACCCGCTGCGCGACGATGGCGGGGGACAGGAAGATACCGGCCCCAATAATCCCCCCCACCACCAGCATGGTCCCGGAGAAGAGGCCAAGCCGAGGGGCATACCGCACCGGATCCGGTGCCGACCGATGCACGGGGGAAGACTCCATAGGGCCAACATGCAGGCGGTACATTTCCCTCGCTACCGTGGAACGCCATCGCCCTCGGCCTGGCCTCCATTCCGTTCGTCCCTCTGTGAGTCTCCCCATGGTCCGTTTCCGATGGGCAGGGCGGTTGGCCCTGATCGGTCTGTTAACGTGGCTGCCAGTGCGCCCGGCTGCGGCGCAGCGTCCAGCCCCCCTGCGCATTCCCCACGAGAAGTTCACGCTGCCGAATGGCCTCGAGGTCATCCTGCACGTGGATCGCTCGGTCCCGATCGTTGCCGTCAACAGCTGGTACAAAGTCGGCTCCGGTGATGAGCAACCCGGGCGGACCGGATTCGCCCATCTGTTCGAACACATCATGTTCATGGGATCGGAACATGTGCCGGTCGGCCAGTTCGATCAGTGGCTCGAGGCCGCCGGGGCCAACAACAATGGCTCCACCACGGAAGACCGGACCAACTACTACGAAACCGGTCCATCAAACGCGCTCCCGCTCATGCTCTGGCTCGACGCCGATCGCATGGGCTGGCTGCTCCCCACCATGGATAAACCCAAGGTGGATCTGCAGCGCGATGTCGTGCAAAACGAGCGGCGTCAGAGCTACGACAACGTCCCCTACGGCCGCGCCTACGAAACGCTGCTGCCGGTGATGTTCCCAGCAGCCCATCC
The DNA here is from genome assembly GCA_040374415.1 of Gemmatimonadaceae bacterium. Taxonomy (GTDB): domain Bacteria; phylum Gemmatimonadota; class Gemmatimonadetes; order Gemmatimonadales; family Gemmatimonadaceae; genus Gemmatimonas. Next base: position 1,472 of record JBEIUK010000274.1, on the reverse strand, counting down.
GTACGCGTGGCCCGTGATCGGCTCCCTCGCCGACCTTGCGGCCGCTTCGGTCGATGACGTGAAGGCGTTCTTCCGTCGCTACTACGCACCAAACAACGCCAGCATCACGATTGCCGGCGACTTCAACCCCGACTCGGCCAAGGTCTGGGTCGCGAAATATTTCGGCGGGATTCCGCGCAATCCGCAAGCACCGGTCCGCCCCGCGGTCCCCGCGCCGGCATTAACGCGCGACACCACGCTGGTGCTGGAAGACCGGGTGCAGCTGCCACGTCTCTACTTCGCGTGGCATGGGGTGAAGGCCTTCAGTCCCGATGAACCGGCGCTCGATGCGCTCAGTGACATTCTCGCCGGCGGCAAGAGCTCGCGCTTATATCAGCGGCTCGTCTACGACCGACAGATTGCCCAGGATGTCAATTTCCGGAATAGCGCGAACAAGCTGGATGGCCTGTTGCTGCTGTCGGCCACCGCGAAGCCCGGCGTGCATCCGGAACAGCTGGCGACCGAGATCAATGGCGCCATCCGCGATATCGCGACGCAGGGAATCACGGAGCGGGAACTGCAGCGCGTGAAGAATGGCATGCGCGCACAGCTGCTCGATGAACTCGCCTCCGTGCTGGGAAAAGCCGATCGCCTGAACTACTACAACTACTTCGTGGGCACCCCCGACTTCGTGGCGCAGGATCTCGCCCGCTACGACGCCCTGACCATCGCCGACGTACAGCGCGCGGCGTCACGGTACCTCACAACGGCCCCACGCATCACGCTGACGGTCGTCCCCGAAGGCAAGCGCGCGCTGGCGATGCCGGCCGGAGGATCCCGCTAATGCGTCACCCCCTGCATGCCATCCATCGGCGTACACCACGCGCCTTCGTGACGACCCTGCTCGTCAGTCCCCTCCTCTTTGCATCGCGCAGTCAGGCCCAGCAACCGGCCAGCACCACGCCCCCCAGCTTGGCGGCCCCCACGACACTTCGCATTCCTCCGATCGCCGAGCGGACGCTCCCGAATGGCTTGCGCATCGCCATCGTGGAACAGCACGACGTTCCAGTGGTGGACATGATGCTGGTGGTCCGACGGGGCTCCGAGGCGGACCCCGCCGGGCAGTCTGGACTGGCCACCCTCACCGCGAGCCTGCTCAGTGAAGGTGCCGGCACGCGCGATGCCGTCGCCCTCGCAGATCAGATCGGCTTCCTGGCCATCCGCCTGAACGCGTCCGCCGGACTCGAGCAAAGCACCGTCTCGCTACACAGCACGCGTGCGACACTTGATAGTGGACTCGCGCTGATGGCGGACATGGTGCGGCGCCCCCGCTTCACTGACGCGGATATCACCCGCCTGCGGAATGTGCGACTCACGTCGCTGTTGCAGGAGAGTGACCGAGGTCCGTCGATGGCAGATCGTGCTTTTGCCGCACTGGTCTACGGCCCCGATCATCCGTACGGACGCATGCCCGCGGGGACCCGGGACGATGT
>JBEIUK010000266.1:0-3681 GCA_040374415.1 Gemmatimonadaceae bacterium | reverse complement strand
CCGGAGTTCCCGCGCTACGAGCGCACCCTGTTGCTGGAGACGACGTCAGAGACGTCGGCGAATATCAGCTTCGGGGATGTCGATGGCGATGGACTGCTGGATATCGTGCTCGCCAAGGGGCGGCACTGGCCGCTGGTGGATCAGGTGCTGCTTGGTGATGGTGCGGGTGGGATTCGTCGCCGATATGAATTAGGGAGCGCATCCGATAAGTCGTATTCGGGGCGGCTCGTCGATCTCGATGGTGATGGCGATCTGGATGTCGTGATCAGCAATGATCAGCCCAGTCCCAAGCTGGTGTATCTGAACGACGGGAAGGGGCATTTCTCCGTGGGCTCCGAGTACGGCTTGCCCGCCTGGCCGATGCGGAACGCGACCGTCGCCGACATGAATGGGGATGGGCGTCCGGATATCATCGCCGCGAATCGCTATGGCAAAGTCGCAGGGGCGAATTACGTCTGCCTCAATCGTGGGCAGGGGCGCTTTGATGCCAACTGCATCCCCTTTTCGCAGGAACCTGCGACGACGATCACGGCGGCGGATTTCAACGGGGATGGGATGCCCGACCTGTTGGTGCCGCATCGCAACGGTGGACAAGGGCGCCTGTACCTCGGCGCTCGTGGCGCTGATCTGACGGCGATGCGCGCGGTGCCCTTTGGTCCAGCCGACGCCCAGATGCGCATTGCGGAAGCGGCCGATTTCAACGCCGATCATCGTACGGACATCGTCACGATTGATGAAAAGCGCGGTGTAGCGCTCCAGCTGGGGCGCGGCGATGGGACCTTTGGCGCGCCGATGACTCTGGGCGACTCCACGATCACCCCGTATGCGCTGACGATCGGGGATTTGAATTGCGATGGGCACATGGACATCGTGGCGGGGAATGTGACGGCGCCATCGGCGGTGTTCTTCAATGACGGCACCGGTACGCACTTCACGCTCGTGCGCTTCGGCGATGCGAATGGCAGTGCCTATGGGATGGCGATCGCCGACTTCAATCGCGACGGGATTCCGGATATCGGGGTCGCGCGCTCGGAAGCACCGAACATTCTCTATTTCGGCAGCACCACCTCGGGGCGTTGCCGCTGATGATGTGGTCACGCGCGTGGGGATGGCGCGTCCCGCTGCTGTCCGGGGTGCTGGTGATGTCGGCGGCGCGACCCGCTGTCCGTCCGCACGTGGCCGCACCGCTGCGCATTCCCGCCAACACCGCGTATACGCTCCCGGACCCCGATGCGGTGCGCATGGGGGGCAATCGTCCCGTGGCCCCATTCGCGGAAGCGGGCACGCAGTTGGTTTGGTATGGTCGCTTTGCGACCCGTGGTACGCTGAGCGCTGCGGTCCAGCTCCGTCCCAGTGGTGCCGCGGGACGGCGGCTGCGCCTCCAAGTGGGCGGGATGGTCCGGGAAGCGGCTCTGCCGTCGGATACCGGAGTGGTCACGGTGGCCTTTGGTGATCTCACCGTTCCGGACAGCGGCTTTCGGGCCCTTACGTTATCGACCGCCGATGGGGCGCCGGCGCCCACCCTCGCGGTCCAGGCGCTCCTGCTGGATGGTCCCGCGACGGCTGGCGCGCACTTCAATCTCGACCCTCGGCGCAATGCGGCGAGCGTCCATTTGCGCTATCCCACCGATAGCAGCTGGCAGATCACGGGCTTTTACAGTGAAGTGACCGCCGTCGATGATCCGGTAAACACGTACTACATGGCGACCGGTTTTGCGCGCGGCTACTTCGGCATGCAGGTCAACTCCGAGACGGAGCGCCGCATCATCTTCTCGGTGTGGGATGCCGCAAATGGCACGACGGCGAACGATCGCAGCACAGTGGACAGCAGCAACTTCACGCAACTGATCGAAGCCGGCGACGGCGTGGAAGCCTCCGTCTTCGGGAATGAAGGGACCGGTGGGCACTCGCATTTGGTGTATCCCTGGAAGACCGGCTCGATACAACGGTTCTATGTGACGTCGGCTACGAAGGGCACCGCCACGGTGTACAGCGGCTATTGGTTTCATCCACAGCAGCAGCAATGGATGCTCATTGCCTCGTTCCGGGCCGCCAAAGATTCGTTGGGGCTCCGTCGGCTGTATGCGTTCAGTGAAAATTTCGGTGGCAGCACCGGCCATTTCCGTCGGAAAGCGCGCTACACAGCGCAATGGGTGCGCCTCGCCGATGGGTCATGGCATGAGCTGACCACGGCCACCTTCTCCCATGACCCCACTGGCGCGGCCAATCGCGTGGATCGCTTCATGGGCGTGGAGATGGGAGGCTTCTTTCTGAGCCATGGCGGCTTCGTTCCTGGGTTCACCACCAGTGGCACCGCGTTCACCCGCCCCGCCACGGGGACCCCACCGGTGATTCGTCTGCCGCAGTAGTGCCATCGGGTCGCATGCTGGTCCCGTCCTTCTTTCCGGAGAGGTGTATGCATTGTCGGTCTCGTCGTGGGCTCGCGCTGCTAACGGCCGTTTCGCTCACCACACTCGTCCCGGCCGCACTGAGCGCGCAGGTGGGCGCGGCCCCCTCGGCGGCGTCACCGGCGGCCCGCATGGATCGGTTGAAGGCGGAGCTCAGCAAGGCGATTGAAGCCAAGGCCACCATGGCACAGCAAATGGTGGATCAGGTCTTCTCGTACGGCGAGCTCGGGATGCAGGAGGTCGAGACCTCCAAGTACCTCACCGGCGTGCTGGAAAAGAATGGCTTCACCGTCCAGCGCGGTGTCGCCGGCATGCCCACCGCCTGGGTCGCGCGCGGGGGGAGTGGCTCGCCGGTGATCGCCCTCGGCTCGGACATCGATGGCATTCCGCAGTCCAACCAGAAGCCGGCTACGGCGGGGCGCGATTGGATCGTGCCGGGCGCGCCCGGGCACGGTGAGGGACACAACAGCGGGGTGCCGCTCAACATCGTTGCCGCGCTGTCGGTCAAAGAGATCATGCAGCGCGAAAAGCTCCCCGGGACCATTGTCCTGTGGCCCGGTGTCGCCGAAGAGCAGCTGGGCAGCAAGGCCTATCTGGTCCGCGCCGGCGTTTTCAAGGACGTGGATGCGAATCTCTTCGCGCACGTTAGCGACGGCTTCAACATTTCCTACGGGGATGAGCCGGCACTCACGCTGATTTCTGCCATCTTCAAATTCCGGGGGCAGAGTTCGCATGCGGCCGGTGCGCCGTGGCGTGGCAAGAGTGCGCTCGATGCCGTGATGAACATGGCGAGTGCGTGGGAATACCATCGCGAGCACATGGAGCTGGCGCAGCGGTCGCACTATGTCATCACCGACGGCGGCGATCAGCCCAACGTCGTGCCCAGCACGGCTGCTATCTGGTTCTACTTCCGGGAGCGCGATCCGGAGCGCGTGAGCAAAATGTTTGCGGATGCGAAGCAGGTCGCGCGGGGCGCTGCGATGGCGACCTTCACCGAGCTCGATACAGTCCAGGTGGTCGGCACGGCCTGGCGCCCGCACTTCAACAAGCCGATCGCGACCGCCATGCATGCGAATGCGCAGCGGGTCGGGATGCCCACGTGGGATGCCAACGATCAGGCGATGGCCAAAGGGGTGCAGCGGATGATGGCGCTCCCGGACAGTGGCCTCCGCACGACGGTGGCCCCGCTGCGCACGCCCGAGCAGGCCGCGGCCGCGAGCGGCGGGACGGGGAGTGATGACATCGGCGATGTGACGTGGACCGTGCCGTCGGT
>JBEIUK010000328.1:0-2065 GCA_040374415.1 Gemmatimonadaceae bacterium | reverse complement strand
GGCCACGAGATCACACTGTTCGCGATCAGCGGCGGCGGCAATCTCCGTGGCGGGATCGCCACCGGCGAGCATCGATTCCGCGTCAAATCCGTCGGCGCGCAGCGTGGCGCAGCATTGCTCGAGGTACTCGCGGTCCGCTTTCATTTCTTCGGACTCGCGGAGCTGCAGCGGGCGCAAATTGCGCGCGGCCCAACCGTCGGCCACATGCAACAACAGGAGCGAGGCCTGACAGAGCCGAGCGAGGTCCCGGACATGCGTCAGGATGCAGGCGTCGGAGGCCGAATGTTCGAGGGGCACCAGAATGCGCTGGTACATCAGCTCACCCATCCACGCACGGTTTGGACCAGCAACCAGCCGTTCAGGAGGGCGATGGTGCCCGCCACCGCATAGGCGGTCACCGTCAGCACGGGAGAATTCACAAAGACACCCATCTTCAGGCGGTCAGAGGTGAAGCGCACCAGCGGGAACACGGCAAAGGAGAGCTGGAGCGACAGGACCACCTGACTGAAGACCAGCAGCTGTGCCGCACCACTTTCGCCATAGAAGATAGCGACCAGCGCGGCCGGCACGATGGCAATCGCCCGAGTGATCAGGCGGCGCAGCCAGGGGCGGATTCGCAGATTCAGGAAGCCTTCCATCACAATCTGGCCGGCGAGCGTTCCCGTGAGGGTGCTGTTCTGGCCACTGGCCAACAGCGCGAGGGCGAAGACGGTGCTGGCCCCGGTCACCCCGAGCAACGGGGTGAGCAGGCGATGGGCATCCTGGATTTCCGCCACGGTGGTGTTGCCCGTGCGGTGAAAGGTGGCCGCGGCCACGATCAGAATGGCGGCATTGATGAAGAGCGCGAAGCTCAGCGCGAGCGTGGAATCGATGAACGCAAAGCGCACCGCCTCTCGCTTCCCTTCGGCATGCTCCGCGTACTTCCGCGTCTGCACGATCGACGAATGCAGATAGAGGTTGTGCGGCATCACGGTGGCCCCCAAGATCCCGATGGCGATGTACAGCATGTCGGGATTGCGCACGATCTCCGTGCGGGGGATAAACCCGGCGAGCACGGCGTGCAGCTCGGGGCGGGCGATCACCAGCTCGAAGAGGAAGCAGCCGCCCACGACGGCGATGAGCGCAATGACCATCGCTTCGAGGACGCGGAAGCCGCGGTGCTGCAGCATCAGCACCAGCAGCACATCGAGCGCTGTGACCAGAATGCCCGCGGGCAACGGCAGGCCGAAGAGGAGCTTCAGGGCGATCGCGGAGCCGATGACTTCCGCCAGATCGCACGCCGCGATCGCGATTTCGCACATGAACCAGAGGGCGAAAGTAACGCGCGGCGAATAGTGGTCGCGGCAGGCTTGGGCGAGATCTCGGCCCGTGACGATCCCCAACTTGGAGGCCAACCCCTGGAGCAGCACGGCCATCAGGTTGGAGAGCAGGATCACCGACAGCAGCGTGTAGCCGAAGCGGGATCCACCGGCCAGATCGGTGGCCCAGTTCCCCGGGTCCATATACCCCACGGCCACCATGTAGCCGGGCCCCGCGAAGGCGAGGAGTTTCCGAAACCAGCTCCCGCCCTGCACCTCGACGGAGCGATGCACCTCCGCCAACGACGGCGCGAGCCGGGCGCGCCGCCACCCCGGCTCTCCCGTCGTTTCCGGTCCCGCCTCCGGCGTCGCAGTAGGATTCAGGTCAGACATACTTTAAAGTTAGTCTGTCCTAAAATCCTCCGCAACGCCCCCGGTCAGTTCCCGCCAGCCGCTCCGTCGCGACGGGGGTCGGCCACGCCGATCCGCGTGCCGTTCTTGCGGACGAAGATCGCGTGCACCCCGCCGAAGGTGATGTCGGCGACCCGGCTCTGCGGACGGTACCCATGCGCCACGAGCCCCTGATAGACGCTCGTCGCGAAGCCAGGCTCCACTTCGACGTCCTTCAGCCCGGCACTCGCGTAAATCCGCGGCGCCGCGAGGGCGATCGCCGGGTCTTCGCCAAACGCCAGCATCCGGAGCGTCACCTGCGTGATCGCGGGCTGGATGTACTGCGATCCCGCCGCCCCCACCACCAGCCGAACGGC
>JBEIUK010000193.1:0-5451 GCA_040374415.1 Gemmatimonadaceae bacterium | reverse complement strand
GGATGCCGCCGTGGCACATCTCAAGGAGCGCAAGCAGTTCGGCAAGGCGCTCGCCGACTTTCAGGGGATCCAGTTTCAGGTGGCGCAGGCCGCCACGGAACTCGAAGCGGCGCGCCTGATGGTGTACAACGCCGCCCGTCTGAAGGATGCCGGTCATGACATCGCGCGACAGGGCGCGATGGCCAAGCTGTATGCGTCGCAGATGTGCGAGCGCGTCACCTCCGTCTGTCTCGAACTCTTTGGTGGCTACGGCTACACGCGCGAGTATCCGGCGGAGAAGTTCTATCGCGACGCGAAGATCGGCACGATCTATGAAGGGACGAGCAACATGCAGCTGCAGACCATCGCGAAGGCTGTGCTCCGCTAAGCGGATTCTGCCCCGTGCGCCTCGCGGCGATTCTGCCCATTCGGAACAAGGCCGACCTGCTGGAGCGCTGTCTGGCCTCCGTGACGGCGGCCGCACAGCAGCACGGGGCGACACAGGTGGTGCTGGTGGACAACGGGTCCACCGACGGGTCGCTGGCGATTCAAGCGCGCTTTGCCGACCGCGCGACGCTCGTGACCTCCATGGCGACGCGCGTGGGCGGGGTGCGCAACGATGGCGCGCGCGTCGTGCCGGATGCCGACGCCTTCGTCTTCATCGACTGTGACTGTGAGGTGCCTGGCACGTTCTTTCAGGACGTGGCGGAGGTCTTCGCGGCATCCGGTGCGGCGGCGGTGGGCTGTGAGGTGTACGCCCCGTCGCAGGGCCATTGGAGCGAGCGCGTGTGGGATCGTCTGCACCGCCCAGGTGGCGACGGGCCGCGGCATTACATCAACAGCGCCTGCTTTGCGATTCAGGCCGCCTGGTTTCACCGCATCGCGGGCTTCGATGCCACCAAGTCAAGCAGCGAGGATGTCGACATCTGCCGCCGCCTGACGGCCGCCGGTGGCACCATGTGGCAATCCGAGCGGCTGGCGATTCTGCACCTCGGCAACCCGCAGACGGTCGCCGGGTTGTACCGTCGCCTGCGCTGGCATGGCGAGGGGATCTGGGAGCCTGGCGCGCCGGTGCAGTGGTCCGTCTCGACGATCTGCCTCGTCCTCTTCCCCCTCGTGACCGTGGCCGGCGTAGTGGGCGGTGTCCACTGGGGGGCCTCACACCCGGGATGGGCGATCGTCTCCCTCCTCGCGGCGCCCCTGCTGGTGCCGCTGCTGTTCGTGATGGGGCGGGCGGTGCAATTCCGCCGACGCGTTCCCGTCGTGGGTGGCGTGGCGCTGATGCTGATCACCTTCGTGGCCCGGCTGCATGGGGTGATTCGCGCCGTCCGCCGGCGAACGGGGTACTTTTGAGCATGCTTGCTTCTGTCGTGGGTCTCTTGAATCTGGCGCTGGCCGTCCTGCGCCCGGCGGTCTTTCTCGCGGGAGCGCTCACGGCAATCGTCGCGGCCGGATCGTACGCGGTGCGCACCCGCCGGCTCTCCCCCTTCTCACCGATCGCCCGGTTCCTGCGCACGAGTGTGGATCCATGGCTCATTGCCCCCATGGAGCGGCGCATTGTGCGGGCCGGCGGCACGCCCGCGGCGGCGCCGTGGTGGACGCTGGCGGCCGTGGTGATTGGCGGGCTGCTCCTCCTGTCGGCCATCGAGTTCGTACGCGATCAGCTGACGCAAATGGTCTTCGCGTCGGTCACGGGCTCGCTGTTGGGACTCATCATCCGCTGGACCTTCGGGGTGCTGCAGCTCGCGCTCTTCGCCCCGCGTGGTGGCCAGCTGGGTGGGCGGCTCGCCGTATTCCCGCTGGTGGCGCTGGGCTTTTCAGCTCACGGAGCCCATCCTCGCGCCATTGCGGCAGATCGTCCCCCCCTTCGGCATGCTCGACGTGACCGTGCTGATCGCCTATTTCGGCCTGCGATTCCTTGAACGAATGCTGCTCAGCGTCGTCTGACCGCCCCCCGCATTCGTCTCCTTCCTCGTTGCTCCCGTATGCTCCACCAGCGCACCGCTTCGCAGGTCGCCACGATCCTGGCGGCCACCGCCCTCCTTGCGACATCCCTCCGGGCGCAGATCACAGCGGGGGAGTATGCCGACCGCCGCGCGGCGCTCGCCGCGACCGTTCAGACCGGCAGCGCGGATTTCGTCGTGGTGGCGATTGGCGCCCGCGAACCGCGCGAAGATTATGTCGCCTTCTACCAAGCCCCGCCCTTCCTGTACCTCACGGGGGTGCGGGAACCGGACGCGGCCGTGGTTGGCGTGAAGTCCGGTGGTCAGATCAGCTGGACGCTCTTTGTGCAGCCCCGGGATCCGGCGCGCGAAGTGTGGACGGGCCGTCGGGTCGGGCCCGAGGCGGCGCTCGCCACGTGGGGGCTGCCGGGACGTCCCGCGGCAGAGTTGTCGGCGGTGCTCGATTCGCTGCTCGCCACCCCGCGGCCGCTGATCGTGCTCGCCGATCTGGGCACGGCCGCCCGACCGACGGCCGATGATCAGCTGGTGGCGCGGCTCAAGGCCGCCCATTCTGGCCTGACGGTGACCAATGCCACACCGGCGGTGGCGCAGCTGCGCGGCAAGAAGAGCGATGCGGAGCTGGCCCTTATCAAGCGGGCCACGGCACTGACCGTGCAGGCGCACCGCGACGCGGCGCGCGCCGTGCGCCCGAACAGCTTTGAGTACGAAGTGCAGGCGGATCTGGAGCGCGTCTTCCGGCGCGGCGGGGCCGATCGCCCCTCGTTTGCGTCGATCGTCGGGTCTGGCCCGAACGCCACGACGCTGCATTACAACGCGAATGATCGCCAGATGCGCGCCGGGGAGATGGTGGTGATCGACATTGGTGCCAGCTTCAACGGATACGCCGCCGACATGACGCGGGCCTATCCAGTGAACGGCACCTTCACCCCCGCACAGCGCGCGATCTATCAGCTGGTGCGCGATGCCCAGATGGCCGGCGAGCGGCAAGCAAAGCCCGGCACGCCAATGCGCCGCATGAATGATTCCGCCAGCGCGGTGCTAGCCGCAGGGCTCACGCGGCTTGGACTCATTGACGCCCCCGATGCCACCTACGACTGCGGCCCGGACGGCAAGTCCAAGTGCTCGCAACTCTCGCTGTTCTACATGCACGGGCTGAGCCACGGCATTGGCCTGGAGGTGCACGATCCCGACCAGTATGACTTCGGCGCGCGCACGATCCAGGTCGGCTCCGTCTTCACGATTGAACCGGGATTGTATGTCCGGGAGAATCTGCTGGAGATCCTGCCGAAGACCCCGCGGAACGCCGAATGGGTCGCTCGACGCGGGGCAACCGTGACCCGCTACCGGAACATTGGCGTGCGGATTGAGGATGACTACCTCGTGACCCCCACCGGTCTGGACTGGCTGACCAAGGGGCCGCGGGAAGCGGCAGAAATCGAACAGGCGATGAAGCGCCTGCGGATGTAACGGTTCGGAGACGAAAGGACGGGGGGTGCAACCCCGGGAACCAGACTGGGGTATAAGCGCTTGGTCAGGTGGCGCCGTCCCGCGCGCCGTGACGGGTTTGCTGTTCCCCTTTCTGGAGTTTTCTCGATGCGTAAGCTTTCGATGCTGGTCGCCGGTGTGGCCGTGATGGCGCTGTCCGCGCCGCGTGCCGCGCAGGCGCAGGACAAGGATATTGTGGAGACGGCGGTTGCCGCCGGTTCGTTCAAGACGCTGGCCAAGCTCCTCGGCGATGCCGGCCTCGTGGAAACGTTGAAGGGCCCGGGTCCGTTCACGGTCTTCGCCCCGACGGATGCCGCGTTCGCCAAGCTGCCCGCCGCCACGCTCGAAGCGCTGGCCAAGGACAAGGCGAAGCTCAAGCAGGTGCTGCTGTACCATGTCGTGTCGGGCAAGGTCATGGCGGCCGATGTTGTCAAGCTCAATGGCAAGAGCGCCAAGACGGTCGAAGGCGCTGACGCGGCCGTGATGCTCATGGGCCAGACGGTCATGATCGGCAACGCGCACGTCACGAAGACGGACATCGTCGCGAAGAATGGCGTGATCCACGTCATCGACACCGTGATGCTGCCGCCCGCCGGCAAGTAAGGCCAACCTGCTCCGGTCTGGCCTCGGCCAGACCGGAGACGCCTTGCCGCAGGGGGCGAACAGACGCAGAATCCGGGATCCTCTTTCCCGGATCTCATGCGCGCTGTTCGCCCCCTGTCGTTTGCCCTCCTCGCGATCGCGTCCGTCGCCATCGCCCCCCGTCTGTCCATGGCCCAACGGCCGGCCACTGCTGCCGTGGCCCCTGCCAAGACGCCACCGGCCGACCTGATCGTCATCAACGCCCGCGTCTACACGGCCGATGACGCGCGACCGATGGTCGAAGCCTTCGCCGTTCGCGGCGGACGCATCGTCTTTGTCGGCTCCCGTCGTGAAGCCGACGCCCTCAAAGGTCCGGCCACGACCATCGTGGATGCCGGCGGCAAGACCATCATCCCGGGCATGGTCGATGCGCATGCGCACTTCACCGGCCTGGCCCAGGCACTCCGCTCGGTCGATCTCACCGGCGCGCACAGCTACGATGAAGTGATCGCCCGCGTGGCGCAGAAGGCCCGCACGATGCCCAAGGGGAGCTGGATCCTCGGCCGCGGTTGGGATCAGAACGACTGGGGCGATACGCGCTTTCCCACGCACGACAAACTGACGGCGGCCGTGCCGGATCATCCGGTGCTGCTCACCCGGGTCGATGGCCATGCGGGGCTCGTCAACATGGCGGCGATGAAGCTGGCGAATCTGTCGGCGGCCACCAAGGATCCCGATGGCGGCCGCCTGCTGCGCGATGCACAGGGAGCACCGTCCGGCGTGCTGGTGGACCACGCGCAGGCGCTCGTCAGCAGCAAGGTCCCGGAGCTCACCACCGCCGAATTGCGGAGCGCCCTCACCGACGCCATTGGCGTGATGCATCGCTGGGGCCTCACCGGGATGCACGACGCCGGCGCCTCGCGCCGCACGATCGATCTGTATGAGCAGATGGCACAGGGCAATGCGCTAACGCTTCGCCTGTACGTCATGATCGGCGACGACTCCGCCGCCCTCCGCCACTACCTGCAGGTCGGCCCGCGCTCGGCGCTCTACGATGGCCACCTGTGGGTCCGCGCCATCAAGCTCTACGCGGACGGCGCGATGGGCTCCCGTGGTGCCGCGCTGCTCGAACCGTACAGCGATGACCCGAACAACAGCGGGCTGCTGCTCAGCGCACCGACCCACATTCGCGAGGTCGCCGAGCGCGCGCTTCGCGCGGGGTTTCAGGTGAACACGCATGCGATCGGCGACCGTGGCAACCGCGTGGTGCTCGATGCCTACGAACAGGCACTCACCACCGTCCCCACAGCCAATCACCGGTTCCGCGTTGAACATGCGCAGATTCTCAACTACGACGATATTCCGCGCTTCGCCGAACTCGGCGTGATTCCCTCCATGCAAGCGAGCCACCAGACGAGCGATATGTATTGGGTCGGCAAGC
>JBEIUK010000217.1:0-4887 GCA_040374415.1 Gemmatimonadaceae bacterium | reverse complement strand
GCGCCAATCATTCCGTGCGGCTTGATGCCGGGGCCGACTGGCAAACGTTGCGCAGCAGCGCGACGGCGCCGCGCCCCTATCGCTTCGCCACGGTGCTCCCGTTTGCCCGGGGCTATGACGCCGTCACCCTGCCACGACTCAATCGGTTGAGCGTCGACTACGTGGCCCCGCTCTGGTACATCGATCGGTCCATCCTGGGCCAGGTCCAGTTGCTGCGTGTGCGCAGTGGCGTCTTTGGCGATTGGATGACCGGAAGCACACGGAGCTTCCCCGGAGGCGTCGCCACCACCGTGACGAATCAGTACCGCTCTGCCGGGGTGGAGCTGTGGCTCGACGCGGCATGGTTCCACCCCAGTCTGGTCATTCCGATGGGGGTGCGATGGAGCTGGCGTTTTGACGGCCCCACGCGCGGTGGGGCCGCCCAGTTCGTGATTGGGATGTAACGCGCGGGGCGGGGCGTGCCGGGGATCCCCCGGCGCCCCGTCGCACCTTACTTCTTTTCGATCGCGTCGCGCACGTCGAGCAGGATTTCGAAATACAGCTGCTCGCGGCGGTAGGCGAAATCGAGGGAGGCCTGCTGCGCCGGATCCCCCGACTCCTTGGCGCGTTCGAAGGCTTCGCGGTACATCTCTTCCAGGTTGTTCAGGATCCGTTCACGGGAACGTGACATGCGCAGGCTCTCGAGGGCTTGGAACGTGAGGCGGGGCGGGACATCATGGGGCGTGGCCGTGCTTTCCTCGGTGTCGAGGAATCGCGTCACCTGCTGGAACAGCATACGCCGGGCGCGATCAGGAACGTCCACGACACTCACGCGAAATGGTCAGAGGCGCCACGGATGAAACGCACTGAGCTGTTTGCCCGTGACGAGTGGCGCTGCGTCTACTGCGGGCAAGTGTTCGAGCCGGCGGCGTTGACCGTGGACCATGTGCAACCCCGCATGCGGGGCGGCGATGGGTCTCCCGGCAACGTAGTGACCGCTTGCGCGGGCTGCAACACGCGGAAAGGCGGGCGCGCGCTCGCGACCTTCCTCGCCGCGGAACCGGAGACCCGCCGGAACTTTTTTGCGCGTGCCCGGTATGTATGGCCACGACACTTGAAGGCGGTGGCCGAGGAGTTGGCGCGCCAGGGCGTGGTGGAGCGTCCTGCGGAACTCGTGGAGGGGGGCCGGGAGCAGCGCCGCTCCGAGGCCATCGCCGAATTGATCACGCGGCACGATCGTGGCACCGACGCCCCAGCGCCCTAACTGCGCTGGGGCGTTTGCCGTCACGCCGGTCCTCAGCCCCGGTCCACCGCGCGGGTCCTCAGAGCGGGTCGCCGCGCTCCGCGCCTTCGCCGCGTCCGGTGGTGCCGGAGGCAGCGCCACCGGCCGCTAACCGTTCCCGGATCGCGGCGCGCTCACGTACCAGCGTGAGCATGCCGCGCATCGCCAGCAACGTGCCCATGAGCGAGACGGCGATCCCCCGGTTGCCATACCCCTGCAGCCAACGGGCCGCGATCGCCACAAAGAGAAAGCCGGTCCCCGCATAGGCGAGCCCCCGGCGCTGCACGGCGTTCCACCGGTCCAGATGCCCGCGCAGCAGCGCAGAGCCCAGCCACCACATCCCCGCCGTACCAACCACCGCAGCGGCTACCGTTTCGCGCGTGATGTTCATGGGGGTCCCGGAAAGAGAAAGGTGCTCGGCGAAATCTAATAGGGACGACCCGGCGCAATCAGCCGCGCCACCGCGACCGGCATCAGCCGCGCCACCAGGCCATCACCGTCTCCAGCACAATCAGCACCACAATGGCGATCTCCAGCGTCTCGCTCCGCGACGCCTGCGCCTCGTCATTCAGCATGGCGTAGGTCTCGCGCAAAATCGCCAGCTTCCGGTCAATCCCGGCACGCCAGGCCCGCCCCCGGAACAGCTCCATCGCGGCCCCATACACCCGCGCCAGATACACATCGTCGGTGACCTTGAGCGCGTTCTCCACCTGCTCCACCACCTCCGTGGTGTCGGCGACGACCGTGTGGAGCCGCGCGAGCAGCCCGCCAAAGCGCCGCCCGGGGAAGACCGAGCGCTTCCGACGCGCCGCCTCGATCGCGTCATACAATCGCGGCAGCTCGGCGTCGAGAATGGCATCGTAATAACGCAACTCCAGCAGCTGCGCATTCGCAAACTCGAGCACGTACTGCAGATCCGTGTCATGCTCCCCAGGCTCCACCACCAACGCACTCTCCCACGTCAGGATCGTGAGATCGTCGTGGTAATACGAGAAGCGATGCGGCAACAAATCACGCCGCGCCTCCACACTGAGCGCGCGATCCTCATCGAGTAGCAGTGGCACCACATCCAGACCGGCGAGCGCCTCCGCCTCCACCGGCTGCCCGCGACCATCCACCACCCGCGTCACACGGAACACCGTGTGGTTCTCGCGCACCTCGGCGATCTGCGGACGCTCCACCGCGTCCGCAATCCGCACCGCCAGCTGCGCCAGATATTGCTCCGCCATCGCGATCAGCTGCGGCTCGCGCTCGACCCGACGCCCCATCGCCGTGAAGGCCTCCCATGAGAGCGCGTCCCCCAAGCGCACGCGAATGCGCAGCGAAATGACGCCGAAATCAAAAATCCGCGCCGAGAGCTCGGCCGACGCCATCGGGATCTCCGGCGTCCCCAGCGACGGTGCCGGTACGAAGGACTCGTGCCCCAGCACGACGGTGATCGGCGGATTCAGGATCTGCAACGCCTGCGCTTCCCCGCGCACCGGGCGCACTCGTTCGGGGCGCAACGCGTCGCGGGGATTCGCCGCGGCACTCGCCGTCAGCAGCGCCTGCGCTCGCGCGAGGTCAATGGCATAGCCCACATCAAAGAGCCGATAGACCACGGCAGAGCCTGAATACCGAAACGACAGCATTTCAGCGGAATCGGTCATAGCTGAATCATACCCCACAGTTCGGCCGCCGCCGCAAGCCATGTCATCAGGTCGTGACGAAGCGGTCGGGCGCCCCCCCACTCCCTTCAGTGCCCCCGCATCGCTAGCGTGCACAGATGACTCTGTCCTCCCTTCCCGGCCTCCCTGATCCGGCCATCGTGGCCAAGGGCTATGCCCATCCGGAGCGCCTCGTGTCCACGGCGTGGCTCGCGGACCATCTCCAGCATCCCACGCTGCGGCTGATCGAGTGCAACGAGGATGTGCTGCTCTATGGCGTTGAGCACATCCCGGGCGCACAACCGCTCGACTGGCATATCGACCTCAACGATCCGGTCGAGCGCGATTATGTGCGCCGCGAGGCGTTCGAGGCGTTGCTGCGTGCGCGGGGCATCGACGAGCACACGACCGTGGTGTTTTACGGTGACAAGAACAACTGGTGGGCGACGTACGCCTTCTGGGTCTTCCGGCTGTTTGGCTTCGACAACGCGGTGGTGCTCGACGGCGGACGTGACAAGTGGTTGGCGGAAGAGCGGATGACGACGACGGACGTCCCGGCCTTCCCGCCGACCGCGTATGTGGCGCCCGAGCGGCGTGACGCGGAGATTCGCGCGTACTTCGCGGAGGTGCGCACGCACATGGCGGCCGGGTTGCCGTTGGTCGATGTGCGCTCCCCGCAGGAATACACCGGCGAGCGGACGCACATGCCCGATTATCCGCAGGAAGGGACGTTGCGCGGTGGACACATTCCCGGCGCGCGGAGCATGCCGTGGGCACGCACCGCCGAATCGGACGGCACCTTCAAGGCGGCGGGCGCACTCCGGGCGCTGTACGAAGGGGAGCTGGGGCTCTCACCGGCGAGCGAGGTCGTGACCTATTGCCGGATCGGGGAACGCTCCTCGCACAGCTGGTTCGTGTTGACGTATCTTTTGGGCTACGGCCACGTTCGCAATTACGACGGGTCGTGGACGGAGTGGGGCAACGCCGTTCGCGCCCCGATTCGCACAGGAGACACCCCATGAGCACCGAAACTCCCGCGGCATCCCCAGCCCCCGGCAAGCCGCCTGCGCTCGTGCGCGTGGCGTGGGCCGGCGATCATCGCTTTGACGGCGGCCGGCAGAGTGGCGGCCCGACGATCCGCATGGATGCCAGTGGCCAGACGGGCCCGTCACCGGTCGATGCGCTGCTCTGCGCCCTCGCGGGATGCACCGGCGTGGATGTCGTGGACATTCTCGCCAAGCGGCGCACGCCGGTCGCCTCACTGACCGTCGACGTGGAAGGCGCGCGGGCCAATGCGGTGCCGGCGCGCGTCACCGCGATCGCGCTGACGTATCAGATCACCGGCGACGGGATTGAGCGCGAACATGCCGCGCGTGCGATTGAGTTGGCGCTCACGAAGTATTGCTCGGTACGTGATTCGCTCGATCCGAACCTGCCGGTGACCTACACCCTGGTGCTCAACGGCGTCTGACCGCGCGTCTGACCGCGCGTCGGGCCGCGAGGGGCTGACGCCGTGTCAGCCCGAGGCACTTACCAGGCGGCGTAGAGCCCACCCCACGACGTGGCGCCGGGACCGTACAGCGCCTGCGTCACGAGGGCGATGGAGGTCAGCGCGGAGGGGCCGGCGCTGGCCATGGTGCCGGTCACCGCGCTGAGTCGCTCGAGGATCTGCGCGGTGGTAAGCACCGTGTCGGAGGCCAACACCACGAGATAGCGGTCGGCGAGCTCGCGCGGTGGCGCGAGGTAGGTGGGGGCCATGCGATACGTGCCCTGCTGCGCGCACTGATTCACCGCCCGATCGACATAGCGCATCATGTCGGGATTGTTCAGCACCGCCGAGACATCACCCTTCATCGGGGAGACGGTCACGGTGCGCCCCGTGGAATCCACGCGCGTCTTCTTGGGGAGCTGCGCCGCGTAGGCCTGCGTGACACTGGCCGCGCAGTAGCCGGCGGTCGGTGACGTGCGCGGCGCGTCGGC
>JBEIUK010000205.1:0-5175 GCA_040374415.1 Gemmatimonadaceae bacterium | reverse complement strand
TAAAGTCGCGCAGGTCGAGGGGATGGTACGTCACGCTCCCCGCCGCCGCCGCCTTCGCCGGAATACTCAGGCGCAGCGGGCCCGCAAAAAAGTCCGGGAAGATGGTGACGATGTTGATGCGCAGCATGACTAGCCCAGCAAGCCCTCAAGGGGCGCGAGCAGAATGCGCCGCGCGTCATCGTCGACCGCGCGCACGATCTCCGGATGCCACGGCACCAAGTGCCGTCCCTGCGCGGTCTCCACCTCCAGCAGCAGCCCCTGCGGCGCTTCATAGACGTCGCTGACCGTCCCCACTGGGCCCTGCCCCTCCACCTCCACCGCCATCCCAATCAGCGAGAAGATGTAGATGTCATCGCCATCCGGTTCCGGGAGGCGCGCCGCGTCGGCCAACAGGTGCCGGCCGCGCCAGGCGTCGGCCTCATCCCGATCGGTGACTTCGAGCGTGCGGACCAGCCATTCGCGGTTCATCGGACGGCCGTCGTCCACCGTGAGCGCGATGGGCTCCCCGTTCAGGCGGGAGAGCTCGCCCTGCCGGTCACCGGCATAAACGACAGCGCCGGACGCGAAAATCACGTCCGGCGCATCGGTCAACGATTGGACAGCCCACCCGCCGCGCACACCGTGCGCGCGGGTGATCCGTCCCACCAAGACATAGTCGGCCAGCTTACGCCTCGCCGGAGGGCAGCGCGACCGCCGACGCCTGCAGCTTAGCCGCGAGACGCGCTTCGTGGCGCGACTTCATGACGCCGGCCCGACGGAGCAGCGACCGCACCGTGTCCGTGGGGAGCGCACCATGGTCAAGCCAATGGTTCACGCGATCCACCTTCAGGTTGAGCGCCTGCTCGCCGCCACGCGGCTGATACTGGCCAATGATTTCGATGAAACGCCCATCGCGCGGCATGGTCGATTCGGCAACAACGATACGGTACATCGGGGTCTTCTTCCGCCCTTCACGGCGGAGACGGATACGCACGGCCATCTCGACATCCTCGACAATGGGTTCGGCTTGTCCGTCTGCACGGACAGGCCCCTGCACCTGCGCTCATCGCGGCACCGGCGCTTCCGGACCGCACGCAAGGCTCATGAGATCACCGCCAGCCAACGGCCTCGGCGACCACGGCGGCATGAGCACCGCCCCCCAGCCTGCCGCCAAGACAGCGGCACCAGCACCGGGTAGCCCGGAAAGATAGCAGAAACGGGTCGGCTGACGCTACTGGCGCCGACCGACCCGCCCCAAAACTGCGTAACCGGTTGTCAGACCGGCACTTACTTCACCACAAACGTGACCGCCGCCCGGTGGCGATCCCAGGTCACCGCCAGTTCTCCGCCCGGACCCTTCGGGGTCACGGTGATCTCCATCTTCTCCACCACCGCCGGCGTCTCAGTCATCACCATCGGGACACGCCCCAAATCCATCTCCGGCTTGTACTCGGTGCCCCAGTTCCCGGTCTGCTTGTTGATCACCAGCTGCCACGCCCCCTTCTCCTGCAGCAGCACGCGGAGCGTATAGCTCCCGGCCGGGACCACCAACGCGCCGAACTGCAGCGGCTTGCTCGTCGTAAACGCCGTGGCTTCATTGGCCCCCATCCGCCAGACCATCCCCCACTGCATGTCGGCGAGGCCGCCAAAGAGCGCCCGGCCACGCTTGGACGGGCGCCCGTAATTCACCGTGATCTGGGCCCCACCCACCGTCGCCTTGAGCGAATCCCGCGGCGACAAGGGCGCCGGCTTGGCCGCCCCCTGCGGGGCCTTCCCCATGCCACCCTGCGCCAATCCCAACGCGGGGGACAGGGCCAGACTCAGCCCGCCCAGCAGTGCCGTCGATCGAAGTACGCGCGAAACCATCATCAGACCTTCCTCCGGAGAAAACAGGTGGAGTGCGGGAACGCCACTCAGGTGACTGGTATACAGCCGGCCATGCCATCAGGTTTCCACGCGTTCCCATTTCGACTTCCTGTTCCCGGTTCCATGTCCAAGACGTCCCTGTATCGCGCCCTGCCAGCGGCCCGCCGCGTCGCCCTCGTGCAGCATGCCATTGCCAGCTACAAGGGGGCCCGTGCGCTCTACGCGCAGCGCCTCGTGGCCAAAGGGGGGGGCTTCCGGGCCGCCACCCTCATGACGTGGACCCCCGACCGGCTGGCTCGGGAAATCGTCCGCCTGAACGCCGAATCCGCGCAGGACGAGCTCGAACTGCTGCAGGTGTTGTATGTGGACATGGAGCCCGCCATCCAGATCACCTTCCTGGAGACGGCCGGCGTCGCCCATGAGCAAGGGGTCATCCCCGAGGGGCTCGAGCTTCCGTACGCCACCGCCGATCAGGTGGCGACGGCCGCCGCCGCCGTCCTGGCGCAGCATGGCGACGACGGACGGCACTACCTGCAGGTGCTGGTGCGCTACAACCTCGCGGCCTGGCCGGGGCTCGACACGCTCATCGACTGAGCGTGTCGCCGCGCGCTGGACCGCCGCGCACTTAGCGCATCCCGAACATCCCGCCGCCCCCAAAGGGGAGGCGGGGCATCCCGCCGCCGCCGCCGAGCTTCTTCATCATCTTCTGCATATCGCGGAACTGCTCGAGCAGACGATTCACCTCGCTCACCGGCCGACCGCACCCCTTGGCCACCCGCAGGCGGCGGGATCCGTTCAACAACTCCGGCTTCTTCCGTTCCGCCGGCGTCATCGACAGCACAATGGCCTCGATGTGCTTCATGCGCTTCGGATCCAGCTTGGCGTCCTTCAGCATCTTGGAGTTCACGCCGGGGAGCATCTTGAGCAGGTTCTCCATTGGGCCCAGCTTCTGCATCTGCCGCATGGCGCCCAGGAAATCCTCCAGATCCATCCCCTCCTTCCGGACCTTCTTCTCCAGCTTCTTCGCCGCCTCGGCGTCGAAGGTCTCCTGCGCCTTCTCCACCAGCGACACGATGTCGCCCATCTGCAGAATGCGCCCGGCCATCCGCTCCGGGTGGAACTCCTCGAGCGCATCGGGCTTCTCACCCACGCCGATGTACTTGATCGGCTTCTTGAGCACGCCGTAGATCGACAGCGCGGCACCGCCACGGGCGTCGCCGTCCAGCTTGGTCAGGATCACCCCGGTGATGTTCAGCGCGTCATTGAATCCCTGCGCGATCTTCACCGCCTCCTGCCCCGTCATGCCGTCGGCGACAAACAGGATTTCGTCCGGCTTGATGGCGGCCTTGAGCCGAGTCAACTCCTCCATCATGTCGGTATCGATCTGCAGGCGGCCGGCCGTGTCGACAATCACGACGCGATCCCGGGCCCGAACCCCCTGCTCGATCCCCGCCTTGGCGATCTTCACCACATCCTGCGTGCTTCGGTCCGCATACACCGGGACATTGAGCGCCGCCCCGAGCGTTTCCAACTGATCAATGGCCGCCGGACGATAGACGTCGGCCGCGACCAGCCGCGTGGTGCGCCCCTCGCTCATCAACTTCCGCGCCAGCTTCCCCGCCGTCGTCGTTTTGCCGGAGCCCTGCAACCCGACCATCATCACCACGGTGGGCGGTACCGTCGACAGCTTGAGCGGCTCCCGACGCTCCCCAAGCATGGCCGTCAATTCGTCATGCACAATCTTGACGAGCTGCTGGGCCGGCTGGATCGTCTTGATCTGCAGGACGCCCACGGCCTTTTTCTCGACGCGGTCGAGGAACTCCCGCGTCAGCGAGAAATTGACATCAGCCTCCAGCAGGACGCGGCGCACCTCGCGCAGTCCTTCCTTGATGTCCGCGTCGGACAGGACCCCACGGCCCCGCAGCTTGGCAAAGACGTTGCCGAGTTTATCTGAGAGTTCATCGAACATAGTGACCGTAGGCTAACCCCCGCCGGCGGCCCGTACAACCGCCGCCGTACGAACCGACCCGGTCCATGCCACCCCCTGGCGCTTTTCTGTCCCGGGGGGTGACGCCCGCGCCCGCAACCGCGCAAGTTCAAAGCGAGGGATGGGATGCCGATACTGCAGGTAGTCCCGCCCACGGTTGTTTCCCCTGCTTGAGACCTGTTTTGGCTTCCCGCCCGCGCTTTCCGGCCATGACCATGCCCCGCGGTCAGCGAAAGGAGGAAATCCTCCGCGCTGAGCTTCCACCGACCCTGCCCATGATGGCGCTGCGGTCGACGATCGTCTTCCCGCTCGGCACCATTGCCGTCCAGATGGGCGCCCCGGAAAATCTGGCGCTCCTGCGGGCACACGAAGAGTCCGGACTGGTCGTTGCGCTGGTCGTCGCCTCAGGCGATGCGGACGATGTCATCGATCCGAACAGCTTTGTGGGGAAGGTGGGGGTCGCCGCCCGCGTGCATGAACGGATCAACCTGCCGGGCGAGACGATCCAGATCACGCTGCAGGGGCTCCGTCGGATCACCATCGAAGGGATCGATCAGGAAGCCCCCTACGCGATCGCCCGCGTCCAAGGCGCCAAGGAAACCCCGGTCGAGACGGTCGAAGTCGAGGAACTGGTGGCCCGCACGATCACGGCGGCGGAAACGCTGGCCGAATTCGTGGAGCGCATCCCGAATGAAGTGCCGCAGATCCTCAAGATGAACATGGCCGACCCGGGACGCTTTGCCGATCTCGCGGCCACGAACATGAATCTGCGCATTGCCGACAAAGAAGAGGTGCTCCAACGCCTCGATATCGGCCAGCGGATTCGCTTCATCCTGTCGCGCCTCGACCGCGAAGTAGCCCGCGCCCGGGTCATGGATGAACTCAAGAAGCAAACGGAAGTCAAAATCGAGCAGCACCAGCGCGAGTTCTATCTCCGGCAACAGCTGCGCGCGATTCAATCGGAGCTGGGTGACACCGATCCGAACGAACGGGACGCCATCGATCTCATGCGTCGCCTCGATGAGGCACAGCTCCCGGAGAAAGTCCTCAGCGAAGCGAAGCGTGAGACCGAACGGCTGCGGCTGCTCTCTCCTGCGTCGAGTGAGTATCAGGTACTCCGCACCTACCTGGACTGGATCCTCGCGCTGCCGTGGAATGCCCACACCGCGGATGATCACGAGATCACCCTCTCGCGCGTGGAACAGGCGCTGGGCGAACGCCACTACGGCCTCGACGAAGCGAAAGAGCGGATCATTGAGTATCTCGCCGTCCGGAAGCTGCGCGGTGGTGACCCAAGCGGTCCGATTCTCTGCTTCGTCGGCCCGCCGGGCACCGGCAAGACC
>JBEIUK010000045.1:0-15471 GCA_040374415.1 Gemmatimonadaceae bacterium | reverse complement strand
GGAATTAGCTAATTTCCTGATAGAAGTGAGCCGACATATTTTAATGGAAGCAACAAACATGACGGTCAGTGGGATAGCCAGTATTGGATCCAACGCAAACTAATTCAACGTTCCTAGTGGTGCTACAGGGACGCGGCAGTGCCGGCGTCTAAAGTATCCAACGGATTCTCGTCGGGGTCAGTCGATGGCACGGACATCTTCGGGGTCGCAGGTCATCGTTCCCTGCGACGCCAACGGACCGTCGGATGCTGCACGCGCTGTAGCCGTTGGGAGGAGCGACCGGGCGAGGCGAGGGGCCTCGCGCGCATCCAGGGCCATGGCATCGGCCCCCACCCGCTTAGCGAGCTCGGGGTCCAAGGCAACGCAGGGACCGCCCACCACAATCTTCAGGGCGGGGTTCTGCGAAACGGCCCGAAGCCGGCGGATCTGCCGTGTCAGGAGCGGCTCCTGGGTGGTGCACCCCAGCGAGAACCCGACCACGTCAAACCACTCGTGCTCCACCATCGTCAACAAGTCGTGCTCGCCCCAGGGGGCGCCCAGCTGGACGCGCCATCCGTCACGAAGCAGAAACTCGCCGACCATAATAACGCCGAGCGTGTGCTGTTCGCCGGGGAGGCAGCTCAGCACAATGCTGCCAATGGCATCTGGCCGGTTCAGGTCGGAGAGGAAGACGCGGGAGAGCTCGCGCAGCATCTGCTGCAAGCGCCCCATCGCCACGGTCACCTCAATGAAGTCACAGTCATCGTTCTCCCAGAGCGTCCCAAGCTGGCGGGCACATGGCGCCATCAGATCGATATAGATCGTCTCGATGGGGGTGCCGTCCGCGACGTGGCTCCGGAGGAGCTGCAGCGCCACCGCTTCATCGTCGCGCAAGATGGCGGCGACGAACGCTCCAATCTCGGCGTCCGAAAAGGCGCGGGGGGGCGCAATTTCACTGGCGGTCGCCGTCGGCCGGCGGCTGTGGAGCAGGCGAGGAACGATCTCGCTCTGAATGGTGCGTTCCAGACGATCGACCCACGGACCAGCAAGGGGGGCATCCATAGCCACACGGTCAGGACCAGTCCCACTCGGACTGGTGGAATGAGAGCCTGCCTGGGAAGGGGCGACAGACACGTCGAACATTGTGAACGGGGCTCCTGAGCGCAAGAACGTAAACGTGTGTTGTCAACAATTTGTACCATCTGGTCCATATGTCAATCGGGAATGACGTAAACTTTTCTTGACAACCCCGGTACCGCACCCTACCATCGAGTCATCTGGGTAGCGAACCCCCGGACCTGAACGGTTTGATGACTGTGGTACACCCCCGTGTTACGGCCGCGCCCACCTCGGCCAGTGTTCTTCCGCCTCAGGCGGTGACTGCTTCGGCAGACACCGTCCGGACCGGTCTGTACACCCCCGAGGAGCGACAGCGTCGAGATGCCACCCGATGGACGTTGGTGCAGGGGCTGCTGGCGCCCCTGCAATTCCTCGTCATGGCCATCTCGGTGGCGCTGGTCGTGCGCTTCCTCCGCACCGGCGAGGGGCTGACCGCCGCCAACATCTCCGTCGTGGTCAAGACGTTCGTCCTGTACACCATCATGGTGACCGGGGCGATCTGGGAGAAAGTCGTGTTCGGGCAATACCTCTTTGCCCGGCCGTTCTTCTGGGAAGACGTCGTCAGCATGGGGGTGATTGCCCTGCACACCGCCTATCTCGTGGGGCTCGCCATGGCCTGGCCACCCCGCTCCCTCATGCTCCTTGCCCTCGTGGCCTACGCAACCTACGGCATCAATGCCACCCAGTTCGTCCTGAAGCTGCGCGCCGCGCGGCTCCAGGAACGCCAGATGGCGCGGGGGGACGCATGACCGCCGTCTCCCCCGATCTGCTGACGGGGTGCGCGAGCCCCACCGATGGAGCCGTCGCGCCACTGGGTGGCACCGGGACCGCGCTCCCCGTGTTGCGCGAACGTGGACAACGTGAAGTCTTCTGTGGCCTGACCGGCATTGTCTGGCTGCATCGCAAGATGCAGGATGCCTTCTTCCTCGTCGTGGGCTCGCGCACCTGCGCGCATCTCGTGCAGAGTGCCGCCGGCGTCATGATCTTCGCCGAACCGCGCTTCGCCACCGCGATCCTCGGCGAACGCGATCTGGCCGGTCTCGCCGACGCCAATGACGAACTCGATCGGTGCGTCACGCAGCTGCTCGATCGTCGCCCGGACATCGCCACGCTCTTTCTGGTGGGCTCCTGTCCCTCGGAAGTGATCAAGCTCGATCTGCAGCGCGCGGCAGAGCGGCTCAATGAGCGCTTCTTGCCGCGGGTGCAGATCCTGAACTATTCGGGCAGCGGCATCGAAACGACGTTCACGCAGGGCGAGGACGCCTGTCTGCGGAGTCTCGTCCCGCACATGCCGACGGCCGATGCCGCCACGCGCAATCTCCTCGTGGTGGGCACACTGGCCGATGTGGTGGAAGATCAGATGCAGCGTCTCTTCCAGCAGATGGGTCTCGGGCCGGTCCACTTCTTCCCCCCGCGTCGTGCCCGGCAACTGCCGCCGGTCGGGCCGGGAACGTCTATGTTGTTGGCCCAGCCGTTTCTGAATGAAACGAGCCGTGCCCTGATGGCGCGTGGCGCGACGCGCCTCGCGGCGCCGTATCCCCTGGGCGCCAACGGAACCACCGCCTGGCTCCGGGCGGCCGCGCACGCCTTCGGCGTCGCCGATGATGTCGTCGATCAGGTGATCGCCGCGCCCGCGGCACGCGCGCGCGCCGCCGTGGCGCGGTACGCGTCGCAGCTCACGGGCCGTCGCCTGTTCTTCTTTCCGGACTCGCAGCTCGAGATCCCGCTCGCGCGCTTCCTGTATGAGGAATGCGGCGTCGAGCTGGTCGAAGTCGGGACGCCGTATCTCGATCGGCTCCTGGTCGAAGACGAACTCTCACGCTTGCCATCCACGGTGCGCCTCGCCGAGGGGCAAGATGTCGAACGGCAGCTCGATCGGTGCCGCAACGAGCGCCCCGACCTCACGGTCTGCGGCCTCGGGCTCGCCAATCCGCTGGAGGCAGAAGGGCTGCGCACCAAGTGGTCGATCGAACTCGTCTTCTCTCCCATTCAGGGCTACGAACAGGCCGGCGATCTCGCCGAACTGTTTGCCCGTCCGCTTGACCGCGCCCAGCGCCTCCGGGTGTAGACGCCACGATGCAACTCACACTCTGGACCTACGAAGGCCCGCCGCATGTCGGCGCGATGCGCGTCGCCACGTCGCTGCGCGGCGTGCACTACGTGCTGCACGCGCCGCAGGGTGATACCTACGCCGATCTGCTCTTCACGATGATCGAACGGCGGGATCAGCGGCCGCCGGTCACGTATACCACCTTCCAGGCGCGCGACCTGGGTGGGGACACTGCCGAGCTGGTGAAGCAGGCGGTGCGCGATGCGTACGAACGCTATCGGCCCGATGCGCTGCTCGTGGGCGAATCGTGCACGGCAGAGCTCATTCAGGATCAACCGGGATCATTGGCCCAGGGGATGGGGCTCCCCGTGCCGGTCGTGCCCCTCGAACTCCCGGCGTACAGCAAGAAGGAGAACTGGGGCGCGAGCGAAACCTTTTATCATCTCGTGCGCGCGCTGTTGCTGCCGCAGGCGCCGGCCCCTGGGCAGACGGCGACGCGTCCGGATCGCACTGGACGGCGGCCCCGGGCCAATCTGCTCGGCCCCACCGCGCTTGGCTTCCGGAACCGCGATGACGTGCGCGAAATCACACGGCTGCTCACCGACTGTGGGATCGATGTGCATGTCGTCGCCCCACTGGGTGCTTCGGTCACTGACCTGCGCAGCATCCCGGACGCCGACTTCAACGTGGTCCTCTACCCCGAAGTCGCGGAAACCACGGGGCGCTGGCTGCAGAAGACGTTCGGGATGCCGCTCGTCAAGACCGTCCCGATTGGGGTGCTGGCCACGCGCCAGTTCCTGCGGGAGATCGAAACGGTGGCGGGGATCGATGTCTCGGCAGTCCTCGAGCGCGAACGGGCGGGTGAGGCGCAGGCGAGTGCCAGCCGCTCACTGCTCCCGTGGTACTCCCGCTCGGTGGACTCGACCTATCTGACGGGCAAGCGCGTCTTTGTCTTTGGG
Organism: Gemmatimonadaceae bacterium; assembly: GCA_040374415.1. Taxonomy (GTDB): domain Bacteria; phylum Gemmatimonadota; class Gemmatimonadetes; order Gemmatimonadales; family Gemmatimonadaceae; genus Gemmatimonas. The sequence goes on along the minus strand of JBEIUK010000045.1, from coordinate 11,364 downwards.
GATGCGACGCATGTCCTCGCCGCCGCACGCATCGCCACCGATGAACTGGGCTTTACCGTGGTGGGCATTGGGACCTATGCCCGCGAATACGCCCGCCCCATTCGCGAGGCCGCTGCGGCACTTGGGGTCGAGGCGCTGATCACGGACGACTATCTCGAAGTGGAACAGCGGGTGAGCGAGCTGGCGCCCGAGCTCGTGCTCGGCACGCAGATGGAACGGCATATCGCGAAGCGTCTCGGTGTGCCGTGCGCCGTGATCTCCGCGCCGATTCATGTGCAGGACGTCCCGGCGCGCCATTCGCCGCAGATGGGGTTCGAAGGCGCCAATGTGATCTTCGATACCTGGGTCCATCCACTCATGATGGGGCTCGAAGAACATCTGCTGCACATGTTCAAGGACGACTTCGAGTTCGGGGATGGACAGGCCCCCTCGCATCTGGCGGGGAAGCGCGCGGTGTCCTCTGCGACCGCGGCGCCCTACGCGTCGGCCGTGTACGAGGAGGCATCGACCGACTTTGAGGTCCCCGAAGGGGCCAGCGCGGTGGGACTGGCCGAAGAAGAAACCGAGGATGCGGAGCTGGCGGCCGTTGAGGTGAACGCGCCGCTGGTCGCCACCTGGCTGCCGGATGCCGAGGCGGAGCTCAAGAAGATCCCGTTCTTCGTGCGCGGCAAAGCGCGCCGGAATACGGAGAAGTTTGCGCTGGATCGCGGCATCGCCCGGATTTCTGTGGACACGCTGTACGACGCCAAGGCCTTCCTTGCCCGCTGATCGCATCCCCCTCCGCTTCGTCGTCGTGACGCTCGACGCGCATCTCGCCGATGCGTTCGATCGCGCACGCGTGGGGCTGACCCGGGATCTCCCCGGTTTGACGTTGTCGCTGCATATCGCGGCGGACTTCGGGAGTGATCCGGGGGCCGCGGAGCGGGCCCGGCAGGATATCGCTGACGCCGATATCATCGTGTGCACGCAGCTCTTCCAGGAAGAGTATGCCAACGCGGTGCTGCCGGTGGTGCAAGCCCGTCGGCTGGATGCCGACGCGGTGGTGTGTGCGATGTGCACGCCGGAGCTCGTGAAGTGCACGCGGCTTGGGAAGTTTGATATGAGCGGTGGCGAATCGCGCTCGCCCTTCTCGCCGATCAATCTGCTGAAGAAGCTGCGCGGCTCGCGCGGTGACGGAAAGTCGAGTGGCGAGCGGCAGATGAGTGCGCTGCGCACGCTGCCCTCATTGCTCAAGTTCATCCCGGGCACCGCCCAGGATGTGCGAGCGTACATGCTGCTCATACAGTATTGGTTGGGTGGCTCCGACGCGAACATCGAACAGATGATTCGCTACACGATCGACCGGTATGCGGCCGGGCCGCGCAAGGCCCTGCGCGGTCGCCTGTCACCGGCGGCGCCACAAGTGTATCCGGAGGTCGGGGTCTGGCATCCGGACCTCCCGGGGATGGGGATCGCGGAGTCGCGCGACGCTCTCCCCGCAGTTACAGCGCATCGCAGCGCGGACGCGGGCACGGTGGGCGTGCTCGTCGGTCGGTCGTACTTGCTGGCCGGCAACGTTGCGCACTATGCCGCGGTTGTTCGCGCCCTGGAGGATCGGGGCCTGCGCGTAGTGCCAGCGTTCGCGTCTGCGCTCGATGCGCGCCCTGCGATCGCCGCCTACTTCACCAACGGGCAGGGGCAGAGCACCATCGACGCCCTCGTGAACCTGACTGGCTTTTCGCTGGTGGGGGGGCCCGCCTATAACGATGCCGCCGCAGCGCAGGTGGTGCTGCAGCAGCTCGATGTCCCGTATCTGACGTTACAGACGCTCGAGTTCCAGACCATCGAGGAATGGCGGAATGACAGCCGCGGTCTGAATCCATTGCAGGCGACGTTGCAGGTCGCGATTCCCGAACTGGACGGGGCGATCGTGCCCACGGTCTATGGCGGGAAGGGGCCGGCCGAGCGCGGTAAGGCGGCGGCCTCCGTACCCATCCCCGAGCGCATCGAGCGTGTCGCCGAGCGGGTCGCTCGGCTCGTGCGGGTGCGGCGGCGCGATCGTGCGGAGCGGAAGCTCGCCGTGGTGCTCTTCAACTTTCCGCCCAACGCCGGGAACACGGGGAGCGCGGCCTATCTCGCGGTCTTCCCGTCGTTGCAGCGGGTCCTCGCCTCGCTCAAAGAGCAGGGCTACACCGTCGAACTGCCGGCGAGCGCCGATGATTTACGCGAGCGGCTGACCGGTGGGAACCGGGAGCGGTATGGCGCGCCGGCCAATGTGCATACGCGCATTCCCGTCGCCGATCATGTGCGCCGTGAACCGCACCTGCGGGAGATCGAACGGACGTGGGGGGCGGCGCCCGGCAAGCAGCTCACCGATGGGCAGCATCTGCATGTGATGGGTATTCAGTTGGGGAACGTCTTTATCGGCGTGCAGCCGTCGTTTGGCTGGGAAGGGGACCCGATGCGGTTGCTCTTCGAAGGGGGCTTCTCCCCTACGCATGCGTTCAGTGCGTTCTATCGGTGGGTGCGGGAAGATTTCGCGGCCGATACGATTCTGCATTTCGGGACGCATGGGGCGCTGGAGTTCATGCCTGGGAAGCAGGCGGGGCTCGACGCCACCTGCTGGCCGGAGCGGCTGATTGGCGATACCCCCAACGTGTATCTGTACGCCTCGAATAATTCGTCAGAGGGCACACTCGCCAAGCGGCGGGGTGGCGCCACCCTGGTGTCGTATCTGACGCCGCCGATCGCCAACGCGGGGCTCTATCGCGGGCTGCTGGAGCTCAAGGGCTCCCTCGACCGCTGGCGCGCCCTGGATGCGTCCAATGCGGCCGACGCGGAGACGCTGCGGGCGATGGTGCAGCAGCAGGCCGCTGCGGTGGAGCTGGCCGCGGCGGAACCGCTCTGGACGGCGGCCGATGCCGACGCGCACATCGCCTCGCTCCGTGATCGGCTGCTCGAGCTGGAGTACAGTCTGATTCCGATGGGGCTGCATGTCGTTGGGGAGCCGATGGCCCCCGACGCGCGCATCGATGTCCTCCTGGAAATCGCACGCGCCGGTCGTCCGGAGGCTTCGCTCCCGCCCATTGGGGATACGATCTGCAGCGGTCACAGCGCGCGTCGCGGGGATGACCCCGTCGCCGAGGCGACTGAGGCGATTGCCCGATCGGCGGTGAGCACGTTGGTGATGCATCCCGGCAAGACGGCGATGGTGGAGCAGGTCGTTCGGCAGGGGGCGAGTGCCGCGGGGATTCGTCTGGCGGATGCACCGGCATTGGGTCAGCATCTCGAGCTGTTGGCCGGGTATGACGCGTCGCTGCGCGAGGATCACGAGGTCTCGGGGATTCTTCGCGCGCTCGATGCGCGGTACGTACCGCCGGCACCAGGTGGTGATCTGCTGCGGAATCCGGCGGTGTTGCCGACTGGGCGGAACGTGTACGGCTTTGATCCGTATCGGGTCCCGAGCGCCACGGCCTTGCTGGAAGGGCGCACGCGCGCGGAGCAGCTGTTGGCGCGGCATGTCGCTGATACCGGGGCCATGCCTGAGAGCGTGGCGGTGGTGCTCTGGGGCACCGATAACATGAAGAGTGAAGGGACACCCCTCGCGCAGGTGATGGCGCTGATGGGCGTGGCCCCGCGCTTTGATGCCGTGGGCCGTCTGACCGGCGCGCGTCTGGTGCCGCTCGAGCAGTTGGGGCGCCCCCGGATTGATGTGGTGGTCACCCTGTCGGGGATCTTCCGGGATCTGCTGCCGCTGCAGGTCAAGCTGTTGGCGGAGGCCGCGCTGCTGTGCGCGCAAGCGGATGAGCCGGTGACCCAGAACTTCATCCGCAAGCATGCCCTCGACGCGATGGCCGACACCGGCTGTGACGTCGCCACGGCGGCGCTCCGAGTCTTCTCCAATGCCGACGGGGCCTATGGCTCCAACGTGAATCTGTTGATCGAGACCGGTCGCTGGCAGAACGAGGATGAACTCGCCGATCTGTTCGTCCAGCGGAAGAGCTTCGCCTATGGCGTCGACGGGCGACCGTCCGCCCAGCCGGCCCTGATGAAGCGCGCCCTGGGCACCGCCGCGCTCTCCTTCCAGGGGCTCGATTCCGTCGACCTCGGCGCCACCGATATCGATCAGTATGTCGAATCGCTGGGTGGGATGACGCGCGTGATTGCCCAGCAGCGGGGGGGGAAGGCGCCGGCCGTCTACGTTGGGGACTACAACGGCGCGAAGGGCAAAGTGCGTACGCTCAGCGAGCAGGTCGAGCTGGAATCGCGCACGAAGATGTTGAATCCCCGGTGGTACGAAAGCCAGATCGCCTTTGGCTATGAAGGGGTGCGGAACATCGCCGGCCACATGACGACGACGCTCGGCTGGTCGGCGACCGGTGGAACCGGTACGGTCCCGCAGTGGGTGTACACCGAGGTCTCGAAGACCTTCGTGCTGGATGAGGCGATGCGGGACCGGTTGGCGCAGCTCAATCCGGATGCCGCATCGGGTTTGGCTCAGCGTCTGCTGGAGGCCACGGATCGGGGCTTCTGGGCGCCGGATGACGCGACCCTGGAGGCGCTGCGCGAAGCGGCCGCAGACCTCGAAGATCGACTGGAAGGAGTTCACGCCGCATGAGCGCCGCCTTCGACGCGACGCGCACGGCTGCAGCATTCACCGCCGGCAACGGCCTGGAGCACAACACGTGACCACAGCGACACGACTCCCGATTCTCGACAGCATCGGCGATGGCGACGGCAGCGTTCAGGTGCATCTGGATGAATCCCAGAAAATTGATGGCGCGCTGGTGATTGCCGTGTATGGCAAGGGGGGCATCGGCAAATCGACGACGTCGTCGAACCTGTCGGCGGCCTTCTCCCGGTTGGGGAAGCGCGTCCTGCAGATTGGGTGCGATCCCAAACACGATTCCACCTTCACGCTCACGAAGCGGATGGTGCCGACGGTGATCGACGTGCTGGAAGGGGTGGACTTCCACTCGGAGGAGCTGCGCCCCGAAGACTTCATGTTTGAGGGCTTCAATGGCGTCCAGTGCATCGAGGCGGGCGGTCCCCCAGCCGGGACCGGCTGCGGTGGCTATGTGACGGGCCAGACGGTGAAGCTCCTCAAGGAGCATCATCTGCTCGAAGACACCGATGTGGTGATCTTTGACGTCCTCGGCGACGTGGTGTGCGGTGGGTTTGCCGCGCCGTTGCAGCATGCCCACTACTGCCTGATCGTCACCGCCAACGACTTCGATTCGATCTTTGCAATGAACCGCATCATTGCGGCCATTCAAGCCAAGTCGAAGAACTATAAGGTGCGGCTGGGTGGTGTGGTCGCGAACCGCTCCCGCGAAACGAATGAGATCGATCGCTTCAACGCGGCGGTTGGCCTCAAGACGATGGCCCATTTCCAGGATGTGGATGCCATCCGTCGGAGTCGCCTGAAGAAGTGCACCATCTTTGAGATGGAAGCCTCGCCGGAAGTGACGGCGGTGCAGGAGGAGTACATGGCGCTGGCCCGTCGCATGCTGGATGATGTGGAGCCGCTTCCGGCCTCACCGCTCAAGGATCGGGAAATCTTCGATCTGCTGGGTTTTGACTGAGATGACCGGTTTTCGGAACGCGTCGGCGGATACGGCGTCGCATTCAGGTCCGTCGCTCGTAGGGACGGCGTCAGGGGGTTCGCACACCACGTCGGTGCCGTACCTCGAGCGGCGGGCCTGGATCGGCGAGTATTTCGACCGCACCGCGGCCGCTGCGTGGAAGGTGCTGACCTCCGACGCGCCGGTCTCGCGCGTGCGGGCGAATGTCCGGGCGGGTCGGGAGCAGATGCGGCAGACGTTGCTCGCCGCGCTCCCGACGCGCCTGGATGGCGCCCGCGTCCTTGATGCGGGCTGCGGTACGGGTGTGCTGGCGATGGATCTTGCCCGCCGAGGGGCCGAGGTGGTGGCGATCGATCTGTCGCCGACGTTGGTCGCCCATGCGCAGGAGCAGGCGGCCGCGCAGGGGCTGACGATCGACTTCCGCTCGGGCGACATGCTCGATCCCGCCCTCGGGACCTTCGATTACCTCGTGGGGATGGATTCGCTGATCCATTATGACCTGACCGACATTCTGGGGGCGCTGTCCGTGCTGGCGCCACGGGTCCGGTCCCGTATGGTCTTTACGGTGGCCCCGCGGACGCCGCTGCTCGCGGTGATGCATGCCGTTGGCAAGTGGTTTCCGCGTGGCGACCGCGCCCCGGCGATCATGCCGGTGGCGGAGTCCCTCTTCCGGAGCGGGTGCGCCTCGACGGCCGCCCTCTCGGGGTGGACGATTACCGGCAGCACACGGGTGGCACGCGGATTTTATAAGTCGCAGGCGTACGTCCTGCAGAAGACGGACGACGTTACACCGGGTCAGTCCCGGGGGAGAAGCGCATCATGATGGGGTACGTTCTGGCGGCCGGGGTGCTCGCCGTGCTGGCGATCTGGTATGGCATGCGCCGCACCACCACGGTGCCGTGCACGATCGACCTGGAAGCCACACACGATCACTTCCACGCCCATGTGGAACTGGACGGGGTGGAGGTGGATCCCGGCGACGCGGTGCTGGTGCACCGGGCCCCGTCGCGGATCGCCTTTGGGACGCAGGAACGGATTACGTCGCAGGCGACCGTCTCGCGCGCCAGCCTGTTCCGCCGGCTGGTGGTCAAGCTGACGGGTGGGACCGAGCTGTACGAACTGTACGACGTCGGATTCGAAGGCTAAGGAGCCCGCTATGTACGATACCACGACCAAGATGCCCGTCCGTCCGATGACGGATGTCAATGAAAGCACCCGGATCGCGCAGCAGGATGCCGTGCTGAATCCGCGCTTTTATACCACCGATTTTGCGGCGATGGATCGGCTCAAGATCACGCCGGAAAACCGGAAGATGTGGGACGATATCCTCACCGAATTTCGGAACGATCCGAACAAGGATCACTTCAAGCGCAATGCGGACTTTGACGCAGACTTTTCGTCGATGGACCCAGCGCTGCGTGAGCAGTTCATTGATTTCCTCGTCTCCTCGGTGACGGCGGAATTCAGTGGCTGCATTTTGTACGCCGAGATCAAAAAGCGCATTACAAACCCGGACGTGCGTGAGCTGTTCGGATTCATGAGTCGGGATGAAGGCCGGCATGCCGGCTTTATCAATCACACGCTCAACGACTTCCAGGTCGCGGTGGACCTCGGCTTCCTCACCAAGGTGAAGAAGTACACGTACTTTCAGCCGAAGTTCATCTACTACGCCACGTATTTGTCCGAGAAGATCGGCTACGCGCGCTACATCACGATTTTTCGGAACTTCGAGAAGAATCCGGACAAGCGCTTCCATCCCATCTTTAAGTGGTTCGAGAACTGGTGCCTGGATGAGTTTCGCCATGGCGAGGCGTTCGCCGTGCTGATGCGCTCCAATCCCGAATATCTGGAAGGGGTGAACCGGCTCTGGATCCGGTTCTTCCTCCTGGCGGTCTTCTGCACGATGTATGTGCGGGATCATGCCCGGGCGCCGTTCTTCGCGGCCATGGGGATCGATGTCGAGGATTACGATCGCCGCGTGATCGCACTGACCAACCTGATCAGTCGGCAGGTCTTCCCGCATACGATCGATACCGAGAGCGACGGGTTCTGGGCGCTCATGGATACCATGTGGCGGAACACCGATGCGATGCGGAAGGCGGAGCAGGCAGGCGGCATGTGGTCGTCGGTCAAAGTGGCGTTCCTCAAGGCCGCCAACGTGGTGACCTTCGTGCGGCTCTTCCTCCGGGCGCCGGTCAAGCAGCCGCTGCCGGCGGATGTGCGCATGCAACCCGTTTGGTGATCGATGGCCTCCAGTCTCGCTGATCTGGCGGCTCGCGCGACGGTTCGATTGAGCCGTCGCTGGATGCCGTTCGCCGATGTGGCGCACGCGGAACTCACCGTGGGGCGGCTGATGCGGCTGTCGCTCTTTCAGCTTTCGGTGGGACTGGTGCAGACGCTGTTCGTGGGGACGCTCAACCGGGTCATGATCCTGGAATTGGCGGTACCAGCCTCGTTGGTGGCGACCATGTTGGCGATCCCGCTGCTGGTGGCACCGTTCCGGGCGTTGGTCGGATTCCGCTCCGACACGTATCGGAGTTTTCTGGGATGGAAGCGCGTGCCGTTCCTGTGGGTCGGGACGCTCATGCAGTTTGCGGGGTTGGCGATCATGCCCTTCTCGCTGCTGCTGCTTTCCGAGCCGAATGGCCATGCGCCGGTCTGGCTGGGCTACGCCTCCACGGCGCTGAGCTTCCTGCTGGTGGGCGGTGGCGCGCATACGGCTCAGACGGCCGGTCTGGCCCTCGCGACCGACATTGTCACCGAAGACAAACGCCCGCGGGTGATCGCGCTGATGTACCTCATGATGCTCATGGGGACGCTCGTCAGTGCGCTGCTGCTGGAAATGCTGCTCCGCAACTTCACCCCGATCCGGCTGATTCAGGTGATTCAGGGGACGGCGCTGTTCGTGATCCTGTGCAATCTGGTCTCGCTCTGGGGACAGGAGGCGCGGGTGGAGGGCACCACGCCGTATCAGCCTGGCGAACGGCGCCCGCGGTTCCGTGATGCGTGGACGACCTTTACGGCTGGTGGCCAGGCCGTCCGCCTGCTGGTGGCTTCGGCGCTCGGATTCTTTGCGTACAACCTGCAGGACGTCCTGCTGGAACCGTATGGCGGGGAGATCCTCCATCTGAGCGTGTCGCAGACCACGCAACTGACCGCCATCATGGCGGCGGGGGCGGTGGTTTCCTTCGCGCTGGCCGCGGTCATGCTCAAGCAGACGCGGGATCCCATTCGTCTCGCGGCGCTTGGGGTCTTGATCGGCATTCTCGCCTTCGCGCTTGTGGTCTTTGCGGCGCCGCTGCACGCCCCGTGGGTCTTCCGGCTGGGGGTGGCGCTGATCGGCTTTGGCGAGGGATGGTTTGGCGTGGGGACGCTCTCCTTTGCGATGCGGCTGCGGGATCCGTCGCAGCATGGCATTGCGCTGGGGGCCTGGGGCGCGGTCTTTGCCACGGCGGAAGGGTTGTCGTTCGCGATGAGCGGGGTGGCCAAGGACTGGTTATCCCATCTCGTGTCGATCGGTGCGTTGGGCCCGGCGCTGACGCATCCTGCAGTGCCGTATGAGTTCGTGTATGCGCTGGAGATTCTAGTGTTGTTCGCCACGCTGGTGGCGCTGGGGCCGTTAGCGGTCCGGCGCTCTCAGGTCGAGTCTGTCTTGCCGCCTGCCGAGCCGTTCGGTCTGGCGGATATCCCTGCATGACCCCTTCACCCTCCTGCACGGAGTTGTCCCATGATGGAGAAAATCGACGGTGCTCAGATCGCGCTGTATGCGTTCTGGCTCTTTTTCGCGGGTCTGATCATCTACATCCGACGCGAGGATAAGCGGGAAGGCTATCCGCTCGAGTCGCCGCAGGGACCGCGCGAAGGCTGGCCGCCGGTGCCGGAGAAGAAGACCTACATTCATCGCCCGACTGATGGAGGAGCGCACTGATGGCTGAGATCAAGGCAGTTCCGGTCGATCACTACAACGGTTCGCCACTCGTCCCGACGGGGAATCCCATGGTGGATGGCGTGGGGCCGGCCTCGTGGGCCGAGCGGGCCGATACGCCGGATATGACGGTGCATGGTGCGGCGAAGATCATCCCGATGCGCCTCGATCCCACGTTCCATGTTGCGTCCGGTGATCCGGATCCGCGTGGCATGCCGGTGGTTGCCCTCGATAAGGAGGTCGCCGGGACGGTGGTGGAGCTGTGGGTCGACCGCGCGGAGCCCCAGGTGCGTTACTACGAAGTGGCGCTGGCGAATGGTGGACGGCACGTCATGCTGCCGGCCGGCTTTGTGCAGTGGCCGAATTTTGGCCTGTGGGGCAACGATAAGCTCCTGGTCAAAGCCATCACGGCGGCGCAGTTCGCCGACGTGCCGGGGATCGCGCGCAATGATCAGATCACGCTGTTGGAAGAGGACAAGATTATGGCCTACTTCGCCGGCGGACATCTGTACGCGACGCCGGAGCGCAGCGAGCCGATCATATGACACGCGACACTGGGAGCGGGACGCCTGTGTACATCGCAGGGGTTCCGCATCCCTTGCCGGCGGGTGAGCAGCTGTTGTGGGAGGGCGCACCCGCCGCGAGCGCCGTGGCCCGACATGTGTTTCGGTGGCGGTGGGTGGCTGCCTATTTCGCCGTCATGTTGTTGGCGTGGGGCAGCACGGCCGGGGCCGCGATCGCAGCGGGGACCTTCTGGCCCAGTCTTGCCGTGCGGTTGCTCCTGACGGGCGTCGTGCTGGCCATTGTCTGGGGGCTCGCCATCCTGATCGCCCGGACATCGTGGTACGCCATCACCAATCGCCGCGTGGTGCTGCGGATTGGGATGGTCTTCCCGATGTCCATCAACATTCCGTTCACGATTTTGCAGTCGGCCGACCTCGGGGCCTTTCCTGACGGGACGGGACAGCTGGTGCTGACGTTGGTGCCAGGGCAGCGCATCGCCTACATCGCGCTGTGGCCCCACTGTCAGGTCTGGCGCTTCAATCAGCCGCGCCCGATGCTGCGTGGGCTGACGGAGCCGGCCCGTATTGGGGCCTTGCTGGCCACCGCGGTGCAAGCGGCTGGTGGAACGCCGGTGGCCGCGGACGCGGCGATGCCGCGGGTCGCGGTACGGGTCGATGGGTTAGACGGCGGTGCGATGCCACACCCGGCGGGCATATGAGCGGTACCATCCATTTCGAGCCGGAACCTGGGGAGCGCCCCGGCGGGGCACCCCCCATGAAGGTGCCCCGTGCCGCCCTGATCGGCGGCGGGGCCCTCATCGTCTTTGTCATTGGTCTGGCGGCGTCGGCACGTCTGTTCGGCTTTGGCGCGGTGCGTGAGACCTCCACGGCGGTGCAGTCCGAGCGAACGTTGTTGTTTGCCGACGCCACCGATGGGGGCATCCTTGTCACAGACGCGGCGACGCATCAGGAAGCCGCGCACATAGAGCCAGGCACCGGCGGGTTTCTCCGTGGGTCGCTGCGTGCGCTCACGCGGGCGCGCACGTTGGCGCACATTGGCCGTGAGGTCCCATTCCGGCTCGTGCGCTACACCGACGGCCGGTTGGTGCTTGAGGACCCCGCCACGGGGCAGCACATCACGGTGACCAGCTTTGGTCCCACCCAGGTCGCGTCCTTCGATCAGCTGTTGAAGTAAGCGCGGTTCCGGCACCGTGAGCACACCGGTGCCTCGGCCAGTTTATGGCCCACCCCCCAAATCAGCAGGTGACCCCGGTGCTCGCCGATGCGCGACGCCGATGCGCGACGCCGATGCGCGACGCGCGCCCTTGGCAAGCGGATACTCGAAGCCCCGTGATACCTGAGGCATCACGGG